>JALWZG010000094.1 GCA_027002825.1 Caldifarciminota bacterium
GGGGTGGGGATGTGTTGGGGGATCACACCATCTTCATCCTCGGAGACGGGGAGAGGTTGGAGCTGACCCACCGCCTGACGTCCAGGAGAGCTTTGGCTTTGGGGGTGCCCCCGGCCATAGACTTTTTGATGGGAAAGGAAAAGGGGTTCTTCACCTTTGACGATGTCTTCAGGGAGGCCCTGAGGTCACCCACCTAAGACAAAACGGTACATGAGGAGGATGACCAACGCCCCGCTTATGGCCGAGGCCATGAAGGATATAAGCCCTATGATGAGGGGGTTTAGATCCAAGGAATCGGCTGATTTCGGCTTTGCGGGTGGGGGGCTTTCCTCTCTCCTGGGCGGCAGAAGTATGGCATAACCCTCCGAGACGAGGCGATCTATCAGACTCATGACGTACTGACGGTCGCTGCACTTGAAGGTTGAGAGTATCCTGGCGATCTTAACGTCGTTTTTGAACTCCTTTCTCAGGTCAAGGAAGAAGCTGCGCAGCTCGTCGTCCTCCGGAACCCGTCTTAAACGGAGTACGTGTTCCGAGAGGTCCTTCTCCGGTGGCCTTATGTGATCCTTTGTGGCTATGACGTCCATGAGCAGGGCGGGAAAGGGTAGGTTTATACCGTTGACCGCCTTTTCATCAACCGGACATATGTGAAACCTTGATTTCTCACTTTCAAGCACCTTTAAGAGCGCCCCCTTTACCCTCCAAAGGGACTTGACCTGCCGGCCGTTGACGGAGAAAGACCTCAACCTGTCGTTGTGGACGACGATCTCCACCTTCTGACCCATCTTCCCGAGGGGACCTGAGAGAATGGATATCTTGGAGTTGCCCCCCGCCATGTTCAAGAGGAGATGGGCTATCTCGTCCCTTTGCGCTACCTTCCACTCCCCCTTCAGGATCATGGACGGGTAATTTTAAGGCAGTAATGTGATTTTGCAAACAGGGTTTATAATAACGGGTCATGCCTTACGCTGAGATAAACGGGGCGAGGTACCACTACGAGGAGAGGGGAGGGGGAGAGAAAACCCTGGTCTTCGCCCACGGTTTTCTGTTGGACTCCGGTCTCTTCCGCTACCAGATGGAGGAGTTCGCCAAGGATTACAGGGTGGTGGCCTTTGACTGGAGGGGCCAGGGCAGGAGTGAGCCTACCGAGGGGGGATACGGGATAGAGGACCTATACGGGGACGCCGTTGAGCTGCTGAAGTTCTTCGGGTGTGGGAGGAGGCCCTGCGTGTGGGTGGGGGTTTCCATGGGTGGGTTCGTCGGTATGAGGTTGGCCGCCCGCAATCCGGAACTCCTCAGGGGGGTGGTCCTGGCCGACACGGGTGCCACCGGAGAGAAGCCGATGAAGAAGTTCATCTGGTCGCTCATGGCCCTTATCTTTCAGCTCCTGGGGCCGGGGGCCATAGCGCGCGGTGTTAAAAAGGCGCTTTTCTCACCCCACTCCTGGGATAAGCCCTTCGTGAAGGAGTACGAGGAGAAGTGGAGGGAGTGGTCCAAAGACGGGAGGAGGAGAAAGGCGCTTGTGCAAACGGCTTGGGCCATATTCAACCGCCCTCCCTTTCTGGACGGTCTCAGGGGTATAAAGATCCCCACCTTGGTGGTGGTGGGTGAGGATGATACGTCCCGCCCCTACGGGGAAGCCCTCCAGCTCCACAGGGCGATAGAGGGGAGTAGGTTGGTGGTGATACCGGGAGCCGGCCACAGTTCCCCCCTTGAGAACCCGCAGGAGTTCAACCGCCACCTCAGGGAGTTCTTGGAGGAGGTCTTTGATGAAGGTGGGTAGGGTGGATTTCGGAGGTGAGGTCTCCGTCGCCCTCTTCAAGGACGGGGGCTGGGTACCCGTCGCCGACCTGGGACTCCCGGAGTACGGTGATGACCTCTTCGCTCTCCTGCGGGACTGGGGCGAGCTGGACGTAAAGGGGAGGCTTGAGGGGAGCAGGCCCAAGGAGGGGAAGCCCCTCCCTCCCTTCAGACCCCTATCCTTCCGGGACTTCATGCTCTGGGAGAGGCACTACGTGCAGGCCAAGTTGGGACTGCTGCGCACCTTCAAACCCCTCCTCTACCGCCTCGTGAAACTACCCGGAACGGGGAGGCTCCTGAAACCTCCGAGGATGTTCTACGAGAGGCCGGTCTATTACGTAGGGAACCACCTCCAGTTCTACGGGGATGGGGAGACGGTACCCTACCCCTCCTACACCCGCTACCTTGACTACGAGTTTGAGCTTGGCGTGGTGGTGGTGCGGAAGGTGCGGAACCCCTCCCCGGAGGAGGCTCGCCGGGCCATAGGTGGGTTCGTCCTCATAAACGACTTCACGGCGAGGGACATGCAGGTGAAGGAGTTCTACGGTAGTCCCTTCGGCCCGGTCGTGAAGGCCAAGAACTTCGCTACGGCCATGTCCAACTTCGTCATCCCAGCCTCCGAGATACTTCCGAGGTTTGAAGACCTTGAGGTTAGGGTATATATAAACGGCGAGATGGTCTCCCACTCCACAACGGCCAACCCCCAACATTCCCCTGTAGATATGGTGGCCTACGCCGGCCTTGAGGAGACCCTCTATCCCGGCGAGGTTATGGGGACGGGGACGGTGCCGGACTCCTGCGGGGTTGAGATCGGCCGGCGTCTTGAGGAGGGGGACGAGATAACCCTTGAACTCGTGGGTTTTGGAAAGCTCCACAACGTGGTGGGAGGCGCACCAGCGCGTGGGGAATCGGGCGTAAAATACCGTTCCCGATGATAGACCTGAGACTTTCAGAGGAACACCTAACCCTGAGGGATGCCGTGAGGGACTTCGTGAAGAGGTACGTGGCGCCTGTATCCGCGGAGATAGACGAACAGGAGACCTTCCCCTACGGGACCGTTCGGCAGATGGGAGAGCTCGGATTTCTGGGGATAAAGACCTCCGAGGAGTGGGGCGGTGCGGGGATGGACACACTGGCCTACGTGTTGCTTATAGAGGAGCTGGCAAAGGAGTGCGCCTCCCACGCCGTCATAGCCTCCGTCAACAACTCCCTCTACGCCTACGGCGTTGAGAAGTTCGGGACCCCGGAGCAGAAGGAGAAGTTCCTGAAGCCTCTGGTCTCACCCGAAACGGCGGGTAAGAGGGTGGGCAACTCCGTCATGATAGGGGCCTACGCCCTCACGGAGCCGCACACGGGGTCCGACGCCGCCGCCCTCAAGACGAGGGCCGAGAAGAGGGGGGACAGGTGGATAATAAACGGCCAGAAGGTCTGGATAACCAACGCTCCCGTAGCCCGCTACGCCATACTCTTCGCCCAGAGCAACCCGGAGCTGCGCCACAAGGGGGTGGTGGCCTTCCTGATAGACTTGGAGAGGGAGGGGGTGATAAGGGGACAGAGGGAGAAGAAACTCGGAATAAGGGCGGCTTGGAGCGGTGAGATAGTCCTTGAGAACTACGAGGCGACGGAGGACGAGGTCCTTGGGGAGCCGGGACAGGGCTTCAAGATAGCGATGGAGATACTGAACGACGGCCGCATCGGTATAGGGGCGCAGGCTCTCGGAATAGCCGAAGGGGCCTACGAGGAGGCCCGCCTCTTCGCCAGGGACAGGGTGGCCTTCGGAAAGCCCATATACCAGCACCAGGCCGTGGGCTTCACCCTCGCCGACATGTGGACCCGGATAGAGGCCTCCCGCCTCCTCCTGTACAAGGCGGCATGGCTGAAGGACACCGGTCAGGAGTACTACTGGGCCTCGTCCATGGCGAAGATGTATGCCAGCGAGACCGCCATGTGGGTGACCACCAAGGCCGTACAGGTGATGGGCAGTACGGGGTACTCCCGTGAGACCAAGGTCCAGAGGCTCTTCAGGGACGCCAAGGTGACGGAGATATACGAGGGTACGAACGAGATACAGAGGTTGATATTAAGCCGCAGGTTAATGAAGGAGGTGCTGTGATGGACAGGATAAGGCTTGTTCTCTTTGGCATTCTGTTCGTGGCGTTGGTAGGCCCTTTCTTCGTGAAGACGAAGATAAAGGTCACACCGTCTCCCGAGGTGAAGGCGGCCTACGATTTCGTTGAAAATCTTCCGAACGGCTGTAAGGCCCTTTTCTCCGTGGATTACGGTCCCTCCTCCCAGCCTGAGACCCATCCCATGGTGGTGGCGATGGCCCGCCAGCTCCTGCGCAAAGACTGCAAGATAGCCATAATGACCCTCCAGAGGTTTGAGGGTATAATGATGGGGAACGATGTGATGGCCTACGTCTCCAACAAGATAGGGGCGGAGTACGGTGAGGACTGGGTGATGCTCGGGTTCCGTCCCGGAGTGGTACAGGTCCTGACCAACATAGGTACGGACTTCAAGAGCGTGTTTGACAGGGACGTGAAAGGAACCCCGTTGACGGACATAGACTGGTTGAAGGACGTAAAAACGGTTAAGGACTTCCACTTCGTGGCCGTTTTCACGGCGAGCGCTACGGGGGACTGGTGGGTTACGATAACGGGGGCGAGGTACAACATCCCCATCATCATAGGCTCAACGGCCGTCGTAGCTCCGAGCCTCTATCCCTATTACCAGTCCGGCCAGATAAAGGGTATAATCGGCGGACTCAGAGGTGCTGCGGACTACGAGTACCTGGTAAACTCACCCGACATGGCCATGACGGGTATGCTCGCCCAGACGGGGGGACATGTGGTCATACTCATCTTCATCCTCATAGGAAACATACTCTACTTCTTCGGTTGGGAGAGGAGGAGGTGAGGTTTGAGGATCACGAAGGTCTACACGGGGGTGGGTGATGGGGGGCAGACCTATCTGGCCGACGGTAAAAAGGTTTCCAAAACCCATCCGAGGGTTGAGGCCTACGGCTGTGTTGACGAGCTCAACTCCTTCATAGGCCTGGTCCGGTCCAAACTGCCCCCCCACCTAAGTGAGGTTGACGGTGTGCTTAAACAGGTCCAGAACGACCTCTTCCTGATAGGAGGGGATCTGGCAACACCGGAAGGGGCACCCTTTGAGGTTAAGAGGCTCGGTGATGAGAAGGTCAAATACCTTGAGGAGACGATAGACGGGTTCAACTCCGACCTGAGACCTCTTGAGGAGTTCATCCTTCCGACGGGAAGTGAGGTGGCCGCACTCTTGCACGTCAGCAGGACGGTTTGCAGAAGGGCGGAGAGGGTTTTAGTCCGAGCCATGTCCTCTGACGAGACCTTAAACCCAAGGGTTCAGGTTTATCTCAACAGACTGTCGGACCTCCTATTCGTACTGGCGAGATGGGTGAACTGGAGGATGGGCGTACCCGAGGAAAAGGCCGAGTTCAGGTGAGGTGGGGACGCCCTACCATCTACCGCACTGTGTACGGAAAGCCCCAGGCCTCCGACAGGTAGGTTTGGGAGGAGGTTGAAAGGCTCCCCCTTTGTATCAGATCCGCGGCGGCGTTGTACTTACCCCTGTTCGTGGTTAAGGTAAAGTATCCGATCAAGTATCCGCCGGTGCTGTCGTAATCCATGGCATGTCTGTGATGTCTCCCCTTCCAGTGATGCACGTATCCGAAGACGCTATCGGGTAGGCTCACGTACACCTTGACCCGAACCGTCTCACCGGGAGCGTAAAAGATGTCGGCCGTATCAAGGAATGTGAAGGGTGTGGTGAAAACCTTTGCACCCGAGGATGTCCCCACTACCACGACGGAGTCTATTGTGAAGGCAGGGACACCGTCCTCCGGATAGAGCCTAAAGCCCGTTATCCTCGTGAGACGCCACCTGTTGTTGACCTTTTTGAACACCGCGTGTCTCTCCACAACGTCTTTCAGGGGTTTGGAGACGTACGTAAATCCGGTTATCACGCGGAATTCCCCCCTGAGATACCACTTGGCGACCACATAGGCCGAATCACCGGAGACGTTTATGTTAAAGTTTTTAACCGTGGAATCCCTGTACACCCTGCGGTACCAGTTCTGGGGGGCCGACGTCAAAACGCGTGTGGTCTCAGGTTGACCGTCTATGACGTCTAAGACGTTGAAAAGTGGATGGGATTCCAGGATCGCCCTTATCTCGTCCTCATCACCCACCTCATCCCCTCTCCTGCAGCCGAGGAGTACCACACCTAAAAGGAGTGCGAGTGAAAACCTCTTCATACCTTATGATCAGACTTTGCCCTGTTCCCCGAGGTTTGATACCGCCCCCCTTTCTGCTTTAAAATTCCAAAACCATGCTTGTGGTGGTAGGGGCTTTATCTTTTATGTTCAGGTACGGAGGAGCGGACAACGACGAGGCCTACGCCGGCCTCCAGACTTCCGACGGAGGGTTTGTGATAGGAGGTATATGGACGAGCTACGGAAACGGTGGGGATTTCGGTATTGTTAAGCTCAACTCAAGCGGGAACTTCTCCTTCGGAGCGGTGGCCGGGGGCAGTGTTGAGGACAGGGCTTACGGTATAGCCGAGATCTCGTCTGGGTACGTCTTGGTGGGCAGAACTACGGACGCCGGTGGGTACGGCAGCTATGACGCCCTCGTGGCCCTATTCGACAACTCCGGAAACCTCGTGTGGTCCAGATTCGTGGGTACGAGCCTCGCCCAGTACGTCTACTGGGTCTGGCCGGACAACGACGGAAACTTCATAGCGGGGGGCTATTCTTATCCCAACTCCTCCCAGTACAACGTCTGGTTCTTCAAAATGACACCCTCGGGAAACCTCGTGTGGTCCCGCCAGCTCCAGTTCTCCGACAACAGCACCGTACGGGAGATAAGGGTGGATAACTCCGGAAAGTACATCATGGTGGGGAGGTTTCAGCACAGTGGAGGTACGGACGGACTGGTCGTGCGCACGGATACCAACGGAACACCCCTTTTCACCCTGCGCATAGACGTGGGAACGGACGATTACATATACTCCGTGGATCAGACGCCCTCAGGTGATTACTGCGTAGCCGGTTATTCAACCTTTTCCAGTTCCGACCACGATATCCTCGTCCTCAGGGTTGACACGCTCGGAAACCTGAAGTGGATCAAAACCATAGGTGGTAGCAACATAGACGAGGGTATAGGCGTGGCGGCTTCCCACGATGACGGATGTGTCATAACCGGTCTGACCTTCTCTTATTCCCACGATCTCTTCGGATTTGAGGACGCCTTCGTCTTAAAGCTGGACGCGGGTGGGAATCTGGTTTGGGCCCGCATAATATGGTCCGGAAGTTTCGGAGACGGCGGAAGGGACATAAGGAGGACATCCGATAACGGCTTCCTGATCACGGGAAGCACCTACAAACTCGGAGGTGGGTGGAGTACGGTGGCCGACTGGTTCTTGGTGAAAACCTTCGCCGATGGGACGGTTTGCAGCAGCCAGTTCTCGGACTTTTCACCGAGCATAACGACTCCCACTTATACCCTGACCAACCCACCGGCCACACTCATAAACGACAACAGCACCCAGGCCAAGAACGCCTCTCTGACCTCCAACACCCTGACCCCGGATACCACCACCTTCTGCACACCCCTCGGTGGGGATTACGAGCTCTCCGTTGAAGATGTGGAGAGGTTGTGTGTGAAAGGGGAAATCCTGGGGGTGTATTCATCCGACGGTAGGTCCTACAGGAGTCTGGAAGACGCCCCGCGGGGTGTCCTGTTCATAAGGACCCGGAGGGGTGTTCTCCGTGTGATAAAGAGGAGGTGAGGAGGAAGCCTGCAAACCCTCCGGCAGCCGTCCAAAGAAGGTCCGCCCATTCGGGATGGCCCTTGCCGGATTTTAAATCGTACAGCTCCTTACCCGCCCCTACGACCAGGACAAAACCGAAGGAAACACCCTCCCTCCTGCTGATGTTGTAGGCCAGCGTATAAGCGACAAACCCACCACCCAAATGTTGCAGCTTGTCGGCCTCCGGACTCAGCAGGTGTAGGAGGAGGGCCGTTTGCCTACCTCCTGCACGTGTTTATGCCGAAGGGTTTGTACAGCAGACAGAAGCCCGTGGCAGCCGTGAAGAGGAGGACGAAGCCCAGGACGAGTAGGACGACTTTAACGGTGGTGCTGAGACCCGCAAAGGCCGCAAGGGCAAAAAAGACTATGGCTATGAGAACCCTCAAGATCCTGTCCCACTTTCCCACGTTGCAGCTCATCTCTCACCTCCTTTTTCGTCCCTTGTTAACCCGTAGCCCTGGCGTATCCAGGCCTTTATACCGCCGTTCAGGTTGAAGACGTTTTTGAAGCCAAACCTCTCAAGCGTTTTGGCGGCTATGGTGGACCTCCTTCCGGACCTGCAGTACACTATAACCGTGTCCTTCTCCTTGTCGGCCTTTATCTCGGAGATCCTCTTGGCGAGCTCGTAGTGGGGGATGTTGAGATCCGTGCCGGGTATGTAGCCGTTCATATGCTCACCCGGCGTCCTGACGTCAATTATTACGGCGTTTCCCTTCTTTTCCGTGATGTAGCCGTAAAGCCACTCAGGGTTCACCCATACCCATGAAAGCGCGACCCAGAGCATAGCATAGGAATTCTAAGGGCGTTTCGGGGGTAAAATCAACACCTTTATGGTCAAGTCGGACAGGTGGATTGAAAGGATGGCCAGGCATTACGGGATGATAGAACCCTTTGAGCCTGAGCTGATCAGAAAGGGTAAGGTCTCCTACGGTCTCTCCTCCTACGGGTACGATATAAGGGTTGCCGATGAGTTTTACATTTTCACGAACGTCCATACCGTTGTAGTGGACCCCAAAAACTTTGACGAGAGGTCCTTCGTGCATCACAGGGGAGATCACTGCATAATACCCCCGAACTCCTTCTGCCTCGCAAGGTCCGTTGAGTATTTCCGCATACCGAGGAACGTTTTGGGCATATGCATCGGGAAAAGCACCTACGCCCGATGTGGGATAATAGTGAACGTAACACCTCTGGAGCCGGAGTGGGAGGGGTACTTGACCATAGAGATAAGCAACACCACGCCCCTGCCGGCGAAGATCTACGCAAACGAGGGGATAGCACAGCTCATATTCCTTGAATCGGACGAGATAGCCCGCACGTCCTATGCGGATCGCAGGGGTAAGTATCAGGGTCAGAGGGGTATAAGCCTTCCGAGGGTGGAGAGATGAAAAGGTGGATAGAACACGAGGGTGAGATAAAGGAAGTTGAATTTGACAGGGAGCTCGTGAAGTACACGGAGGTCTTTTCCGGTGTAAGGCTGGCCATCATAGGCGGAAAACCCGTCCTCTTTAGGGTCAGGAATTCGGGGGACGGGGTGGTGGTGGAGACACCTGAGGTTGAGGCCCGGCTGAGGGTTTACAGGTTTCCTCCCACGGTTTCGGGAAAGGCGAAGGATCACAGGGTTCAGAACATAAAGTCTCCTATGCCCGCCCTCGTCGTAGCCGTTGAGAAAAAAGAGGGTGATGAGGTGAAGAGGGGGGATACGGTCGTGGTGATAGAGGCCATGAAGATGAGGACCCAGCTCAAGGCCCGCATAGACGGTGTTGTAAAACACGTATACGTCCGTCCGGGTATGAACGTCGGCAAGGGACAGCTCCTCGCGGTCGTTGAAAGTGAATGACTGACCTCTTCAAGGAAAAATCCCTTATCCTGGCGATAGACGCCCAGAGCGTTGCGTATAGGGGTTTTTTCGCCTTCAAAAGGAGACCCCTGAGAAACCGTAAGGGTCAGAACACATCGGCCGTTTTCTACTTTGACAGGCTCCTGAGGGATTTTCTGAAGAAGATCTCACCGACGCATGCCGTCGTCGGATTTGATACGAAAGAGCCTACTTTCAGGCACGAGGTGTTCAATCTCTACAAGGCGCAGAGACCGGAGACGCCTGAGGATTTCATTCCCCAAGTGGAGTGGATAAAGAAGATCTGCGAGGGGTGGGGGGTCAAAACCGTGGGTGTTCCGGGTTATGAGGCGGATGACATTCTGGCATGGGCGTCCCATCTGGCGAAGGAGAACAAAATCCCGGCCGTTCTGGTGAGCAGCGATAAGGATCTGATGGCCCTTGTGGACGATTACGTGAGGGTTTACAACGTGAGCGATGACCGTATTTACGACAGGGAGGCCGTTCTGAAGAAGTTCGGCCTTCTGCCCGAACAGATACCCGATTACCTGATAATGGTCGGGGATCCGACGGACAACATACCGGGGATAAAGAACATCGGTGGAAAGACGGCCAGGGCGCTTCTGAAAAGGTACGGCTCTTTAAAAAACGTTCTGGCCAACCTGAAGGAGGTTGAATCCCAATTCCCAAGGGCGGCCAGGTCGTTGAAGGAGGCCGTTGAGAGCGGACTTGTTGACATGCTCTACGAACTCGTAAGCCTCTCCTTTAAACCCTTTTTTACACTTGAAGATATACGTCTGGGAAAGCCCCGAAGGGAAACCCTCGTTGAGATCTACAGGGAGCTTGACTTCTACTCCGCCCTGAAAGGGATAGCGGTAAAACCCGAAATCCCCGATGAAAAACCCTGCAGTTTTGAAGGTGTAAAAGGGGTTTTCTTTAACGGCAAAAACCACACTCTCAGCGATGGAAAGTGGGTTTACGTCTGTGGGGATTTGCCGGAGTGGGAGCTCTATACGGTGGACTTGAAATCCCAGCTGAAGGCCGGAGGACCTCTGAAAAAGCAGCACGATTTGAGCGTCGTGGATTACCTGCTGCAGTCGGAGATTGAAGAGGAGGTGAAGAAAAACCGGCACGATCTTGAGTTCCTCGCCCTGAAGTACATGGCCTGGAAGGTTCCGGAGGATGTGGAAAGGTTTGTACCTTACCTGTCGGCCAGAATAGGAGAGAGTATGATGGAGGAGTTGAAGTCGGAGGGTCTTGATGGGATTTACTCCGAAATAGAGAGACCACTGATAAAGGTTCTCGCGGATATGGAGATGAGAGGGGTTAAGGTTGACGTTGAAAGGCTTAAATCCCTCTCCCGTGAGCTGGAAGTGGAGATTTCAAGGGTAAGGGAGGAGATCTTCAACCTCGCGGGTGAGAGGTTCAACCTCAACTCCCACAAACAGCTCGCGAGGATTCTGTTTGATAAACTCGGCCTTCCCCCCCTGAAAAAGCGCAAGACCGGTTATTCAACCGATGTGGAGGTTTTGACGGAGCTGTCCAAATTGCACCCACTGCCCGCACTCATACTGAGGTACAGGGATATCTTCAAGGTGAAAAGCACTTACGTGGACGGACTTTTGAAATACGTCTCCGATGACGGCAGGATACATCCAACGTTTTCTCAGACTACCACCGCAACAGGTAGGCTCGCCTGCTACGACCCCAACCTGCAGAACATACCCGTAAGGGGTGAGTGGGGGGCAAAGATAAGGGAGGTTTTCATCCCGGAGGAGGGTTTCTTCTTCGCCGATTACGATTACTCTCAGATAGAACTGAGGATTCTCGCCCATCTCTCGGATGATGAGAATTTAAAGGAAATATTTCGCAGAGGGGGAGATGTGCATGCGGAGACGGCTAAAACCCTTTTTGGGACGGATGATATAACCCCTGAGATGAGAAGGGTTGCAAAGGCCGTGAATTTCGGGATAGTGTACGGTATAAGCCCCTTTGGACTCTCAAGGGCTACGGGAATGGACGTGGAGGATGCCAAGGAGATGATACGCAGGTATTACGAAAGGTTTCCGAACGTTAAAAGGTGGCAAGAGGAGGTGGTAAGGGCTGCGAGGGAGAAGGGGTACGTTGAAACCCTCTTCGGCAGGAGGAGGTACATCTACGGTGATCCCGTAAAGGACGAGACCTGGAGGAGAATTGCCATAAACACACCCGTTCAGGGTTCTGCGGCCGACATGATAAAGGCGGCGATGGTAAGGGTTCATTCCCATCTGCGGGGCAGGGGGGCGTATTTGATCCTTCAGGTCCATGACGAGCTGTTGTTTGAGGTGGCCCAGGGGGAAATGGAGATCGTGGGGCATATAAAGGAGTTAATGGAGAACACCGTAAGGTTATCGTTGCCGGTGGTCGTGGATTACGCTACGGGAAGGAACTGGGCGGAGGCTCATCCATAACATCTTCTCACCTCCTCAAAAACTTAAAAGTCTTCCCCTTAAAGCGCACAAAATACACACCTGCGGGCAGGTCTCCCACGTATATCCTGCCCCTTCCCTTAACCCTCTCCACCCTCAACCTCCTGCCATCTAAACCGTATATCTCCACCTCACCTCTACCCTCAACCTCTACAAATCCACCTCTAACATCAACATAACCTTCAACACCCCTCACATCCTCACCAACACCAACCGGAACATACTCATAGCCAGCAGTAATGTAATCATACGTCACTGCAAACTCCATAAATCCATCTCCGTCTAAGTCATACACGTTGCTAACAGACACATCGCGATTGCCACCACCTATAACTCCTATCAGTTCATACTCATCATCCCCAACTGCCTTGTAAACCTTTACCCTACCAAAAGTCCCCATCAACAACTCTGGCCTACCGTCTAAATCTATGTCTCCACTGTTGCCACTACCCGCACTAATTGTTCCGCTCGTATCAATCACCATATGCTTAACAACTGTCCAAGAGTTGTTGCTGTCCG
>JALWZG010000095.1 GCA_027002825.1 Caldifarciminota bacterium
CCGTTGACGACACGAGGGAGATAATAGAGGTACTCAAGGAGAGGTTCCCCAACATCGTACTTCCCAAAGCGGACGATATATGCTACGCCACACAGAACAGGCAGGACGCCGTCAAGAAACTCGCCCGCTTGAGCGACGTCGTACTCGTTATTGGCTCAAAGGAGAGTTCCAACTCCAACCGTCTAAGGGAAGTCGCCGAAAAACAGGGGGTCCCGGCTTACCTCATAGAGGACGAGACTTACATTTCCCCTGACATGCTTGACGGTGCGAGGGTCGTGGGTATAACGTCCGGGGCATCAACGCCGGAGGTCCTGGTTAAGAGGGTGATAGATCGCCTCATGGATATGGGGGCTACGGAAGTTGAGGAGCTAGATGGAGTGAAGGAGAACATACGGTTCGCCCTTCCCAAAGAGCTGGTGGGATGAGGGCCGAGGCTCTGGTAAACCCCGTATCCCGTTCTGGCAAAAAGGTCTATAAGAAGTTTAAACCACTTCTGAAGCGCCACTTCAACCTCAGGACGGTCTTTACGGAGTACAGGGGACACGCCTCCGAGATCGCCAGAGAGAGCGAGGCGGACGTCATCTTTGTATTCGGTGGAGATGGCACCCTCAACGAGGTGGTGAACGGTCTGGTGCATAACGTAAGGTTTCCCTTCGTGGCGCCTACCTTCGGAGGTAGTGGGTGCGACGTCGCCCGTAGCCTTGGCATAGAGAGGAACCCCGAAAAGAGGGTTAGGGAGGTCCTGGCGAAGCTTGAGAGTGGGAGCGGCCACAGGGTACACCTCTCACGGGTGGACACGGCGAGCGGCGGGAGGTTCTTCATAGGTGTGTCCGACGTTGGATTCGGTGCGGAGGTTGCCCGTAGGTTTGACAGGTGGAGGAAGCTCGGAAGGTTCGGATACACTTTAAGCGTCCTTGAATCCTTAAAGGAGTTCAAACCCCGCAGGGTGAACTTTCGGGTGGACGACGACCCCTACACCATGGAGGTTATGATGGTAGTTTTCGCCCGTACCCCCTACTTCGGCGGGGGTATGTTCATATCCCCCAACTCCGACCCCGTCTCCCGTGAGGCGCGGGTGGTCGTTCTCAAGAGGGTGGGACCTGTTCGTTTTCTTTTGAACTTCCCCAAGGTGTATTCGGGAAAACATCTGGAGATGGAAGAGATTTCGGAAATACCGGGGCGGAACCTCTACGTTGAGACGCCGGGGCTTCCGGTTGAGGCGGAGGGGGAGTACGCGGGAGAGACACCGGCGGTTTATACGATCACGGAGGCGTACGTGAACTTCGTGTGAATCAGCGCGCGTTCAAGTTTACCCTGCACCCGTTCGGGGTACAGCATACCCCCCTATCAGCGCTCCTGTTGAGTCTTCCGTCCGCCGAATAGCACGCGCCCGAGCGGCTACCACCCCTGTCCTTTTCATCAACGCCCAGGCTCCCGGACTGGGTCAGGGGACATACGAGTGTCGTGGAAAAGGACGGTGTCATAACGGCTGGGGTGTAAGGTTCCCTGTTGCTCTGGACGGTTGAGGTTATATCGCTGACCTGAAGCAGGGAGGTTATATCCGTTTCTACAAGGGATACGCTGTTAGCCGTCGGGGACAGGGAAACGTCGTAGAGGGGGCAGCTGTAGGAGAGATCGGAAGGTACCTTCAGGAGGGCTATGTCCTGGGCGCCTGTACCCCAGACACCGCAGAGCAGCAGCTCACCGGAGGTAAAAACCTCCACGGACTCAAACCAGTCCCCAAGCGAGGATGACCAACCCCGTGTGGACAGGGGGTTCCCGGACAGGTCCACCTCCATCAAAAAGGCCGCGTTTTCCCCGCCGGCTATGAAGATCCTACCGGAGATCACACCTATGGAGTTGGCCTCGGAGGAGGCGGAGAAGGTGTAAGTCTTGGCCGTCTGGAGGTTGCCCGAGTTGTCAACCTTTAAGAACAGGGCGTTCCCACCCGATACCCCGACTATACCTATGCTGCCGTCGGGAAGGACAGCAAACCATTTGCCCTCATCATCGGAGGGGGTCCCGTAGGCCTTGGCCCACAGGACGTTCCCGTTGCCGGGGTTGAGCTTTATGGCTATGACGTCCCTACCTCCCGCCCCGAAGCTGTAGGTGTACCCCACGACCAGAAGGTTTCCATCGGGTAGGACGGATATGTGGTTTGCCCAGTCCATGCCGCTCCCGTCGTATATCTTAGCCCATAAGACGTTCCCCGAAGGGTCGGTTTTGAGGACGGGTATGGAGTAAGTGTTGCTGGAGCTCCAACACCTGAAAGTACCCGTCGCGTACACGTTTCCTCCCAGGATCTCCAGAGAGGTACCGTAATCGTCGCAGTAATTCCCCCCGTACGTGTAGCCCCATATGAGGTTTCCCGAGGAGTTGAGCCTCATGAGCATGAGATCACCCACGTTGTTCAGGGGATCGTTCACGTCGGCCCTGCCCACCAACACTATATCTCCACCGTCCTCCCGAAGCTCGTAAACCCTGTCCACACCCTGTTCACCGAACACAAACTGCCATACCACGGAGGCGTTGGCGTCTATTTTCAGAACGGGGATCTCGTAGTTGTTCGCACCCGGTGGGTGGAAGCTCAGGGTTCTACCCGACAGCACCACCTCCCCGGAGGGGAGGGTTATGCCGTGATAACACCTATCCTGACTCGCCCCACCTATGCTCAGACCGAAGGCGAGCGCCGAAACCACCACCTGCATAGAACGGATTTTAAACCATCAGGGGAACACATGTCAAGGGTATAATCCCTTCACCTATGGACACCTCAACACTGGTGGTCGTGTGGGGGAGCTGGTTGTTCTTCCTGCTCCTGACCCTTGCCTACTACTTTGGCAGTGGAGGTGAAAATGAATAGCGTGGCGATAGGTCTTGTAGCCTACGTCCTTCTGATGCTCGTCATAGGTCTTTTGACCTACAGGCGGACCAGGACGTTGGACGATTTCCTGCTCGGAGGCAGAAAACTCGGCGCGGCCGTCATAGCCTTTTCGGAGAGGGCCTCCGGTGAGAGCGCCTGGTTTATACTCGGTCTTCCGGGGTTGGCGTACGCCACGGGCATGTCCGTTTTCTGGACGGTTATAGGTGTTGCCCTCGGAATATTCGTGAGCTGGACGGTTATAGCCAGGAGGCTGAGGGAGGCTACGGGGAGATACAACTCGCTCACCATACCCGATTACCTTGAGGCCCGCTTTCAGGACAGGAGCAGGATCCTACGGCTCTTAAGCACGGTGATCATCCTCCTCTTCTACCTGATATACCTCTCCGCACAGATCATAGGCTCGGGCAAGATACTACACGCCACGTTCAACGTTGACCCTTCGCTGGGCATGGTCATAGGCGCCCTTGTCGTAATGCTTTACACCATGGCCGGAGGCTTTACGGCCGTAGCCCTTACGGATCTGGTCCAGGGTGTGATAATGCTCTTTTCGGCCGTTTTCCTCCCCCTCATAGCGCTCTCACATCTCGGCGTAGGCGCCCTTTCCTCCCTACCCTCGGAGTTCCTCAGCATAACCTCCGGCAAACCCCTAAGGGACGTGTTCGTCGGAACGGTTTTGGGGGGATTGGGTGTCGGTCTGGGGTACATGGGACAACCCCACCTATTGACGAGGTACATGGCCATAAGGGGTGCGGGAGAGGTTAGGAAGGGTGTTCTTATAGCCATGCTTTGGGTCCTCTTGGCCTATTGGGGGGCGCCTTTCATAGGTATCCTGGGCAGGGCGCACTTCGGTGGGGGGTTGTCCGATCCCGAGAAGGTTATGCCCCTGCTGGCGATGGAGATGCTCCCCCCCATCGTGGCCGGTTTTGTCATAGCAGGGGCAATAGCCGCCATGATGTCCACGGCCGACTCCCAACTCCTTGTGGCGACTTCGGCTGTGGTTGAAGACGTGTACAGAAAACTCCTCGGTAGGGAACTCTCCCAGAAGGCCTTTGTCTCCCTTTCAAGGTGGGTGACGCTCGCTATCACCCTTTTCGCCCTCCTCATAGCCTTTTTCGCCAAAAACCTGATCTACTGGATTGTGCTGTACGCCTGGTCGGGTCTGGGGGCGAGCTTCGGCCCACCGATAATCCTATCACTCCTCTGGAGGGGATGTACGAAGTGGGGCGTTCTGGCCGGTATGCTCACGGGGACACTGACCACCGTCGTCTGGTACAACACGCCCGTCCTCAAAAACGCCGTTTACGAGATGATACCGGCCTTCCTGCTCAGCCTTGCGGTTACGTGGCTTGTCAGCCTGATGACCGGGAGGGACCGGCGTAGCACACGCTGACGTCGTAATCCTTTACCCTCATATCCACCTTCAATATGTGTCCCACAAGCCATTCACTCAGCTCCCTTTTCAGCTCCAGGGCGAAACCCTTCAGATCTCCACCGCTCTCCTTCAAACGGAAGAACCTCTCTTTGGCCTCCTCTACCATTCTGATAAAGCTCTGGTGTTGTCTTTTGTTCAACTCGTGAAAGGGACAACGGGCCTTGAAGAAACACTCCTCCTCGGTGGAAAAGTGGTGGTTTGAATACCATATGAGGAAGGATATGACGCTTTCCATCTTTACGGTGTCAACCCCATCATCCTCCACAATCTCTTCAAGGATGTTTATGGTCTTCAGGAGCATTTTGTGCTGGGCGTCTATAAAAGGTACCCCCGTTTCCAAATCCTTTGACCACTTGAACATAGAGCTTATTCTAAAGCCGTTCCTTTTCAAACGAGACCGTTTTCCAGCGTATAATACGTTCGCTATGGCGATCCTGATGCTTGTGGCCTTTGAAAAAGCACCCGATTTTACACTTCAGGGTATAGACGGTAAGACCTACACCCTCTCCGAGTTGAAGGGTAAGGTGGTGCTTCTGGACTTCTGGGCGGTTTGGTGCCCACCGTGCCGTAGGTCCATACCTTTCTTCCAGAGCCTTTACGAGAGGTACAGGGACAGCGGTCTCGTTGTCGTGGGCGTAAGCGTTGACAAGGACAGATCCAGACTGGTGGGGTTTGTCAGGAACATGGGTGTGACGTATCCCATCCTGTGGGACAGGGACGGGATAGTGGCCGACCTTTACAACGCCTATTCCCTACCCACAACGCTCATCATAGACGCCCAGGGGAACGTAGTCCTCAAGAGGGTCGGGTTTAGCGATTCCCACGCCACCCTCTACGAGGAAACCGTCAAGCGTCTCCTAAAGGAGAGATGCACGCTGGTAAAAGACGCCTGTTGATGTACGATAAGCCCCTGCCCCCGGATGAGGTCGTAAGGAGGGCGGAGGTTTGGAAGGAGGTTTTTGACGCCAAGGACGGGAGACGTCCCGTCAGGGTGAAGATAAACCGACACGTCAGAGACGACATTTACGAGGTCTTCTACAAGGACGTGGTGAAAGGGCTTTTGAAGTCCCCGAAACAGCACGAGGTAGGTGAGGAAGTTGACGCCATAGTCGTCATATCGGATTACGCGACGAAGACCTTCCGCACCCGCCTGTACGATCCGGAGAGGGACGTCATCCTGAAGGTCGGAGATATAGTTGAGGCAAAGGTGAAAAGGGTTACCAACAGGGGAGGCTTCACCGTACAGATAAGAAACCTGACGGCTACCGTTCCGAAGAGGTACATAGGCAAGGCCATGAGGTATCCGATACGGGAGCTGAGGAAGGGAAGGCTGGTGTGTGAGGTGGTGCGATTGGGCAAAAAGGGACCCATCCTTCGCGTTATAGACGTGAAAATATGAAGGGGAAACTCTTTGCGCTTTTCGTGGCAGGCGTCCTCACACTCTCGTGTGGTGGTAAGAAGGAGGCCAAAAAAGACCCCTGGACGGATTACGTAGCCAAGGTCCAGGAGAGGTTTGACGAGGTGATGGAGAGGAACGATACGGCGGGCTTGAAGGCGTTGGCGGACTCCCTCTTTGCCTTTTACAGGACCCATTCCGACAGTATCACCAAACACAGAAAGGACGCCCTCTACCTGGCGTGCAACTGGTCGTTCGCCGCCTTTGACTGGAACCGTGTCCTGAAGTACTGCGGTGAGTTCATATCCAAGTATCCGGGATCCGCGAAGGCCGATGAGGCTTACAGGTTTATAGGCTTCGCCCTCCTGCAGCAGAAGAGGTGGGATGACGTTGTGAGGCTGATGGAAAGCTTCATAAAGGACTACCCCGAAAGCTCAAACCTCGGCTACGCCTACAAGTACATGGGGTTGGCCTTGAGCCATAAGGGGAGGTACAAAGAGGCCAAAAAGGCCCTGAAGAAGGCAAAGGTGATGCTTGAGGTCTTGGGGGCGTACGGCGAGATAAAGGAGATAGACGAGATGATAAAGAAGTTGGGAGGTTAAAGGGTGGAATTCCGGGCGAGAAGGGCGCATCCCCTCGCGGCCTTGCGTACCCGCAGTATGTAGTTCTGTCTCTCCTGTGGGGAGATGGCCCTACGTGCGTCCAGGAGGTTGAGGACGTGGGACATCTTTATGACCATATCGTAGGCGGGGTAGAGCAGCCCCTTTTCAAGCAACCTGTGGGCCTCCCTTTCGTAGAAGGTGAAGAGTCGCCGGTGTTCTTCTATGTCGGCCTCCTCAAAGTTGTAAACGCAGAACTGCCTCTCAAACTCACCGTAGATGTCCCCCCAGGTCAGCTCCTCGTTCCACTTTATATCAAACACGCTGTCAACACCCTGCACGAACATCGCCAACCTCTCAAGTCCGTATGTGATCTCGGCGCTTACCACCTCCAGATCTATACCTCCAACCTGCTGGAAATACGTGAATTGGGTTATCTCAAGGCCGTCCAACCAGACCTCCCATCCTAAGCCCCAAGCACCAAGGGTAGGACTCTCCCAGTCGTCCTCAACGAACCTCAGGTCGTGGTTTTCTACGTCAATCCCTATGGCCTTTAGCGAGTCTATGTAAACGTCCAATACATCCTCCGGAGGAGGCTTCAGCACGACCTGGTACTGGTGGTACTGCTGGAGTCTGTTGGGGTTTTCCGCGTACCTACCATCCTTCGGCCTTCTCGTTATCTCAACGTAGGCCACCCTCCAGGTCTGTGGACCTATCGCCCTCAGGAAGGTCGCGGGGTTGAAGGTCCCTGCCCCCACCTCCGAGTTGTAGGGGTTCAGAATGACCGCACCGTTTTCCCTCCAAAACCCGTGCAACCTCATCACTATGTCCTGAAATGTCATTCCTCCTCCTCCTCCTCCGGATAGTACTCCTCAGGCTCATCGTAGGTCCAAACCTCAACGAGCTCCTTGGCCTTGTCTATGTACTCCGCCGCCTTGTAAAACACGTACATGAGGTCCGACCTCGGAAGCTCACCGTTTTTGGCCTCGCTTATCTTCTTCTCAAGGTCGTGGAGTAAATCCTTCAGGTTCTGTACGAGGGTTTCGGGGGTTTCCTTTTGAAAAAATATGTCCTCCTCCTCCTCCTCCTTACGGCTTTTAAAGGTTTCCGCGATCGTGTAAATCTCGTCTATTATCTCTTCAATAAGGGTTCTCCAGTCCTCCTCGTATCCGGTGGTGTCTATCCAGAGGTCCAAAATCTCCTTGTCCGTCATAGGCGGCTATTATACTGCAGCAGGCGTTGGATTTTAGGCATCCCCTTACGTCAGACGTTTAGAACCGCCTTTGAGAGGGTGAAGTAGAGGATGAGGGAAAGGGCGTCGTTTAAGGTGGCGTTCAAGGGGGCGGATATGCTCGCCGGGTCAATGCCCACGGCCTTAGCCATAAGGGGGAGGAAGAAACCTATTGAGTTGGCCACGAGAACCGAGACGACCATGGTCAGGGAGACGGCGAGGGTTATAAGGAGGTCATGTGTCCGCATGAATGCGCTGAACCCGGCGATGGCGGAAAGGGGCAGGGCGAGACCAAAAGCCGAACCGATCATCTCCCTGATCCAAACACCCAGAACCCCTTTGAATCCGAGGGATATCTCCCCTGTGGCCAACGCCCGTATTACGAAGCTGGCGCATTGCGAACCCGTATTACCTGCCGTACCGCTCAGTATGGGTATGAAAGCGGCGAGGATGACGGCCTCCCTGAGGATACCCTTGTAGGCCTCTATGATGAGAGAGGAGATGTTTGCCAACAGGACCAATCCCACGAGCCATGGAAGTCTCTTCTTTATACGCTCACCTAAGGGTAGGGTGAAGTAGTTGTCCTCCGGATCGCTTACGGCGGCGAATTTCAGGAAGTCCTCTGTGCTTTCCTCAACTATGAGGTCTACAACGTCGTCTATGGTTATGACGCCCAACATCCTGTTGTACCTGTCCACGACGGGGAGGACGAGCAGGTCGTAGTCCGCCATTATCTTGGCGGCCTTCCAGGCCGGGTCATAGGCGGAGACGTAAGGCACTTTCTCGGAGAGCTTGCCGAGGGAAACCTCGTGGGATGACTTTATGATCCTCGTCAGCTTTACCTGTCCCCTGAGCCTTTGGGCCTCGTCCACCGTGTATATGGTTAGAAGGACCTCATCGGGATAGTCCACCCCTTTCAGATACTCCAGAGCCTTGCCGACGGGTGTGTTGCGGTCCAAGGCTATGAACTCAGGGTTCATCAACCTACCGCACGAATCCTCCGGGTAGTTCAGGAGGGTCAGGGCTATCCTCTTCTCCTCCGGTGGGAGGAGCGATAGGATCTTCCTCACCAGCTCCGGAGGCATCTCCTCAAACAGGGCCGTCCTGTCGTCGTCGTCCATCTCCTCAAAGATTGCGAGGAGCTGTTTGTCGGAAAAGCCGTTTATGATCCTCTCAAGCATGTTCGGGTTGAGGTTGGCTATAACCTCCGCTGCCTTTTCCGTGTCAAGTAGTTTTAAAAGGAGGACGGCGTCCGAGGGTTTCAAATCGGAAAGCACGTCCTCTATCTCCGCCGGGTGTAGGTCCCGTAGTATTACCTTGAGGGTTTTGAAATCCTTTCTCTTCAAAAGCTCCTTTATCTCCGGTAGGAAGAGGTGTGCCAACCTGAACAACCGTCAATTGTAAGGCCTAAAGTTGTATCGCCTTCTTCCCCTTTGCGAACTTACAATCCCCCCTTGGGGGTCTTCCTCGCCTTCGGTGTGGCACTCCTTGAAACCTTTAAGGATTCCATGGGGAAGTTGGCTCTGGGTTATACAAGCCCTCTCCGGTTGCTCCTCGGCTACAAATCCTCGGCCCTCCTCTTTTTGGCCCTTACGTTTCCGCTCTGGCCGTCGCGTGTGGATGTGGGTGCGGTACATGTGGCCGTTCTGAACGCCCTACTAAACTCCCTTGCGTTTTACCTCTATCTGAGGGCCATTTCCGTCAGTCCACTCTCCCTGACCGTTCCACTCCTGAGCTTTTCACCCGTATTCCTGCTGTTCACTTCGCGCTGGATGTTGGGGGAAGCCCTGCCCCTCTGGGGGATAGTGGGGGTTCTGCTCGTCGCCGTGGGGACGTACGTCCTTAACATATCGGACATCAGAAGGGGGTTTCTCCAACCCCTGAGGTCCCTCCTCACGGAGAGGGGAAGCAGGATGATGCTCGCCGTGGCCTTCATATGGAGTATCACGGCCAACGTGGACAAGGTGGGTGTTGGGGCCTTCGGTCCGTTCCTCTGGACGTTCTCCATGAACCTCGGAATAACCGTCTTCTCCTTCATCCTCCTGAGCGTAAGGGGCGGTAAAAGGGTTTTAGACACGGACATCCTGAAATGGGGAGGGGTTATGGGTGTGGCGGATGCCATCTCAGCGGTCCTTCAGATGTTCGCCATATCGCTCACCTACGTCCCCTACGTGATAGCCGTAAAGCGCACCAGTGTAATGTTTTCCACCCTTGTCGGCGTCCTGTTCTTCGGGGAGGGCAGAGGAGGGGAGAGGGTGATGGGCGCGGCGCTCATGGTTATGGGATCGGCCTTAATACTCCTGTCGTCCCTGCTGTGATTCGCCGTTATACTTCCCCGCTCTATGAGACTTTACCCCGCGATAGGTTTGGAGGTCCACGTGGAGCTCAAGACCAGGACCAAGATGTTCTGTTCCTGTCCCGTGGGTGAGTGGGAGGAGGCAAACGTGGCGGTTTGTCCCGTGTGTATGGGACATCCGGGGGTCTTGCCCGTACCCAACAGGAGGGCTGTGGTCTTTGCCGTCGCCCTCGGACTCGCCCTAAAGGGCAAAATATCAAGGGTTTCACACTTCTACAGGAAGAACTACTTCTACCCCGATCTGCCCAAGGGCTATCAGATAACGCAGTACTCCGTTCCCATAGTTGAGGGTGCCGAGCTTCTCGGTGTTGGGATAAACAGGATAAACCTTGAGGAGGAGACGGCCAAGTCCCTACACCTCGCCGACGGCAGTGTGCTTTTGGACTTCAACAGGGCGGGAATACCCCTTTTGGAAATAGTCTCAGAGCCGGATATACGTTCCCCTGAGGAGGCGAAGAGGTATCTGGTGGCCCTGCAGTCGGTCGTCAGGTTTTTGGGGATCTCCGAGGCGCATATGGAAAAGGGTCAGATGCGGGTTGATGTGAACGTGTCCGTATCTCCAAACCCCGGAGAGCTGGGAACTAAGGTTGAGATCAAGAATTTAAACTCCTTTAAGGCCGTGGCCGACGCCATACGTTATGAGGTGGAGCGCCAAGGTGAGGTGCTCCGTTCGGGTGGTGAGGTGGCGCACGAGACGAGGATGTGGAACGGAAAGCGCACGGAGCCTATGAGGACGAAGGAAACCGAAAGCGACTACAGGTACTTTCCCGAACCGGACATACCACCCCTCCTTGTTGACGAGGGCGTGTTGAACGAGGCGGAGGGGATGTTGGTGGAGATGCCGTGGGAAAAGGAGGAGAGGTACATCGGGGCGGGGGTGCCCCGCCACCTCGCGGGTGTCATAGCCTACGATAGGGATCTCGCCGAGGTGTACGAGGGTATATGGGATATCGATCCCAAGCTAACGGCCAACCTCCTTTTGAACGTGATCGTGGGTAGGCTCAACAGGGCGAAGAGATCCCTGAGGGATTACGATTGGGAGGGGTTCAAGAGGTTCGTAGCGGCTTTCAAAGAGGGGGCGTTCTCAAAGGACTATCTGAAGGAGGCCGTGGCACGGCACGTAGGAGGTGAGTCTTTTGAGGACCTTCTCAAAAGCGCACCGAGGGTTGAGAGGGTTGACATCAGGCCACTCGTCGAAGAGATAGTCAAGAGGAGTCCGAAGGAGGTTGAGAAGTACAAGAAGGGTCAAAAGGGGGTGGTGGGCTTTTTCGTGGGACAGGTCATGCGCCGGTACAGGGGGAAGGTTGACCCCAGGGAGGTCAAGAGGGTGGTTGAAGAGGTACTTGAGGGGCTGTTGGACTGAGGGTTATCTGAACACGCTCAGGCCGATAAAGTCGTAGACGTCAAACAGGAAGGGCCTGTGTGGTTGGATCTTCCTGAACCTTATCCCGTGATCCGATCCAAAAACACCCGGTATCCATACCACTTTCCCCCCCACCTCCACTACGGGGTGAACACCTCTGAAGACGGAGGGAATCCCAGCCCTCTCAAACAGCCGCTTCACGCTTTTGCCCCCCACCTTTTCCCCTTCCCTCCTACCCCTGACCCTTACCCTACCCTCCAGCTCAGGAGGGGGCACCACCCTCATGTTGAGGGATTCCCAGACCACACCCTCCCTCAGGACGGGTGGGGTTTTGTGGATGACGAGGAAGCCCTTGTACACGCTCACGTCCCTTCCCGCCACGTTAAACCTCCTGCCGGACTCCAGTCCCTTCAGAACCTCCAGCTTTGAAGGCTCAACTCCCAAGAGTACGGAGAGTGTCCGGATCGTGAGGTAATCCGACCCCGTCCTCACCACCGTGAAGCCGGCAAAGGATAGGACGTTCTCCGAGATGTACCTCTCCACCTCCCCCTTCAGTATGTCCCTTTCGGCCGCTATCGTGCGATAAGACCTCTCAAATCGCCTGGGAAGGTCCGGAAAGAGCCTTTCCATCTCCGGGAGGACCCTCAGCCTTATGAAGTTCCTCGCAAACCTTGTATCGTAGTTGCTCTCATCCTCAACCCATTTCACACCCGCCTTCTTCAGGGCCTCCCTGACCTCATCCCTCCACAGAAATATCAGAGGTCTTACGAACACGTCCACCTTCGGAGGGATTACGAGGCCAAACGACCCACTCCCCCTGCTCAGGTTGAACAGGGCGGTCTCGTAGGCGTCCGAGAGGGTGTGGGCGAGTGCAACCTTTTTCAAACCGTAACGGCGCGCCACCTCCCTGAACACCCTGTACCTCTCCTCCCTCGCCCTCTCCTCAACCCCTCCCCCGCCTCCGACCTCCACCCTCCTGACCTCCAGCGGAATGCCGTACTCCCCGCACAGATCTACGACAAACCTCTCATCCCTGTCCGCCGTAGGCCTCAGGCCGTGGTTGACGTGTACGGCCACAACCCTGTATCCCAGCTCCCTCAGGGATAGGAGACAGTAAACGGAATCCGCCCCCCCCGAC
>JALWZG010000096.1 GCA_027002825.1 Caldifarciminota bacterium
CCTCTAAGGGATGT
Source organism: Caldifarciminota bacterium (assembly GCA_027002825.1). Taxonomy (GTDB): domain Bacteria; phylum Hydrothermota; class Hydrothermia; order LBFQ01; family LBFQ01; genus JAADCS01. The sequence continues at coordinate 15 of JALWZG010000096.1, forward strand.
CCCCCGACCACCCTGAGATAGGACAAAGTGGGCCGTGCAGGAATCGAACCTGCGACCCCCGGATTAAAAATCCGGTGCTCTACCTACTGAGCTAACGGCCCGCTGAAGTGTGTATTATACAACGGAAAAAGGTTTTCAGCTTACCCATAGGGGAAACACCGACAGGAAAAAGGATAGCAATATGACCGCTAACGTCAAAAGACTCTCTTTTGAAATCCTGCAGCATCTCAAACTCCAATACAGGACGGAGAGTGTGTTTGAAATTGAAACCGTGTAGGCTATTCCAATTGCGCCCAAAACGGCGGCCATGGGAAAGACGAGCAGGAGGTTTGTAAGAGTTGAGACCAAAAATCCTATATTGGCCTCCCTTCTGCGGAAGAGGGCGAAGAGATATGAGAGATAGACTGAGGAGAAGGCGAAGGCCGGGATCGTGGGCAGGTATCCCAGAAGGATCTCATAAGTGCGACGGGCGTCTTCCGGGGTAAACCTCCCCCGCACGAAAGCCAGCTTTACAACGGGAAGACCCAAAACGGCGTAAAGGATCGCAACGCTCAGTGTGGTAAAACTTACAAAGAGCAGACCTTTCCATAGGTACTTCCGTGCGTTCCCTTCATCTTCGGAGACGCTCTTTGTCAAGACGTTTGCCGTTGCAACACCGAAGAGGCCCTGTGGAAGGTGGATGAGCCTGAAGGCGTAGCTGAGGTAGGCCAGAGTACCGGTTGCGAGGAAGGAGGCTGCTATGCTGTTTATAAGGGTTGAAATCTGAAGGAATCCGGAGTTCAGACTCATGGAAAGCCAGTTTTTCAAAAACTCTTTTACGGCCGGGTGCTTGAAGTTGGGCCTCTGGAATCCGACCCGCGAAAAGTAAAACAGGAAGAGAAACTGCAGGAATGTGCCGAACGTAAAGGCGAACGCACCCAAGAGGGGGTTTTTGTACGCGAACAGCAAAACGACAATACTGCCCATGTTGAAGAAAACGGGTGAGAGTCCCGTTTTGAAAAACTCACCTCTGGTATTAAGAATACCCATGCTTATCGCGGCCGCACTTATGAAGAAGAGGGAAGGAAAGGTTATCCTCAAAGCCTTTACGGTGAAGGCGTATTTTTCCGGATCGGAGAGGAAGCCGGGGGCTATGATTTTAACGATCATCGGGGATAGAACCTCACCTGCGGGTATGACCAGGAGGACAGCACCGACTATTATGAATGTAATGGCCCACAGAAGTGATAGGTCCTGCCATCTCTTTAGGACGGGAACAAAGGCGTTTTGGGATACACCCTCGGCCAACATTCCCCTGAGCATGGTGGGTATGCGCACCGCCACGACGACGGCATCCGCGTAGGCCGTCGCCCCCAGGGCGTAGGCAAACACCAGCTCGCGCACAAATCCCAGGAGCCTGCTCAGAAGCGTCCCAAAGGAAAAGGAGAGGATTGACCTTATCCTCAACCCGTGTCTTTCTCCGCCTTTTTTATCTTTTCGCTCAGGTTTGAGTAAAATTCCCTTATGAGGCCTATGTACGTCCCCTTGCCTTCCTCTATGAGGTCAAGATCCTTCTCCATGTTGGCCGTGAAGTTCTCCTCAAAGAGGTCGGGGAAGTCCTTGAGGAGCTGTTGAAGCACCTTTCTGCCCTTCTCCGTAGGGGCGAGGGCCTTTCCCCTCCTGTAAATGTACTTCCTCTTAAAAAGGGTTGAGATGATGGTGGCGTAGGTTGAAGGCCTTCCTATGCCCTTCTTTTCCAGCGTCTCAACAAGGGTCGCCTGTGTGTACCTCGGAGGCGGTTTCGTGTGATCCTTGACCAGATCCAGTTTCTTCGGTGTGAGGGTCTCCCCTTCCTCAAGGTGAGGGATTTCACTTTCCTTCGCGTTGTAGGGGAAAACCCTGCTCCAACCGTCAAATGTTATCCTTATACCCTCGGCCTTGAACTCCACACCCTCAACCTCCAAAATCACCTCGGTCTTCTCATACCTCAGGGCGGACATCTGACTGGCTATCGCCCTCCTCCATATGATCTCGTAAAGCCTTACGGCATCCTCGTCCAACTTGCCCTTAAGTGAGTCCGGGGTTATGCTTGGATAGGTGGGCCTTATGGCCTCGTGGGCGCCTTGAACGTTCGCCTTCCTTTCGCCGTAGGTTCTGCCCCTTTTTGGGAGATACTCCTGTGGGAAGTTCTCCTTTATGAACTTCCTGAGGTAGCTCACGCCCTTCTTTGAAAGCCTCGTAGAATCCGTCCTGTGGTAGGTTATGAGTCCCACACGCTTGCCGTCTATCTCAACTCCCTCAAAGAGCATCTGGGCTATGCGCATGGTTTTCTCCGCAGAGAAACCGAGAAGGCTGTTGGCGAGCTGCTGCAGGGTGGACGTCTTGAGGGGTGGGGGAGGGTTCTTTTTCACCTCTCGCCTCTCAAACCTCTTGACGACAAAAGGCTTACCCTTTACGTTCTCAAATTTTTCCTTGGCCTCCTCTTCCCCTTTGAACTCCTTGACGGTCTTGGCCGTGAATTCAACACCCCCCTTTTCAAAAGTTGCGATTATGTGCCAGAAGGGGCGGGGTTTGAACCTGAGTATCTCATCCTCCCTTTCAACTATGAACCTCAGGGCTACGGTTTGAACCCTTCCGGCCGAGAGACCCCACCCTTTGAGCTTCCTCCACAGGAGTGGGCTTATGAGGTAGCCGACGAGGCGATCGAGGACCCTCCGGGCCTTCTGGGCCTCAACCTTTTTCTCGTCTATCTCCGTGGGATTTTCAACGGCCTCCCTGACGGCCTCCGGCGTTATCTCGTAAAAGAGGACACGTTTTATGGGTTTTTTTAACTTCTTCAGCTCCTGCGCCAGATGGTGGGCTATGGCCTCACCCTCCCTGTCGGGGTCGCTACCTATGAGTATGTAATCGCTCTCCTTCGCCACCTTTTTTATGAAATCGACCGTCTTTTTCTTCCCCCTGATGAACACGTACTTCGGCTCAAATGTCCTGAGGTCAACGCCCAACTCCTTGGGAGGCAGATCCTTTATGTGGCCCTTGCTCGCGAGGACGGTGAATTTACCCTTCAGGTACTGGGCGAGGGTACGGGCCTTGGTCGGGGACTCCACGAGGAGAAGAGGGCGTCCCTTTTTGGAATTCCCTTTACCTTTCCCCCTCATCCCACCCGTCCTTTTTGACGAGTATCATGTACATGCTCCAAAGGAACATGGAGGTCACAACAGTCCAAGACACACCCATCATCAACAAGGCGTCCAAACTCATGGGAGGTATTATACAACGGAAACAAGGAGGTAAATGTGAGCGAGGACCAGACGCTTTATATCGTGGGGATGTGGGCGGGCAGGGACCCCCTCCAGAAAGACGGACTAACCAAGCCGCCTGATCCTCCGCTCTACGGTTGTGCGTGGCCTCCGCATCCTCGTGATAGACGACGTAATCCACACCGGCCGCACTATGAGAAGGGTAGTCCGAGCCTTAAGGACGTGCCGGAGCTGAGCGTATAACCTTCCTCGCAATCGCTGACGCCACAAAGTCCAACCCCGAAGACTTACAGCCTTATAATCCCAACGTGAATCCGGATCTGGACGAGGCCACTGAAAAACTCCTGAACCAAATTGAAAACCCTGATCTGAAAATCCTCGCCCTGATATTACTGAAAAAACTTAACAAACTGGACGAGCTCTCAGAAATCAGGAGGCTCCTACAAAGCGAGCTGTGGCACAGGGAACTACACCTCATATCCAACAGTGCGGTAAAGCCGAAGGGCCTTAAGGCCGTCTTGAAGCCCGACCTTGACACCTCACAGAAATACGCCGACGTCGTTTATATCTACGAGGAGAACGGCCAAACCGTAGCCCGCATAGTGGAGACCAAGGGTCTTGTGTCCAAGGACAGCGAAGAGGATATAAGGGAGAAGTTTCGGAACACCGTAGAGTATATCAAGGGGCTGGGATTTGAAGTAGACCGCTATGAGCTTTATCTTGTGATACCCAAGCGTTTGGAGGAGTATATAACCGTTCCCGATATAGAGGGGGTAGAAGTAGTCAAGGTAAACCCGGAGGTCGTAAATGATATGCAGCACCCCATATATCCCGAAAATCACCCTTAGAATGTAGGAGATGGTTCTTCTCGTTTCCATGAGCGCTTGGGATGCTCAGACGTTGCACAGGTACACGGGCTATACCGTGGCCATCGGTGGGGTTTTCAACGTCCTCTTGGGGCTGCACGTAAAGGGGATGTACGATCACTCCAAGACTCCGCCGAGCGGTTTGAGGTACCTCCACAGGGCGGTGGGCTACACGGTTATATCCTCCTCAACCCTTCAAAGCGCCCTCGGCGTGTACAACCTCTCAACCCTATGGAGGAAGGGAAACCTTTTCAAGAAACTCCTTCACGCCTCTTTAGGTCTGGCGGCGACGGGCCTGTACGTCTACGGCGGATACCTCGCCCTTGAGGGAAACCACACCCGCCATCGCGACCTCATGTTCGGCGCCTCCGCCCTCTCCGCCGGTGCCGCCCTCGTCTGGTTGCTGCCTTGGAGATGAGAGGACCTTTCCTTTTAACCCTTTTGATCGCTGTGGTGGGGTGCAGGGAGGGGAGAGAGGAGACCTCCCCTTACGGACCGGATCACGCCACCGCGATCGGCGGAGACGTAAAGTACAGGAAGGACTGTCTGTCCTGCCACGATTTCACCTATGCCGGAACGGTGTGGGATACGCTCAACGGCAGAACACTTCCGAACGTGAAGGTGGTGATAAAGGCCCTCTCCTCCCCCGACTCCATCGTCCTGTCCACGGACTCTTTCGGCAACTTCTACACCGACATGACCCTTCCCTCGGACGGGTTTGAGGCTTACGTGGACTGCGGTTTGATCAGAAGGATGCCCCTAACACCGAACTACGGAGGGTGCAACGACTGTCACCGACCGGGAGGTGCGGCCGGCAGGGTGATAGTGTGTAGGTGATTTACACCCCCCTCAAGAGGGCCAGTACCTCTTCGTCCGTGAGCTGGTGGAAGTCCCTGTAGAAGGCGCCCACCGCGAAGAAAGGGGTTTCAACCACCCGTGGGCATACCACGCTATCATAAACCTTTTGGACGGACCTGTAGGCGGAGGAAGACGCCACGGGAACGGCCAGGATCAGGCGGGATGCCCCGGCGTTTCGCAGGTATTCGGCCGCCGCCATCGCCGTATAACCGGTGGCCATACCGTCATCGACGACGAGGACGGTTTTACCCCTCGCCTCCTCGGGGCTTATACCCCTGAACTTTTTGTGCCTTTCAACGGCTTCCTTGAGGGCAAACCTTTTTATCTCCTCAAGTTCCGCCTCGTCAACCCCTAACAGGTTCATGTAGCCCTCATCCACAACATAACTACCGTCGGCCGCCACGGCTCCAAACCCCGATTCCGGGGAGTAAAAGGGGGCCAACTTCTTAACCCCCACCGTTCTCAGGGGTAGGTTTAACTCAACCGCTATGGGATGGGCCACCTGAACTCCTCCTCTCGGAATGGCGGCGATCACACCTCCTTCAACCTTTCCCCTTAGAAGTTCGGCCAGCACCCTACCGGCCTCCTCTCTGTTCCGGTATTCTCCAAACATCTCCGTGGATTTTAAAAGGGTTTGCGGGTCTTGATCTCCGACCAACCCGCCGTTGCCATATCCCTCGGAAGCAACAAGACCTTCCGGGGACGTATGTCCGTCCCGTAATCCCTCAGTATCCTCTCCCTGACCTCCTTGATCCTCCAGAAGAACATGAGCCTACCACCGTAGGGTGATGTTGTCCATCTTCCCAACCTCAAGGGGATTTCCCACCTCCTCATATCGTTGAGAAGGGGTATGTGAAACCTCTCCGTGAGGGGATGATCCCCCAACATCGCCATCTCCATCTTCACCAAGGCCTCCGTAAAGGATCTACCCGCATAGCGTATCCTCTCCAGGGCCTCTTTGGGTATGCCGTCCCCCACGCTCAAAAACCCGGAAAAGGCCTCGGATTTGAAGGTGTCAACCTCATAACCCGCCTTCAGGTCAAAAACCCCAACCGTGACCGTCTGAACCCCTCCGGGATCAAGAGGTACTACCTCCGGGAACTTCACACCTTTCAAAAAGGGATACCTCTCCGAGACCATCCTCCAGACATCCTCCGCCACGTCTTCCGGGTTCAACCTACCCACGCTCAGATACCTCTTGATCTTCCCCTCCAACGCCTTGTCCCTCTTCACCAGATAAAAAACGACGGCGTCTTTTAGGGACTCCATCAGGTAGTCCCCCGGCAGGTATGGGTGTCCCTTCTCATCCCTTGGAAAGCGCGACCTTCTGGCAAGGAGCCTGGACCACGTGAGCAGGTACACGAACGTATTATAAAGCTGGCGTAAACTATGCGGAAAAAACGAAAACATCCGCGTTTTCTGATTTCACAGATCGGTTAACCTATGCGTGTTGTGGTGGGTTTACCCCGTGGGATTCCTCTCCCTTCTTTACAATAAAAGGTTGTGGGTGATCTTATCGTTCAGATCCTCGCCGTGGTTTTCGGGTTTAGCCTTCTCATAATCTGGCATGAGCTCGGTCATCTGTTGGCCGCCCTATCCGTAGGTGTAAGGGTTAGCGTCTTTTCCATAGGTTTTGGGAGGCGCATATGGGGCTTCAAATATCGGGGTATAGACTTCCGCATATCCTCCATACCCTTCGGCGGGTACGTCAGGTTCGCCGATGAGGGTGAGACCGGAATACCTCAGGAGTTCTTCAGAAGACCGTTCTGGCAAAGGGTCTGGATAGTTTTGGCCGGACCTCTGGCCTCGTTCCTGCTCGGACCGGTACTGATATCCATATCCCTGGCCCTCATAGGCAGAATCTCCCTTATGACCACGAAGGTTTGGAGATCCCACGTCTCGGAATTCGTGAAGGGGGACTCGGTCTTGAGTGTAAACGGGAGGTTTATGAGGAGCGGGGAAAGGGTTCTGAACCTCCTATCCGAGGAGGGGGAAAAACAGGTGGAGGTGTTGAGGGATAGGTTGTACCTGAGTGTCGTTTTGAACCGTCCCCTTGAACCTGAGAGTCTGGAGTTTTTCATACCCCCTGTCGTGGGGGAGGTGAGTAAGGGTTTTCCGGCGGAAGCGGCGGGTTTGAGGAAAGGGGATACGATCGTCCGACTTGACGGGGTTGACGTGGAGAGCTGGCAACAGGTGGTGGAGTACGTAGAGGAGAAGGGTGAAGGGGATACGGTCTCAATAACCGTCGCCAGAAACGGTAAGCTCTTGGACCTCAGGGTGGGGGTAAAAGAGGTGGACGGCAAGGGAAGGATAGGGGTTGTGGTGGCCTACAGGAGGTACCCCCTTTCCCCTGGGGAGCTCTTTGGGGAGACCTTCAGGTTAACCCTCAGGTTTTCCCTTCTCCTTGTGGAGGTGGTTGAGAAGATGATAAGCAGGGAGGTGAAGGTTGAGGAGACGGTGGGAGGCCCTATCACCATAGGTGTGGCCATGGCCTCCACGGCCCAGCAGGGTGTGGACAGGTACCTCCTCCTCTTGGCCGTCATAACCCTTCAGTTGGCCGTGTTAAACCTCCTGCCCGTTCCCGGTCTTGACGGGGGACATATCCTCTTCTTCACGCTGGACGCGGTCTACTATCTGGTGAGGCGTAGGAGGATACCTGAGAGGGTTTACATATGGTCCCTGATGGTGGGCATAGGTCTCCTGATCCTCCTTGGAGTTTTGATCATGGGGTACGACATACTGAGACTTTTCAGAGGTCAGTTCCCCGAGATGTAAGCCGGCTCGTCCTTCCCCGCAACACCTTCCAATCCGTCAGGTCAAGGCTAAGAGGTGTGATGGAAACGTAAAGGTTTAAAACCGCCCAAACGTCTGAACCCTCCCGCACTATGAACTCCGGCTTCCCGCCTATGGCAAACGTGCCATCACCGTTCCTTTTCACCGGTTTGTTGTAGATCCTGTTCCCCAGATAGGTCCACACCTTTCCCCTGATATGCCCGTACGGAGCGGCGGGTATGTTCACGGAGAGGAGTTTGAAATCCCTCTTGGACGAAAACTCCGAGAGGACCTCCCGGCTGACCTTCTCGGCCGTGTCCCAGAACATGGGGTTGCTGTTTTCAAGGGAAAAGGCTATTGAAGGTATTCCGTAAAGCGCACCCTCCCTCGCGGCGGAAACGGTTCCGGAGTAGAAGACATCCTCTGCGAGGTTGAACCCGGCGTTTATACCCGATAAAACGAGATCGGGCCACTTCGGCATTATTCCGAAAAGGGCTATTAAAACCGAATCCGCCGGAGAACCCTCAACGCTGTAGAAGTTGTTCCCCACCTTCTTTACGCTCACACTCCGGCGCACGGATAGGCTGTGGCTGGCCGCGCTCATCTCATCGGAAGGCGCCACAACCCAAACCTCCCCAAAGTCCGCCGCCACATCCGCCAAGATCCTTATCCCTTCGGAGTTCACACCGTCATCGTTCGTTATCAGGATTATCAAGGCGGCCATTCTACTGCCGAAAAAAGAGGGGGGCGTCCGCCCCCCTCTCAATCCGACCTCTTGCCCTTTACCTCCCCCTTCAGCTTCTGCAGGCCCTCTTTCAGGGTTGTTATGCGCTTTGAGGCCTTTTCCTTCCTCTTTACGCTTTTTTCTATGGAGCGGACCTGTTTGAGGAGTTCTCTGTACTGCTTCTTGTCTATGTATCCGAGGGCGTAGGCGAGGCGTATTTTCCTCCTCACCACCTTCAAAACCTCCAAGGCGAGGGATGTGTCCTCCTGTTGAACCTCGTCCACGGTGGTCAGCAAGTAATAGGCGTCAAACAGGGGTTTGGGGAAGACGCTTTCAACGGTTTCAACCGAGCTGAGCATAAGGCTGAGGGCGTCTATGGCCTCCTTTGTGCGACCCTTTTCCAAGAGGCTCTTCGTAAGGGCGAGGGAGTTTCTCAGCACGTCAACGGGGACGACCACCGTGTGGACGACTATCTCGTTGCGCAGGAGGTTCAGGATTTCCCTCGCGGTGGGTATGTCGTTTTTGTTCAGGTACTTGCGGGCCTCCCTTACGAGTTTTTCGGCGCTGTCGGGGTTGTCCACGCCGAGGTAGAGGAAGACGGTGACCGAGATGGGGAGTTTATCGGCCTTGTAGTTTTTGGCTATCACGTCCGTTTTCCTTATTAGGGTGTCAAGGAGGGCGGAGGCGTGATCGGGTGAGCCGTACTGCAGGACGTTTATAAGTCGGGCTATGCCGTCCATTACGGACACAACCTCCCTCACTATCTTCTGCTCCTCCGCCGTACGTATCTCCTCCAGCCCCCTCTTGGCGCTTTCCTCAACCGCCTCTTGAACCCTCCTCTGCAGCGATGTGTCCGCCTGGGCGGACAGTAGGAACAGGGCGATTAAAGCCATCACTCCACCTCCCCTTTGGTCTTGGCCAGCTCTTCTTTGAGCTCTGAAGCCTTTTCTTTACCCTCAGGTCCGCCTGCCACACGTTCAAAGGCCTTTATCTTCTCCTCAATATCCGAGATCTGCTTTTCATCGGTTATGTATCCGAGGATTTTGGCGAGTTCCAGCCTTTCACGGATGTATCTGGCGACCTCCATGGCCGTGTCCTTCTCCTCCTCCCGAAGTTTTTCAAGTTCGTCCGCGAGGTAGTACGCCTCCAGAAGGGGTCGGGGCAGGATGGTACGTACGGTTTCAACGGCCCCCAATATCAGGTTGAGCGTGTCTATGAACCTGTCAAGGTTGCCCCGTTTGAAGAAGGACCTGGCGAGGTTTATGGAATCCCTAAGCACCTCTAAGGGTATGACCTCCGTTTCTATGACGACCTCGTTTCTGAGGACGTTTACGAGTGTTCTGGCCTTGGGTATTCTGCCCTCGTTGAGCGTCTTTTTCGCGTCCTCGTAGATCCTCTTGGCCGTTTCGGGGTCATCCACACCTATGACGGTGTATACGGTGCTTTTGACGGGTAGAGTGGTATCGGCGTACCTCTGGTAAAGGTCCGCGACCCTCTTGCTCAGGTCCTCAAGGGTTTCCTCTATCCCCGTCAGCTCTCCCACCCTGACCTTTGAGACTATCTCTCCGATTTTACGCGTTATATAGACCGCCTCTTGGACGATCTTTCTCTCCTCAGCCTCTCTCGTCTCCCTTTCGGGTTTTGCCTTTGCCCGTGCGAGGATTTCCTTTGCCTTTGCCACCATTTTTTTACCTCCTCTTTCCAAGATTGTATTATAAAGGCGAAATTAACATAAGTTGTCCACCCCGCAGCGCCCCCCACCCTTAAAATCCCCGTCCATGAAAACCCTACAGGAGAAGACCTTCAGATGGAAGCTCGTGGAGACGAAGACGGGGGCGGTCCTCCATCTCATAGAGGTGGACGAGGACCACTTCTTCATAGAACAGAACTACAAGAAACCCAGTAAATACGGTGTGGCCTACAGGAACCTGAAGGAGAAGTTCCCCGACTTCTACATGTTCTGGGAGATAAAGAACAACAGGTACACGGGAAGACTCCTTGTAGGTGTGTTCCTGAGCAAGCGGGAGATAGACGGGTTTATAACCTCCGTTTTGCAGAGTGAGGAGTACAAGAAACACGAGGACGTAAGGGATGAGATCCCGGAATAGCCCCCCATCGCCTTTAAAATCCCGTCTATGGTGAGGCTTTCCCATGTCGCCCTGGCCGTATCCGCCGAGGATTACAAGAGCGTTAAGGAAAAGTTCAGCAGGATCCTCGGAGTGGAGGCGGAGGAGAAGGATCTACCCCACGCAAAGCTGCGCGTTGCCATCTTCAAACTCCCCAACACGTCCATAGAGATCCTGACACCCACGGCCGAAGGTTCGGATATAGACCGCTTCCTCCAGAAAAGGGGAAACGCCCTGCACCACATAGCCCTTCAGGTTGAGGACGTTGAAGGTGAGACGGAACGCCTGGAGAGGGAAGGGTTTGAGATAGCAAGACGGGGCTACAGAGGGGCTAAGGGTGGTAGCGTCTCCTTTCTACACCCCAAATCCACGGGTGGTTTTCTGATAGAGCTGGTTGAGGAGGAGTACTGAGGAACGGTGGTACGTATGTATCCCGCCTACCTTGAACTCCACAGCAGGGGTGAGCTGGCGGAGAGGGTGGAACGGGCAAGGGAGCTATCGCGCAGGTGTGTTCTATGCCCGCGGGTGTGTGGGGCCAACCGTGTGGACGGGGAGGTGGGCGAGTGCGGTGTTGGAAGGTTCGCCGTCCTGTCATCCTACGGCCCCCACTTCGGTGAGGAAAGCGTTTTGAGGGGGTGGCGTGGGTCCGGTACGGTGTTCTTCGCCGGGTGCAACATGAGGTGCGTTTACTGTCAGAACTACGAGATAAGCCAGTTGAGGTTCGGGAGGGAGGTTTCTCCGGAGGATCTCGCCGCCGTATTCCTTGAAGTGCAGGCCATGGGCTGCCACAACCTAAACCTCGTGACCCCCAGCCACGTCGTATGGCAGATTATGGAGGCCCTACTCATAGCCGTGGATAGGGGTTTTAGGTTGCCCATCGTGTACAACACCAGCTCTTACGATTCCTTGCAGAGCTTGAGGTTGTTGGACGGTGTGGTGGACATATACATGCCCGACCTCAAGTACTCCGACTCGGAGGTTGCCCAGAGGTACTCCGGGGTTAAACGCTATTGGGAGGTTGCGAAAAAGGCCGTCAAGGAGATGTACAGACAGGTGGGGGATCTCGTGATAGGGGAGGACGGCTTGGCGAAAAGGGGTGTGCTTATAAGACATCTGGTGCTTCCCAACGGTGTGGCCGGAAGTAAGAAGGTTATGGAGTTCATAGCCGGCGAGCTCTCCAGGGATGCGTGGGTCAACGTAATGGATCAGTACTATCCGACGTACAGAGCCTGGGAGTACGGGGAGATCTCCCGCAGAATAACCTCCGAGGAGTATTGGGAAGTGGTGGATCACGCGGCGAGGTTGGGGATCCACCGGGGCATACCCTTTACACACAGCGATTAGTTTCACCTTACAATACCTTCGTGGGTGGACTTGACCTGCTTTTCCTTTTGATCTTTCTCTTCAGCTTTCAGCCTGTGGTCTACCGCAAGATGTTGCAAAACGCCAGGTTGGCGAAGATCCGTGAGATAGGAAAGAAGAGGAAGAGCCGTGTTATAACCATGATCCACCGTCAGGAGACCATAGGCTTTTGGGGAATACCTCTGGCGAGGTTCATAGACATAGAGGACTCCGAGGCCATAATAAGGGCCATAAACATGACCGATGACGATACACCCATAGACCTCATAATCCACACACCCGGAGGTCTGGTCCTCGCCGCCGGACAGATAGCGAGGGCCCTCAAGAGACACAAGGCGAAAACCACGGTGATAATCCCCCATTACGCCATGAGCGGTGGCACACTGATAGCGCTCGCCGCGGACGAGATAATCATGGATCCCAACGCCGTACTGGGCCCGGTTGATCCGCAGCTGGGTTTTGGGGGTTCTGTGGTACCGGCGGCCTCCATTTTAAGGGTTCTCTCCGAAAAACCCGTTGACAAGGTGGAGGACAAAACCCTGATCCTCGCCGACATATCACGTAAGGCCATCAAACAGATGGAGTCCTTTGTTTACGCCCTCGTGAAGGACAAAATGCCCGAGGAAAAGGCCAAAGAGGTGGCCCACGAGTTGACCACGGGTAAGTGGACACACGATTACCCCCTGACCGTGGAGGAGCTGACGGCCATGGGTATAAAGGTGAACACCGATGTCCCCCAGGAGGTGTACGAGCTCATGGAACTCTACCGCGCGGAGTCCTCAGGTCTCAGAAGGCCATCCGTTGAGTACGTGCCCGCACCATCCGGCAGGATCAAGGACCTATCTCTATGAGCTCCTTTAACTCGTAGCCGGTCCTCTGTATAGCCTCTTTTACCTCGTATTCGTAAACCTCCTCCTCGCTTTTGAACCTCGCGTACCCACCTTTGAGGTCCACAAGGACATCCTTCAAGCCCATGGATTCAAGGGCCTTCTTTACTTTCATGGCGCAGTGCGGGCAGGTCATACCCTCTATGCGTGCCTCGTACTCCCTCATAGTTTCACATTCTAAAGCCGAAAACCCACCTAAATCACACCCCTAAACGTCCTAACCTCGTCCCCGATCCTGACCTTCAGCAGGTATGTTCCCTTCGGCAGGTTTAGCCTGTACTCGTACCTCCCGGCTGGCAGGTAGCCGAGGCTGACACGCTTGACGAGTCTACCTGAGGGGTCGTAGACGTCAAAGCCCACATAAGAGGATGAGAATAGGCGCAGCACAAGCGCTCCCTCGGAAATCCCCACATCATAACCGGAGTGGACCCCCACCTCGGAAACGTTTAAGGATGTGTCCGATGCTTCAAGGGCGTTCAGCAGACGTATCACAAACGCATCGTATCCCCCCGTAGTGCCGAAAACAACGCGGTTTACCGCGAAATCGGAGGAATTTGAAGTCATACCGGCCGCAAAAACATGTCCCAAACCGTCCGTGGTGATTGAGAGGGCGTTATCCAAACCGCTTGAGGCTATGATCGCGGTTATCTGGTGGGTCGTGAGGTCTCCACTTATCTTGGTCACAAAGGCATCGGATAGAACTCCGCTCTGGTTTCCGAGAACAACCCTACTCGGTGCAAAATCGCTTGAGCTTTCCGTACCTCCACTGATAAAAACATCTCCTGCGCTGTTAATCGTTATGGACTCGGCGTAATCGGATCTGCTTGAGGCGAGTATGACCGTGGCCATGTGTGTGGACAGATCGCCCGTCAGCTTGCTAACGTAGGCATCCGTGAAACCCCCGGAGGTTCCGAAGACCGTTCTGTTTGGGGCGAAATCCGCGGGATTATTGGTAGAACCGGTTGCATAAACATTGCCGGAGTTGTCCACGGTTAGGGATTTCAGACCGTCTGCATCACTTGACGTCAGTATTGCCGTGGCAATATGGGTGGTCAAATCCGAGCTCAGCTTTGTAATGAAGGCGTCGTTGAATCCCGTCGTTCCGAAAACGTTCCTACTTGGGGCGAAGTCCGAAGAGTTACCCGTAACGCCCCCAACAAAGACGTTTCCGGAGTTGTCCAGGGCAACGGACGTTGCAAAATCCATTCCACTGGAGGTCAAAATGGCCGTGGCCAGGTGATTTGACAGGTCGTTATCCATCTTGCTCACAAAGGCGGCAAATGTGTTTGCGGTCGTTCCGAAGATGTATCTACTCGGTGCGAAATCCCCATAACTTGTGGTATAACCGGCGGCAAACACGTTCCCGTTATCGTCCAAGGCCAAGGAGGTAACCGCTTCATACCCACTTGATGTAAGGATGGCCGTTGCGATGTGCGAGTTTAAACCGTTGTTCAGCTTTGTTATGAAGGCGTCGTAAAATCCCCCAGGTGTCCCAAAATAGGTTCTGCTCACGGAGAAATCCGATGATCCCCACGTATAACCCCCGACAAAAACGCTTCCGGAGGCGTCTACGGCAAGGGCATAAGCTATATCGTTCCCACTTGATGTAAGGATTACGGTGGCGATGTGCGTGCTTAAATCGTTGCTGAGCTTCGTTACAAAGGCGTCATAGGTCCCACCGGTTGTGCCGAGGATACCTGCCCCAGAGGAAAAATCCGTATAGTTTGTCGTATAACCCGCGACGAAAACGTCCCCAAAGGGATCCGTGGCCACGCAGTAGGCGTAATCGTCTCCACTTGATGCCAGTATGGCCGTCGCAACCGGGTCAATAACGAGCGTGTGCTTTCTGTCCCAGCTCTTAACGATGAACCTTACACCTTTGCCTTTAACCTCTGCTTTTACGTTTATCTCCTCTGCGCCTTGATAGGCCTTCAGATCGCTTACCCTGACGAGCTCTTTGCCTTCTTTGACGACGTATATGCCGTCTTCTTTTTGAACCACACGGCCATCGGTTTCAAGCCTTATCCGATGCGGATCCCCTCCCGGACGGACGATAAACTGAAACTCCACCACACCCCTGCCATCTGCCGTGAGTATGGCGTCTACCTTCGGATATACCTCCTTTAACACAACACGCCTGTACGTCGGCACGTTGCTTATGGCCTTGTTTCGACCGAAGTAAGAAATCTTCGTCCTAAGCGGCATGTCTCCGGTTATAAACCTCGGTTTTGCTCCAAAAGATACCCTAACGCCGTTGATGTAAACCGTCCCATCCCTCAGGACGTAAACGACCGAAGGATGCATGCTGTAGAAGACGACGTCGTTGGAAAGCTGGCCGGCGTTTTGCACGAAGAGCATGTTTACGCCTCTGCTGTAGGTCTCTACGGCCTTTAGGTCGGCTTGCGGGTTTATATAAGAGCCGACAGCCCACAGCATAGCATATATTTTAAGGTCGTGGAATGTACAACTCCGGTGAAAACATCTCTCAAATCCCCCCTCTCCCCCTGCCCCTGTACAGCCTCCTCATCTTCCTGACCTCGTCATAAACCGATGCCACTACCTCACCGAGAAGTCCGAGTATCCAAAATATGAGACCCGCTATGATCATCAGAACCACCAGGAAGAGCAGGGGTCTGTACCCGTGTCCCATAAGTCTCAGGATCACACCCACCAACCCCACGGCAAACCCGAAGAGTATTAGAACGCTTCCCATCCCCCCAAAGGTCAGAAGGGGTTTTCTTATGAACGTGGTGTAAAACCAGACGGCTATCAGATCCGCAACCCCGACGAATATCCTACCGAACCCCCTGTACTTTGAGACACCGTGCCTACGGGGTCTGAGCGTTATGTCTATCTCACCGACGGAGTAGCCGTAAACCCACGCCAAGGCAACCATATACCTGTGCCAGTCCTTCCTTAGGGGGATGTCCTCAAGCACCTCCCTCTTCAAAACCTTCATGGAGTTCATATCGGAAACGGGAATACCGAAAAGCCACCTGTTCAAGGTGTTGTACACACGGGAGACAAAGGCCTTTTCGTACCGCCCGACCTTTCTACCGGTTATGAGGTCATAACCCTCCCTTTCCATCTTTTCAACCATCCTGAGTATATCCTCCGGTACGAACTGCAAGTCGGCGTCATAGACGGCTATGTATCTCCCGGAGGAGTTCTCAAACCCCGTGAGTATGGCGGCCGTTTTTCCGAGATTTCTCCCATGCCTGAACACCCTTACAAAGGGGTAATCCCTGGCGAGCCTGAGAACCTCCTCGTAAGTGCCATCGGTTGAGCCGTCGTCCACGTATATCACCTCCCAGTCCTCCAAGCCGTACTTTTTAAAAAAACCGTCAAACTCCTTGAGGAGTGGACGGACGTTCTCCCTCTCGTTGTAAGCCGGAACTATTACGGAGACCCTCAAGGACGGTGAATTTTAAGGTTGTCTTTGAGCATCCCCCTCCTCTATCATGCGCAGGATCTTTTGAAAGTAGGGCTGCAGCCTCCTCCTGTTCTCCTGCCATACGGCCTCCAACGTGTTCTGATAGCTCCCGGTTAAAAACCTGTTCTGCCAGAAGAGAACCCACACACAGGCGTCCGCGTAATGGCGATTCCTCAGGGCGTACGTTATCCCCGCACAACCTATACCCACAGCGGCGCAGGTTTTGATCCCCTTCCAGGTTTGACCCGCGTATATCAGCCCTGCCCCCGGCAGAATGTTGAACACCATGGCCTTTGAGGGGTCCAGGAGGTTTGGCATCTGGGCCTTTAAGCTGTCGGAGAGAGGTCCTCCGACGAACCGCAGGGTGTAAGCCGAGAACAGTATCTGATCCCTGTAGGTGAAACACGAGGTGTCCCTCAGGAGGTCCTCCGCACCTTCCAGGTAAAACTTCGCCATAAGCAGGACAAGTCTGTACCTCTTCGCCCTGCAGTCCTGAAGCCTTGCCAGGAAGTTTATGGCTTTCAACGTGTCCCCCTTTAAGGCCAAGGCCTTCGCGTAATAAAAGGTATGTCCCACTCTTTTCGCCTCTATGAGCGCCCCTTGGCCGTCCCCAAGGCTTAAGAGCTTCAAAACAAGGAGCGTATCGGCAAGCACGAGTAAGGTATTCTAAAGGAAGAGGCAACCGTAAAATACCTTCGTGGGACGCGGTGATATGGACAGGTTGTTGGAAACCGTGGACATCCTGAGGAGGGAGTGTCCCTGGGACAGGGAACAGACCCTCTTTTCCATGAGATACCAGGCGCTTGAAGAGGTCTACGAGTTCATAGAAGCCCTGGAAAAAGGTGATAGGGAGAGGGTCTTGGAGGAGATAGGGGATCTCCTGACGGTGGCCTTGATGCTCTTGAAAATAGCCGAAGATGAAGGGGTGGCGACTGCGGGTGAGATCGTTGAGAGAACGGTTCAAAAACTCGTGTACAAACACCCCCACATATTCGGTGATAAAAGGGGGTGGGGGATGAAGGAGGTCCTTGAAAACTGGGAGAACACAAAGAGGGACGGTATACTCTCCGGGGTGGACACGAGGAGACCCGCCCTTATAACCGCCCACAGGATAGGGGAGAAGGTGGCGAGGGTTGGGTTTGACTGGGAAAGGAGAGAGGACGTTCTGGAGAAGGTGAAGGAGGAGTTCAGGGAATTCCTTGAAGCCGGGGATGAGGAAAGGAGGAAGGAGGAGATGGGGGATCTCCTGTTCGCCCTCGCCCAGTACGCCAGGAAGGCCGGATACTACGCCGAGGACGCTTTAAGGGAGGCGAACCGGAAGTTCAAGGAGCGCTTCTCCAAGCTGGAAGGTGAGGCGAGGAGGAGGGGTAAGAGATTGAAGGACATGTCCTTAAGGGAGATGGACGAAATATGGGAAACGGTAAAGGAGTCTTAGTCGTACTGTGCACCGTCCCCACGGGAGAGGGGGAGAGGATCGCCAAGACCCTCGTTGAGAGGAGGTTGGCGGCCTGCGTAAACGTGATACCTTCCCTGACATCCTTTTACCGTTGGAAGGGTAAGATGGAGAGGGACGCCGAGGAGCTGCTCGTCATCAAAACGGGAGCCGAAACCTATGAAGCGTTGGAGAGGGTGTTGAAGGAGATACACCCCTACACCGTACCCGAAATCCTCGCCCTGGAGGTCGTAGGGGGGAACGACGATTACATCAAGTGGGTGTTGGAGCAAACCGCATCTTTAAATCCGAACCTTGACGAAGAACCTTAGGGAAAACCTTTGGGACATCCTGTCCGCCGCGCTCGGCTCTCTCCCCGCCGTTTTTTTCGTAGTGCGCGACGGCCTCGGAATAACACCCGACTCCGTCTTCTACATGCAGATGGCCCAAAACATAGCCTCCCTCAAGTGTATCTCCTGCCTCGTAGGGGCGGGTGGGAAACCCGTACCCATCCAGCACTGGCCCCCAGGGTACCCCTTGGTAATAGCCGTCCTCGGAACGCATATCCCCGCCGTCCTCGGTGGATTCCTAACACTTCTCCTGCTCTCCATCGCCCTCAGGCGCATCGGTATAAAGGGTAAAGTCGCAAGGGGTGTAGTCCTGCTCCTTGTGGGTGTTTCCCCCGTATTCCTTGAGGTCTTCACCCACGCTTGGAGTGAGAACGTGGCCATTCCACTCCTGCTCGCGGCCATCCTTCTTGCCGTATCCGGTAGGGTCAAACACTCAGTGTTCCTTTTTTCCGTCCTACCCCTCATAAGGTACGCCTTCCTCTCCTTCTCCTTCCTGAACCTCCTTCACAGGGGGAAGAGGCGACTTCTTTACCTCTCCATCTCCCTCCTACCGTTCCTCCTCTGGAGGGTTTACCTCCTCCTTTACGTCTCTCCCCACTCACCGATAAAGAGGGAGCTCGCCCTCCACCCACCCTCCGCACTGCACTGGACGACCCTATCCAAAACCATCCTCGCCTTCTTCGGCCTTCACAAGGTGTTGGGTTTCAAGGACCTCTCCTTCGCCGTGTTTACGGTTGCCCTGTTCCTGCTCGCGGTAGCCCTGCTCTTTATCGGGTACGGAAGCGACAGGCTTGTGAAGTGGAGCGTATCCGGGGCGATCGTCTACCTTGCGTTCCTCATGGTCAGCATAACCCTTTACGATTACGCTTCACTGCCGGACTACCGCCTCATGTCCCCCGTGTTCTTCCTGCTCCTACCGCCCTTCGTAAAATGGATTTCGCAGCTGAGGCGTACGGCAACCTACGCCATCACGCTCATCCTGGCGACTGGATACGCCCTACACGCGAAGGATCTCAGGGTTCAGGGGTACAACCAAGGGTACTGGAAGGACCCCCAGGCCGTTCTGCACCTCAAACGACTCAAGGGCGGTGTTTACTCCAACGCCCCGGACGCCGTGTGGTACATAAGCGGTGTGGGTGCGGATATGGTGCCGAGGTTTTACGATATCAACCAAAACCGACCAAACCCCTCCTTCAAAGAGGAGATGGAGGACCTGAAAAGGGAGTTCTCGGACAGCTGCCGCTACCTGGTATGGGTGAAACCCAAGAGGAGGGGGTACCTACCATCCCTCCAGTTCCTGTTGAAGGTAATGGGGGAAAGCCTCCACCCCCTTGCGGAGACCCGCCTGATCCTGGTGTTCGGATCGGAGGGGTGTGAACACCGTTAGAATCACCCCTATGCTCTGCAACTCCTGCGGTAGTGAAACCGAGGGTCAACCGTGCGGTGTGTGCGGAGCCTACAACGTTCTGGACAGGGGGTTCGTGAGACTGGTGGAGTTTATGGGTGGGGACAGGGCGGTGGTTCAGGCCGCAAGGGTTTCCCTCGGTCAAGGACTCAAAACACCGGAGAGGGACAGGAGACTGATAAACTACCTCATGAAGCACGAACACGGCACCCCTTTTGAACACGCCGTCTTCAAGTTCCACGTCAAGGCCCCCATCTTCGTGGCACGGGAGTGGTTCAGACACCGCATCGCCTCCTACAACGAGATAAGTCAGAGGTACACGGAGGTGAAGAGCGAGTTCTACGTCCCCGCCAAACTCAGAAGACCTGTGAAGGGGAACAAACAGGCGAGTGAGGTCGCCGACTTTCCAAACGAAGAGGAACTCATGGGAAAAATTCGGGAAACCTACACCCTGGTTTACCGAACCTACCGTGAGCTTCTTGAGAGCGGCGTTGCCCGCGAGCTGGCCCGTATAGTCCTGCCCCTGGGAACCTACACACAGTTCTACTGGACGGTGAACGCCAGAAGCCTCATGAACTTTCTGAGGCTGCGTGAGGCCCCCGAGGCCCAAAGCGAAATACGGGAGTACGCAAAGGTAATACTGAGGATATTCCGGGAGAGAATGCCCTGGACGGCAGAGGCCTGGGAATCCCAGGGTAGGAAACGACCTTAAAATCAAATCTATGTTCGCGTTCGTCCTTTTATCCCCGGACAGCGTGATATTTGAAAGGGCCTTCCGCATACATCCAAGATACCACGAGACTTTTTCCCTAAAAGGCCTCCCCAAAGGTAAGGTGTTGACCCTGAAGGTCGCAAACGCACCCCCCCAGAGCTTCTCGGTGGTCATCTTTGACGAGAAGGGGTTTTCCCACTTCCGTAAGAGCGGAGATGCGAGCCTGAGCATGCACACCCTTGAGGGGGACAGCACCTTCACGTGTTTCCTGAACGAGAGCGGGTCTCTCCACTTCGTGATCTGGAACGTCTCGTATGAGGAGGTGTGGATCAACCCCACCGTCGTGATCTCCTTGGGGGAGGGAAGGGATACGACCGAATGCTTCCCGGAATACGGCGATTGAAAAACACCACCCTTCCGCAGTATAATACAACCTTGCCGTTATGAAAAGGGTTGTGTTGATCCTCCTGATAGGAGCGGTTTGGGTGTCGGGCGCTTATGCCGACGCCAACAGGGCGGGGGCCGTTGTTCTCACCATTTACCCCGGTGCGAAGGCGATAGGGATGGGAGGCGCCTTTTCCGCCGTGGCAGATGATCCTTCGGCTCTGTGGTACAGCCCGGCGGCCCTCGGCGCGCTGGAGGGCGGATCCCTCTACCTGGTACACTCCCCTTGGTTGAGGACGCTCGTGACCACCAACGACTCCTACTTTGAGTACGCCGCCCTGACGACGGCGACAAGGATAGGGACGTTTTCCTTCGGCATAACCTACCTCACCGTTGGTGAGGTGCAGGTCATGGACGGCGACCAGTCCTACGGCTCTGTGACCCCCTTTGACGTGGTCGCTACGCTGGGATACGGGAGAAGGCTTTTCAGCTCCCCATTGGGTGAGTTCTACTTGGGTGGAGCGGTAAAGGGGCTCTACTCCTTCCTCATATCAAGGGGGATACTCGATAAGATGGGAGAAGATCCCAACAGCGGAGACGCCTTTACGTTTGCCTTTGACGGGAGTGTTTACATCAGGAAGTGGCCGGGATACAGCCTTTCACTCGGGTTTATGAACGTCGGTCCGGGTCTGAGGTTCGGAGACCTACCCCCCGATCCCCTACCCTACAGCATACGCCTCGGTTTTGCCCTGGTACCCGTATATGACACCATAAACAAGCTCCAGATCGCGTTTGATATACACAAGGTGGCCGTGGGAATAACCGAGGAGTGGAAGAGGGGAGTTGAGTATTACGAAGGAGATGGGGCCGTTACCGTAAAAGGTTTAAGGGCAGTTCTCGTGGACGCGTGGTTCCACGCCGGTCTGGACTACACCTTTTACAACCTCGTATCCTTCCGCGTCGGATGGTTCTACGATAAGAGAGGTGCAAGGGTGGGTCCAACGTTCGGCGGAGGGATCTCCTACGGTGGCTTCACCATAGACATAGCCGACGACACCCAGATATACGAGTTCAACAAGCAACAGGACATAGACGTGAAGAACAACCTGAGGTTTGGCTTCAGGTACACCAAGACGGATTTCAAGCTGTTTTAGAAAATGCCTGCCGTACTGGTCGTTGATGACGAGGAGTACATACTCTACGGCCTGAGGAAAGCCCTCTCAAGGAGGGGGTGGGAGGTCCTGGAGGCCTCGTCCGTGGACGAGGCGAGGAGGATATTCAACATGAGACCCGTTGAGGTGGTCCTTACGGACATAAGGATGGAGGGGGAGAGCGGCCTGATGTTCCTCCAGGAGGTTAAGGCCACGCGTCCGGAGACGAGGGTGGTGGTTATGACGGCGAGGGGATCGGAGGAGATGGAGAAGGAGGTCCTGGCCCTCGGCGCGGAGGCCTACGTTGAGAAACCCTTTGACCTGAACTACCTTGACAGCGTTCTGAAAAAGGTGCTGAAGAGTCGCGGGTTTAAAGGTGTGGTGCAGGAGCTCTCCCTGATAGACATCCTCCAGCTCCTCGCCTACGAGAGCGGTACAGCCAAGATAGAAGTGAGTTCGGCGGAGGGTAAAGGGGCGATATTCGTAAAGGACGGCCGGGTGATACACGCGAAGTTTGAGGACCTGGAGGGACAGGATGCGTTTGACCGGATCATGGGTCTGGAGGGTGGGAGTTTCTCCGTAAGGCGCGGCGAACTCCCCCCAAAGGAAACCATGGATCAGGCCCTGGACGCCCTACTCCTAAAGGTTGTCGCATCAAAGGACGAGACCGTGGAGACCACATCCGAGGATACCCTAACCCTTGACAACGTTGATGAGTGGTCCTTCACCCAGGCCTTCGGACTTGCGGAGACCGCGTCCGTACCCGAGGAGGTGAAGGAGAGGGCGAGGGGAATCCTGGAGAGGCTCAAAGCCTTAAAAAACGCCCAAGCGGGTGGGGTCTTCTTTCCGGATTACGATTACACGGAGAAGTTCGGGGAAGTGTCCGTCCCTGAGGGTGTCCTGAAGGACATAGACAAGGTCTTGAAGGGGCTGAACAGGGAGGACATGTTCTGTGAGGGTGAGCCTTCCCTTTACTTCAGGTCAAAGGGAGATGTCCTGATATGGGTGGAAACAAAGACGATACCCCTCGTAGTCCTCAGGGTGGAGACCGGGAAGGTGTTTTAGGGGTCGCCCTCCTCAGGGGACACTTCCTCCTGACCTCTGGGAAACACAGCGGTTATTACTTTGAGAAGTTCAGGGTACTGGAATCACCACACCTGCTGGCACAGGTTTTGCGTCCCCTGGTCGCCTTTTTCTCGGGGTTTCAACCCGACAGGATAGCAGGCCCCTTTACAGGAGGGGCCATAGTCGCCTACGAGGTGGCCCGCCGTTTGGGCGTAAAGGCGGCTTATGCCGAGAGGGAAGAGGGTAAAAGGGTGTTCAGAAGGGGGTTTGTCCTCAAAGGGGAAAGGGTGGCCGTGGTTGACGACGTCCTGACCACGGGAAAGTCCCTGATGGAAACGGTAAGAGCTGTGGAAGAGGCCGGCGGTAAGGTGGTGGCGGCGGGTGTGATGGTTCAAAGGGGTGATTTCCGGACGGGTATACCCTTCAAACCCGTCCTCAGGCTTGACATACCCACATACGATCCTTCGAAATGCCCTCTCTGCAGGGCAGGCGTTCCCCTAAAGGTCCCCGGAAAGGGGAAGGTGTAGGGGATCACCCGCGTTTTTTCTTCCGTTTTAACCCCATCAGGAGGTTTAGGATGCTCCTCAAAAGTCCAACACCCGTCGGCCTTATGACGGGTTTCACATCTTCAACCTCCGCACCTATTTCAACACCCACCGATGGCGATTTGCTTATGGCCACCCTCTGAGAGGGGTAGACGCTCCTGTGTCCCGTTATCAGAAAACTTATAACGCTTACTATGGCGGCGTAAGGTCCTATCTTGGGCCCGAATATCTCCACGGCCATTATGCTGGCCGATATGGGCGTATTGGCCGCTCCTGCGAGGACACCCACAAAACCGAGGGCGGCAAAGACCTTGGCGCTTAAACCCAGGGCCTTTGCGAGGAGTACACCGGACGTGCTACCCACGAAGAAAAGGGGGGTTATTATACCTCCGCTCCCACCGGCGGCGAGGGTTATGGACGTGAAGAGCATCTTTAGGAGGAAGTCATAAGGTCTGGCATCGCCGAGGGTTAAGGCGTCGTGCACCCTGTCCAAACCGAGTCCGAGGTAGTCATCCGAGAGGATGGAGGTCAAAAGCACAAGGACTACCCCACCTGCGATGGGCCTGATCCACCCCTTCATCTTTCCCATGTAGATGTGTGTTATCTTCAAAACCTCTATGAACACGCTCGCGACGATTCCGAAAAATATGCCCGCCAGGACACTGTAGAGCATGAAGTAGGGGACGGAGGGGGTGTAGAAGCTCAGGGGGAAGTACTCATAGGACACACCTAACATCCTTGCCGTGTGGTAGGCCACTATACCGGATACAAAGGAGGGAAGGATCACCTCGTACATCATACTGCCCAAGAAGAGGACCTCCATCCCGAAAAGCGCTCCTGAAAGGGGGGTTCCGAAGACGGAGGCGAACCCACCGCTTATCCCACATATCACAACCTTTTTCCTGTCCGTATCGCTCAGCCGGAAGAGGGTTGCCAGCAGCGACCCAACACCCGCCCCTATCTGTGCGGCCGGACCCTCTTTTCCCACGGATCCTCCTGAGGCTATGGTTATCACGGTTGATAGGAGCTTGACCGGTATGACCCTCACGTCCATTCTGCCGCTCCTCTCGTGAACGGCCTCTATGACCTTCTCCGTCCCGTGTCCCTCGGCCTCGGGCGCGATCCGCCTTATCACGTATGCGCTGAAGAGCAGGGCAAAGGGCAGAAGGAGGTAGTAATACGGGCCTTTGGACTGGAGGTGTAGGGCGGTGTTCAAAACCCTCAAGAAGAAGGCCGTGGAAATCCCCACGAGTATCCCCACGAGCGTGGCTATGACCACCCACTTGAGGACGCTGAAGAACAGGACGAACTCTTCAAAAAAAAACGTCTCCAACTCCTCCCTCACAACCTCACCGAGAGCATCCTTCCTCTCTCCCATAAGGTTTCAGGGAAAAATTCTACCGCCGAAATCCTCCAACCACCACCACACCGTAAAGGACGTCTCCAACGCCCATCCGGAAACCCTGTTGAGGAGGTGGGGTGCGTGTTTCAGAACACCTTCACCGTTCTGGGGGATAACTTCTTCCAACCTACATCCCAATACCTGACGGTGTAATTCCCCCTCCATTCGGGGTTTTCCCTCCAATCGTCCCGCCAGTGGAAACGGTAATCCCCCGCCTCCGTTCCGTCCCTTGAGTAGTCCATCACGACTATGTCAAACCCCAAAACCCTAACCCTTCATTTGAAACGTGTGAAAACCCGTCTTTTTTACGTTGTGCGGGGTTTTGCAGCGTGATTGAAGCGACCCGTATTACGGGTGTATAATAAAAGACCAAGGAGGGAAAAGATGATAGAAATAAGGATTCATGGCCGCGGAGGGCAGGGAGGTGTGGTGGCCTCCGAGATCCTCGCAAAGGCCTTTTTCAAGGAGGGAAAGTACATTCAGGCTTTCCCCCACTTCGGGGTTGAGAGGCGTGGGGCTCCCGTTGCGGCATTCGTGCGCGTGGGTGAGCCGGGGAGCCTCTTCGTACGCACCAACATCTACGAGCCGGATCACATCATCGTTCTGGATCCGACCCTTCTCACGGCGGTTAACGTAATGGAAGGCCTGAAACCCGGCGGATGGATAGTCGTGAACACCCCTCAAGATCCCGAAGAGCTGATCAAGGATGTGGGAATACCTCCGACGTACAAAGTTGCTACGGTTGACGCCACATCCATAGCCCTCAAACACCGCCTCGGAAACCGGATGAACCCCATAGTAAATACCGCCATACTCGGAGCCTTTTCCCGTGCCTTCGGTGCCCCCTCCCTTGAGAACCTCCTTGAGGCCATCAGGGAGGAGGTCCCCGTAAAGCCGGAGGAGAACGCTGCGGCCGCGAAGGAGGCCTACGAGAGTACGAAGATCCTGATACCACAGGAGGTGTAAGATGGCAAAGAAGTACGATTTCAGAGCCTCGGAACTTCCCATATCACCCATGACCCTGACCACCACCCTTGAGAACCCGACGGGTGGATGGAGGAGCTTCAAGCCCGTTATAAAAAACAAGACCGCTCCCTGTACGGCTACCTGTCCCACCAAGGTTCTCATTCCCCACTTTATAGACTCCCTCGTAAAGGGCGACCTTGACATGGCGGCCAACCTCCTCCACAGGAACAACCCCTTCCCTTCCATTACCGGCAGGCTCTGTCACGCTCCGTGTGAACTTCCGTGTAACCGGGGCAAGTACGACGAGCCTATATCCATAAAGCAGCTGGAGAGGTTTGTCGGGGACTACCACCTTGACAGGAAGGGCAAGCCCCCGAGGAGGGAAACCGGTAAGAGGGTGGCCATCGTGGGCGGTGGTCTTGCCGGTATGTCCGCTGCCTACTACCTAAGATCTAAGGGACACGAGGTCGTCATATACGACAGGAACCCCAACCTCGGCGGTTACCTGAGGTACTACGTCCCGGAGTACAGGCTGCCCTTGGCGGTCCTTGATGCCGAGGTGGGCGCCCTTGAGAGGATGGGCGTCAAGTTCGTCCTCAACACGGAGGTCGGTAAGGACGTGAGCTTTGACGAGTTGAAGGAAAAGTACGACGCCGTTATCCTCGCCCACGGTTCGTCCAGACCCTATACGCCGGACTTTCCCGGTGTTGACCTCCTGAGGTCCGGATGGGACCTCATGAAGGAGGTCAGGGAAGGGGCCAGGCCCAAGATCTCCGGCAGGGTGGCCGTCCTCGGGAACGGGTACACGGCCTTTGAGGTTGCCAGAGTCCTGCGGCGCCTCGGCGCCGATCCCTTCGTCGTTTATCCGACGGCGAAGATAAGGATACCCTTCAGCGACAGGGAGATATTCACCCTCGCCGAGGAGGAGGGGGTCAAGTTCTTCTTCGCGAAGGTGCCGCTGAAGGCGGATAGGAGGAACGGAAAAGTGATCCTTACGGTCGCGGAGTGGGACGGCAAGGCTGTGGTCCCGGCCACAGAACACGAGATGGAGTTTGAGGAGGTGTTCCTCGCCTACGAGGGGACAGCAGATCACGGATTCCTTCCGGACACCATAAGGTCCAACGGTACCCTAAAGGCAGACCGCAGGAGCGGTGAGACGCCCCTTGAGGGGGTGTTCGTGGCCGGTGAGTCCGTCTCCGGACCCTCCCCCGTTGTGAACGTCATATACTCCGGAAGGAGCGTCGCCGCCGCCGTTGACGCCTACCTCAGGGGACGAACCTACACCCCCGAAAACATGCCGGAGGTCGTGGGGTACGAGAGGATAGTAACGGATTACTTCCCGAAGGCTCCGAGAGTGCCCGAGATGAGGCTCTCTCCCACCGAGAGGATACACTCCCTCACCAGGGAGGAGGTCCTCGGGTACACGCAGGAGCTGGCCATGAAGGAGGCCGAGAGGTGTTTCAACTGCGGCTTCTGCAACGCCTGCGGCAACTGCTACGTCTTCTGTCCGGACTACACCATAAAGTGGGTCCACGGTCGCCCGAAGGTGGACTACGAGTACTGCAAGGGGTGCGGTGTATGCTCCGAGGAGTGTCCGAGGGGTGTTATAGACATGGTGAAGGAGAGAGATTTTTGATAAAAGCAGAAACAGGAGGGTAGAATGAAACTGATAGAAAAGAGCCAGTACACGGTTTTGAAGGGGAACTACGCCGTAGCTTACGGCGTAAAGCTGGCACGGGTGGAGGTGATCTCGGCCTACCCGATAACCCCCCAGACGACCATATCCGAAAAGCTGGCCGACATGACGGCCACGGGGGAGCTCAAGGCCCGCTTCATAACGGTTGAGTCCGAGCATTCGGCCATATCCGCCGTTATAGCGTCTTCTCTGGCCGGCGCCAGGTCTTTTACGGCCACGGCCTCTCAGGGTCTGGCCCTCATGCACGAGATGCTCCACTGGGCCACCGGCGCCCGCGCCCCCGTCGTGATGGTTAACGTGAACAGGGCGCTCGCCCCCTCTTGGAACATCTGGACGGAGCAGACGGACTCCCTCGCCCAGAGGGACACGGGCTGGCTACAGATATACAACGAGTCCAATCAGGAGGTTCTGGACACAACCATTCTGGCCTTCAAGATAGCCGAGAGGGTGTACCTGCCCACGATGGTGGTCCTGGATGCCTTCATCCTATCTCACACGTCCGAGCCGGTTGAGATATATCCGCAGGAGCTGGTGGACGAGTTCCTGCCCCCCTACGAGCATCCCAACGCCATAAACTTTGACGATCCGAGGGCGATAGGGGCCTTCGCCCGCCCGGACTACTACATGGAGTTCAGGTACAACATTCAGAAGGCCCACGAGGAGGCCCTTCGTGTCTTCAAGGAGGAGACGGAGCTGTTCGCCGAGATGTTCGGCCGCAAGTACGACACGGTTGAGGAGTTCATGCTTGACGATGCGGATTACGTCTTAGTGCTGGCCGGTAGCACGGCCACGACCGCCAAGTACGCCGTGGCGCAGCTAAGGGAGAGGGGTGAGAAGGTCGGAATAATGAGGATAAAGCTCTTCAGGCCCTTCCCCGTTGAGGATGTGCGCAGGGTCCTTTCCGGAAGGAAAAAGGTGGCCGTGATAGACAGGAACCTATCCTTCGGCCACTCCGGGATATTCTACATGGAGACCAAGGCCGCCATGTACGGGGCCAAGGACAGGCCCCCCATCTTCGGCTACGTGGCCGGTCTCGGAGGCAGGGACATCCGTCCGCAGGACATAATAGACATGTACGAGGACATGAAGCGCAGGGAGGAGCCTGAGAACATAATTTGGAAGGGGGTAAGAGTATGAGCTGGGCATGGGTAGAGGTAAAACCCAACGAAAACGACCTGTTGCACCCTGGCCACCTCGCGTGCCAGGGTTGTGGCGCGACCATAACGGCGCGCCTTGCGCTAAAGGTTTTCGGCAAAAACGCCGTTTTCGTGATACCGGCATCCTGCTGGAGTGTAATAGACGGGGCCTGGCCCCAGCACGCCCTTCAGATACCCGTATTCCACACCGCCTTTGAAACGGCAGCCATAGCCGCTACGGGCATTCGGGCGGCCCTTGACATGAAAGGCAGGCACGACGTCCACGTCGTTGCGTGGGCCGGAGACGGAGGCACGTTTGATATTGGCCTTCAGGCCCTCTCCGGAGCCGCCGAGAGGAACGAGAACATCATATACATCACCTACGATAACGAGGCCTACATGAACACGGGAATACAGAGGTCCTCGTCCACACCTCTGGGGGCCTGGACTACGACGACGCCCGACGAGAGGCCGGAGGACAGACCCAAGAAGAACATGATGGAGATACTGGCCGCCCACAGGGTACCTTACGCCGCCACCGCCAGCATAGCCTATCCGGATGATTTCATACGCAAGTTAAAGAAGGCCACGCAGATAAAGGGGTTCAGGTTCATACACGTCTTCTCCCCCTGCCCGCCCGGATGGAAGATGGCATCCAACCTCTCCGTGAGGGTGGCCCGCATGGCCGTTGAGACCAAGGTCTTCCCCCTCTACGAGATAGAGGACGGTGAGGTCTACACCATCACCCACTGGCCCAAGGGCCTGCCCGTTGAGGAGTACTTCAAGCTTCAGGGCAGGTTTAAGCCCGTGCTGAAGGACCCCGAGAGGTTGGCCTACGTCCAGAGGTACATAGAGGCCCAGTGGGAAAGGCTGGTCAGACTGCACGAGGCAAGCCACGGCTACCTTCCCGAAGAGGCGAGGGCGACGCTGAGAAGCGCTATATAGGATGGGGGTTTGTGATAAAAGGGGGGGCAAACGCCCCCCTTTTTTTGTTTGGGGAGTCCCACAGAAACGGTTTTCACCTATAAAATACCTACCCTATGAGGAAGATCTCAGCACTTTTCGTTGCGGCAGCTTTTGTGGGTTTTGGTGGGTGCTTCCAGCAAGACGCTGCGCAGAAGATAGAGGAGATAGAGGGTAGGATATCCGCCATAGAGGAGCAGCTGGGAGAGATAGAATCCCTCTCCAACCGCCTGGAGGAGCTGGAGAGCAAGCTGAACGAGCTCATGGCGGAGGAGAAGGAAGAGCATGAAAAGGCGGAGAAGAAGACGGGTTCTACGCCCGCTTCCAAGCCCAAGCCCAAGAAACAGCCCAAGCCTGGAAAGGTTAAGTAAAAAAAGGAGGTGAAAGCCATGAAAAGGTTGACGTTTGTTTTTCCTGTAATCGCGTTTGCGGCTTTTGCTGCGGGATGTAAAAATGGTGTTTCCGGTAATCCCGATGTGACGGCCAAGGCCACAAACAGCGGAGCGGATCTCCTGCTCGTATGGGCCACCGTTGAGGGCGCCAGCGAGTACACCATATACGGGGACGGTAACGAGATCGCGACCACGTCGGATACGTCCTACACCATATCCGGTGGTGCTAACTCCGTTTACGCGGAGGTCAAGGTTTGCGCCAACGGCAACGAGAACTGTACGTCGGTTGATCTCCGCCCATGGAGCGGTCAGGTTACGAATCTCTGCTACAGCACGGAAAGCGGCTGTCCCTCTTGGGTAAAGATAGACTTCGGTGGTCCCTCGCTTAACGCCCTGCAGCAGGCAGATGTAGATCCGAACGCCCCCAACACAGGCTACTTTATCATCTACAGCGACGGCAGTGTGGTTCAGTTCCAAGATGCGAGTGAGACCTCAAAAGGTCAGGCCAAGATGGAGCTCGCATTTACGGACAACACGACATCCTCTTTTGCACCTCCTTCCGGAAGCTACAACACGATTCGTGACGTTTCCCAGGACGGCACGTACATCTTCTGGGCGGATAACACGTCCACGGGTTATGGCAACATGGACGAGAACGACTACTTTGGCGTTGTAAAGGTGGACAACCTCAGCAACACCGATACCGACCTGACCATATACGTCCAGGACAAGGTTCCCGGTCTGCGCTGGCTGAAGAAGTAAAATCCGGACGCGAAAATGGGTGAGGGGGCCGTTCGGCCCCCTTTTTTTGTTTCCACCTTAAAATAGGGGGATGAAGAGGATACCCCTTTTCGGTTTCCTTTTTATCGTGGGATGTGCGACAGTTCCACAGTCCTATGTTGAGCGTCTAAAAAGGCTTGAGAGGGAGGTTGAGGAGCTCAGGCAAGAAAACAAAGAGCTCCTGGAGGAGGCGAGGAGGTTGAGGGAGGCCACCAAAAGGTCCGAGGAGTACGAGAAGAGGATAAGGGATTTCGTGAACGAGGAAAGACAAAGGAAAGGAATGCACAAGGCTCCGAGGGTGAAATAGCGGAATAATCCACCCTTAGAATAAGCGGCTTATGAGCCTGTACGAGAGGTACAAGAAGGAGATCCGGCCCAAACTCGCAAAAGAGCTTGGCCTTAACATAATGGCCGTGCCGAGGATAGAGAAGGTGGTGGTGCATGTGGGTTGGGGAAGGGAGGCCCTTGAGGACCCCAAGTCCCTTGAGGTGGTGGCCAAAGACCTCGCCATTATAACGGGACAGAAACCCATTATAACCCGCGCCCGCAGGCACGTCGCACAGTTCAAACTCCGCAAAGGCACACCCATAGGTGTGAAGGTCACCCTGCGTGGGAAACGGGCGTACGACTTCCTTGAGAGGTTGATAAACTTTGCCCTTCCACGTGTCAGGGACTTCAGGGGCCTGCCCAAGGACAGGTTTGACGGCAGGGGGAGCTACAACTTCGGCCTGGACGAACACACCGCTTTCCCGGAGATAGAGATAGACAAGGTCCAGAGGGTCTTCGGCATGGACATAAACATCGTCACGAGCGCGGACAACGACGAGCTCGCCTACAGGCTGCTTGAGGCCCTGGGATTTCCCTTCGCACGCTCATAACCCACCTTAAAATGCCTTACCATGTTTGGAAGGATATTGGCAATCGCCGGTTTTGTGATACTCCTGAGCTGTTCAACGACAGGTGGAAAGATGGATAGGACGGCTTCCCGGAAACCCATAACGGTTCAACCCCTCGTGAAGAAGGAGAAGACCCTACCAAACGGCCTGCACATAATAGCAGTTAAGAAGGACAAGCTACCCATATTCCAGATGCAGCTGACCATAAAGGCCGGTTCCCTCCTCGATCCAGAGGGCAAAGAGGGTCTGGCCAACCTCGTAGGTGTGATGGTGGACGAGGGGACAAAGACGAAGACCTCCGAGGAGATAGCGGCTTACATAGAGGATCTGGGGGGTTCTTTCGGCGTAAGCGTGGGCAGGACCTACTCCGAGGTTTCGGTGAGGTGTCTGACATCCGACGTGGACTCCATGCTGAGCATAACGGCCGAGATCGTCATAGACCCCACATTTCCGGAAAAGGAGTTCAAAAGGGAGAGGGACAGGGAGATCACGTCCATACAGAACAACATGAGCAATCCCAACTACGTTGCCTTTGTTCGCCTGTACGAGCTCCTCTACGAGGGAACTCCACTCGCCCATCCGTCCGAGGGTTATGTGTCCTCCCTTAAGAACCTGAAGAGGGAGGACCTTGTTGAATTCCACAGGAAGTACTGGAGGCCGGACATCTCCTATGTGGTAGTGGTGTCCGCTCTTGAACCCGAAGAGGCCATAGCCAAGGTTGAGAGGTACTTCTCCAGGTGGGAAAGGGGGAACGTGGAGTTGCCGGACATCCCCCGGTTTCACAGGAGAAAGGTCGTTGAGATAAAACACATGCCCGGTCTCAACCAGGCCTACGTCAGGCTTTCGGCGTTTGTGGATATACAGAGGAACTCTCCGGACTGGAACGCCCTGAGGGTTGCGAACTACATACTCGGAGGTTCCGGATTCTCAAGCAGGATACTCAAAAAGATAAGGGTTGAAAAGGGCTATGCGTACTCCGCCTACTCCTATGTAATGCCAAACGTGGTCTGGAAGGATCAGAAACTGCCCTCGGTTTTCATAGCGGGGTTTGAGAGCAGGACGGAATCGGCAGAGGACGCCACACTTCTCCTCCTTAACATCATAAGGGAGGCGAAGGAAAAGGGCTTCACCGAGGAGGAGCTCAACGCCGCCAAGAGTTTTTACTCCGGGTACATAGCCCGAACCTCGGAGACCTACTCTCAGGTGGCCGGTCTCATATCCACCCAGTACGAGCATAAACTCCCGGACATGTTCTGGTTGAAAGAGGTTGAGAGGATAAAGGGTTTGACACTTGAGGAGGTGAACGAGGCCGCCCGGAAGTACCTGAACACGGAGGATTACGTTCTGTTGATTTTGACGGATACGACGAGGTTCAAGGCGAGTAGGATAAAGCAACCGTAAATCACCATCTGAACGCTCCGCAAAGAGGCGATTAACGGCATCGGGGCTTTCCTTTCCACGCAGGATGGTAAAATTGTTGATATGTGGGCTATACGCCTTTATAATAGATAGGTGCATCCAATAGCGGTTCTCTACTATCTTGCGAAAAAAAGGGAGAGCGGTAGGTTTCAGTTCGTCCCGGCCGACGGTAAAAACTACGGTGTTGTGAAGCTGGAGCTCGTAGATGGAAACCTCGTGGGATTTGACACGACGTGGGGAGCCGCGGTCGAAAATCTGGGTCGTATGCTCAAGTGGGAGAAGGCCCTGGTGAAAACCTTTGATATAACGTCAAGTACGAACATCGTTAGGATCTTCGTTCCGAGGGATGAGCTACTCGCCAGAATAGTCAGGTTTGACGTGGAAAGGATGCTTCCCAACCTGAGGGATCCCTCACCGGAGGAGCTGGTCGCCCTTTTGAAGACGAGGATCGGAAAGAGGATGTCCGCCACCTCGGATCTCATAAGGAAGGTGGAGGAGGGTGTGGAGATGGGTAGTTTTGTACTTCAGAGCGACAGGGGATACCTCTCCGTGATCCTCACCGGGAAGAGGGTATGCACCCTCAAGTTGAACGACGGTGTGAGGAGGATTTCACCGGAGGATTTCCCGTATGAAGACGCCCAGATCATAAAGATGGATCACCTCTTCGCCGTGAGCGGTTCAACCCCTCTGTTCACGGAGAGCAGGATCGTACCCAAGGAGGACATACTCCCCACGGTCAAACGCCTGAAATCCTCCCCCTCCTCCATATGGCACATGATCTTAGAGGTGGGGCACCGGGTTTACGTGTCCGTCCTCGGGTACAGGGGTGTCTTTTTGGGGGTGATACTGAGTGAGGGGGATGACGTGAAGGTGTACGATGAATCCGCTCTGAAGGTCATTTTGGAAAAGTTTGAAGTCAAAGGGAGGTTGAGTGAATATGCCTAAGATATGCGTGGCTTTAAATACCAACTCTTGGGATAAAGCATTTGAGATGGTGGAGATCCTGAAAGGAGAGGTTGACGTGTTTAAGGTAGGACTCCCCCTCTATCTGACGGAGAACGGGCGTTCAAACACAGAGAGGCTGATCCAGAACGGCCTAAGCGTCTTCTTGGACCTAAAGCTCCACGATATACCCTCCGTGGTGGCCAAAACGGTTGAAACCCTTCCCGCCGTGGATTACCTTACAGTCCATCTCCTCGGTGGTAGCGAAATGCTCAAGGCGGCCGTTGAAACGAGACCGGATATAAAGATCCTCGGTGTCTCCATCCTGACGAGTCTTCCTAAGGAGGAGAGCCGTGAGGTCCTCAGGAGGTCAAGGAAAGGCCTGATCCTATCCCTGAGCAGGATAGCCATGGAAGGTGGCGCCTGGGGCATAGTCGTTCCGGGGGACGGTCTGGCGCGCATCGTGAGGCGGTACTTCAAGTTCATATCCATCGCCGTTCCCGGTATACGTATGAGGAGGAAGCCGGACGATCACAAGTGGGTCACCCACCCCAAATCCCTCACCTGGCTCAAGGACGAGGACATGATCATAGTCGGGCGGGAGATAACCAACTCCAAAAACCCCCTGAACACGTTGAGGAGGTTGAAATCCCACTTCCAGCGGTAGAATAGGGGGAATGAGGTTCAAGGAACACTTCCCGGCGATTGAGGATGGTTTGGTGTACTTGGACTCCGGGGCCACGTCCCTGAAGCCCAAACCCGTAATTGACGCCCTTACACGCTACTACTACGGGTTTCCCGCAAACGTCCACAGGGGGGCCTATCCCTGGGCGGATAGGGCTACACGGGAGTACGAATCGGCGCGGGAGAAGGTGGCCAACCTCATCCACGCACGACCGGAGGAGGTGGTGTTCACCAAGAACGCCACGGAAGCCCTGAACCTCGCCGCCTCCATACTGGCCAACCGCATCGGAAAGGGGGACAGGGTACTGGTGAGCGTAATGGAACATCACGCCAACTTCCTACCCTGGATGAGGTTGGCGAGGGAGAGGGGAGCGGAGTTCGTCGTCTTCAACATAACGCCCGAAGGGTATGTGGACCTAAAGGACTTTGAGAGAAAGCTGACGGGGAACACCAAAATCCTCGCCCTGACCATGACGTCCAACGTCCTCGGAACCGTTCCCCCGTTCAAGGAGATGGCCAAAATGGCGAAGGACATGGGGGCCTTTGTCGTCCTTGACGGTGCGCAGTACCTACCCCACCACAGGGTGAGGGTGAGGAGTACGGGTGCGGATTTCATAGCCTTCTCAGGACACAAGGTGTTCGGACCTATGGGTACGGGCTTCCTGTGGGGCAGGGAGGAGATCCTAAGGGAAGGGAGGCCTCTCCTTGTCGGTGGTAGCATGATAAGGGATGTGAGCGTGGACGGGTACGAGATGGAGGACACACCCCAGAGGTACGAGGCGGGCACCCCCAACGTCGCCGGCGTTATAGGTCTTGGGGCAGCGGCCGACTTCATAACGTCCATAGGGTACGAGGAGATAGAAAGGCGGGAAAAGGAGCTCACATCCAAACTCTACCACACACTGAGGGGGATTGAAGGCGTTGAGATATACGGACCTCCACCGGAGGACAGGGGTGCGCTCATCAGCTTCAACCTGAAAGGGGTACACCCCCACGATGTGGCCTGGTATCTCGGAGAGCTCGGCATAATGCTCAGATCCGGAGGACACTGCGCCCATCCCCTGCACAAGTTCCTGAAAATCCCCTACAACCAGAGCGTCAGGGCGAGCCTCTCGTTTTTCAACGACGAGGAGGACATAGAAAGACTGGCGGAAGGCATAGAAAGGGTGAAAAAGGCCTTCAGGTTGACGTGATCTCCTTGAGGAAACCCCTCACGTTTTCCTCCCAATTGCAGAGCCTTATCACCTTTTCCTTGTTGAGCCTCCTCGCCTTTTCCCACCACCTCCAGGAGAACACCTCCTTGAACGCCGTGTACATCTCGCGGGCATCCGGCCGGACCAGTATACCGCTCTCACCGTCCACCCACTCCCTGTTTGCCGGTATATCCGAGACTATGGGAACACAACCGCTCGCCATCGCCTCAAGGAGTGAGACCGAGAGTCCATCCCTGTGCGGTATTGATATGCAGAAGTGGGAGCCCCGTAGGACGTTCAGGTAGTCCTCGTATCTGAGGTTTCCGAGGAACCTAGGGTTTAACAGGAGGTCTCTTGCCGTTTTACCTATCCTCTCGGTTTCCGATCCCCCTTGGAGGTAAATCACCTCTATTTCAAAGTCCCTTGATAGCATCTTCAGGAATTTCAGTATTTCCCCGTGGTTGAAGTCCCTTTCGTGCCTCCTTAGGGATACGAATCGCAAGGGGGATTTGGGTAGGTCTACCAGGTTTGAGAGCCTCACCTTTTGCGGGACGCCGAAGGGTATAACCCTTATCCTTTCGGGGTTTACGCCGAGTTTTTCAAGGATTTCACGCATGAAACGGGCGTCCACAACGACGAAATCGTAGGATGAGAGTA
The DNA here is from genome assembly GCA_027002825.1 of Caldifarciminota bacterium. Classification (GTDB taxonomy): domain Bacteria; phylum Hydrothermota; class Hydrothermia; order LBFQ01; family LBFQ01; genus JAADCS01. The sequence goes on from JALWZG010000096.1 coordinate 36,452, forward strand.
TGGAGGAGGAGAGCAACCTGTGGAGAGGGGTTTTAAACGTCCACCTCAGGAGATCGGATCCCCAGACGGCCAACACCTTCCTACCCGTCCTCAGGAATTTACCGATCAACCCGTAGTTGGGTATGAAGTGGGAGAAGACCAGGTCCGGAGAGAAAAACTCCTCCACCTCCCTGATCCTGGGAATTGCCGCTATGTACTTCAGCTTACCCAGTTTCCCCTCCAAGAACACGGAGTCCCCCCTCAACCCCCTCTCCAAGGATACGATCAGAACCTCGTTTCCCAACGCCCTCAGCGTGTCGGCCCACCTGTAGGTGTGGTAGGATGAGGCGTCCGCGAGCATGAGTATTCTCATGCGGTTATAAACCCGCTGTTGTCTACGCTCACGACCATTTTGAGGATTATCACCTCACTCAGGTCCTCGGTTTTTACGCTTATCTCCTTCACGTCTTCGGGTATGCTTTCGCCGTGGCGTAGGAGGTTCTCAAGGTGTCTCTTCAGTCTGTACTCCCCCTGCTGGACTACGTCGGCGAAGTTCATCCCCCTGACCCTCAAACCCTTGAACGCGGGGACCTCAAAGACGTAAAACCCCTCCGGATCCAGAACGATCTTAGCCGTGAACTTGAAGACCATGGGTCACCCTCCTTCTATGGTGTAAAAGGCGTAAAGTATGACAAAGACCACGGCCGAGGATACCAAGATCTCAAACACCCCCCAAGAGGGTGTTTTCTCCGGGGAAATCCCCTCAACCCTCACGTTCTGCACCTCATGGGGCATTATGTGATCGCTGTAAACCCCCTTTATCTCCTCCCTTATGCCACAGCCGCTCACCAGAGCCTTAAACGTGGCCGTTCTCCTTATCCTCCAGAGGGATCTCGCGTACACGACCCTACTGTCCACGACGTTGATGAACGTGGTGCAGGGGAGGGGGTTGGAGTATTTAAACCTGATGTAATCTATTAGGTGCGATGAAAACCCCCCGTTCGCCCTTATGTTCTCCGAAAACTCGCACCGACCCCCTCTGCAGGCGCTGTCAACGGCAGCGTAAAGGATTTCCAAATCGTTTGGGGGTAAGAGGAGAAGGAACAGCATGCTTCAACCTTCCGCCCCCTCCCCCTCCCATTCGCTTCCCTCATCAAGATCCGGAATGTACTCCGAGGCCACGTCCATAACGTGTGAGCTTACGAATACGGGAGCGTTTGCCCTCAAGGCCAGGGCTATGGAATCCGAAGGTCTGGCGTCTATGCTGTACATCCTTCCCTCGTGGTTCAGGATTATCCTCGCGTAGTAGGTGCCGTCTATCAGGTCGTTCACTATCACCTTTTCAACCGTCGCACCCAGGGTCTTTATGACCTCGTGGAGCAGGTCGTGGGTCAGGGGTCTTGAAAACACCTCGCCGTTCAACGCCATGCTTATGGCCTTGGCCTCAAAGGGCCCTATTATTATGGTGAGGTGGCGGCTGCCCTCCTTCTCCTTCAGTATGACCGCAAGCCCAACGCCTCCCTCCATCCTGAGGACGGCTACGCCCTTTACCTCAACCTCTATGAGATTTTTCATCACTCCTCGGCTTCCACCTTAACCCTTACCTTGGCGATGACTTCGGGATGCAGCTTAACCCCAACCTCAAAGCTTCCGAACTCCCCTATGTTGTCCTCAAGTAGGACCTGGGAATGTTCCACATCGTACCCCATCTCTTTGAGCTTGCGGGATATGTCCTTGGCGGATACGGAGCCGAAGGGTTTCCCATCTTCGTTGGCCTTGAGGACGAACAGGAGTTTTTCCTTGGAGAGCCTCTTGGCGAGCTCCTCCATCTTCTTCCTCTTGCGCTTGAGGGAGAGTTCTTTCATCTTCTTCTGGTTTTCCCACATCTTCAGGACGGAGGGCGTGGCCTCTAAGGCAAGTCCCTTGGGTATGAGGTAGTTCTTGGCATAACCCCACCTGACCCTTACCACATCGCCGGCCTTTCCGAGCTTGGGGACGTCCTGAACGAGTAGGACGTTTACCTGTTTCATACCACGTACTCCTTTATGAAGGGAAGGAGTGCCAGCATGCGCGCGCGTTTTATCGCACGGGCGAGTCTGCGCTGTTCTTTGGCCGTAAGGCGGGTGTACTTCCGGGGCAGAATTTTGCCCGTCGGTGATATGTACCTCTTCAAAGTCTCAACGTCTTTGTAGTCAAACGTCCTTTCCTTCCTCTTGCCCATGTTTCACCCCCTTTTTTCAAAAAGGCATTTCCTCATCCGGTAGTCCCACGTCCTCCTCCGGTGGCAGGTACTCCTCAACGTCAACGGGTACGTCCGGGGCGGCTTCCCTAACCTCCCTCTCCAGGACCTGCACCCTGTAAGCCCTTATCTCGTAAGTGCTACGCTTTATGCCTTCGCTCTCCCACTCCCTGAAACGCAACCTCCCCTCCACGACCACGGGTGTGCCTTTTTGTAGGCGCTCCTTGAAGCTCTCGTTGAGGTCGTTTCTGCCGATGGAGTAGAGGACGTCTATGAAAACCGTACTCGTCTTCCACTCGTCTCCACTCCGATAAGGTGTGTCGGAAGCCATCCTGAACTTTATGAAGTTCCTACCGTCGGACGTGTTCCTGAGTTCGGCGTCCGAGACCAGTCTTCCGGAGAGGATGATGAAGTTTATGTTCGGCAGCCTCAAGGTCTTACCCTCTCTCATGTCTCATCCCTCCGGACGATCATGTACCTGAGGAACTTCCTCATAAGGCGTATGTGCGCGTTCAGGTCATAGGCCACCTGTGGTGGTGCTTTGAACTGTATGAAGTAATACCTGCCGTGATCTTCCTTCTTTATGGGATAGGCCAGCTCCCTAACACCCCAGTCCTCCTCCCCCAAGATCTCACCACCTCTTTTGGTGATGAACTCTTTGACCTCCTCTATGGACCCGGCCTGCTCCTCGTCGCTCTGCCGGGGGCTCAAAACAAGAGCCACTTCGTACTCCCTCATAAGCGTCTATTATACTGCGGAAACTACTCCCCTTTCAAGAACTTCAGCACAAAGGCGTACCGCATGGCCATCTCCTTCATGTACTGGTAGCGTCCCGCCCTTCCGAGATGGCCCGCTCCGAGGTCCGTCCAGAGAAGCACCGGGGTGTTGGCGAGGTTGTTCTCGCGCAGTTTCAGGACCCACTTGGCCGGCTCCCAGTAGCCCACGCGGGGGTCATAAAGGCCCGCCGTGGCCAAAACGGGGGGAAAGCTGTCGGGCTTTACGTTGTCGTAGGGGGAGTAGGACTTTATGTACTCGTAGAACTTGGGGTCGTTGGGGTTCCCCCACTCGTCGTACTCCGGCACCGTCAGGGGGAGGTTGGGGTCCAGCATGGTGTTCAGGACGTCCACGAAAGGCACGACGGCCACGGCCGCCCCGAAGAGGTAGGGCTTCAGGTTCAACGCCCCTCCCACTATTATCCCACCGGCGCTGCCCCCGGTTATGGCGATCTTTCCCCTGTCCGTCCAGCCGTCTATTATGAGGTACTCCGCCGACTCAACGAAGTCGTATATGCTGTTCTTCTTCTTCAGGAACTTTCCCTCCCTGTGCCACCTCTCGCCGAACTCCCCTCCGCCCCTTATGTGGGCTATGGCGTAGGCGAAGCCCCTGTCAAGGAGGGAGATGACGTAGCGGTTGAATCGGGGGTCAAAGGGTGAGCCGTAGGCCCCATAGCCCGTCAGGTAGACCGGGTGCTTCCGGTTTCTCCTGAACTTATCTTTGCGATATACGAGGGTTATGGGGAACTTTACACCGTCGTAGCTGCGCGCCCAGAGTCTGACCACACGGTACTTCTTGGGGTCGTAGTTGGGTACAGGCTCCTGCCAGCGTTTGCGGAGTTTCCCCGTCTTTACGTTGTAGAAGTATATGCTGCTGGGGGTCGTGGGGGAGGTGTAGTGTATGCGGATGCTGTCTGTGTTGTACTCGTAGTTTCCGGATAGGCTCACCGTATAGGCGGCCTCTTTGAACTTCACCCGGTGGGTCCTGCTGGTTTTCTTCTCGTATATCCTTATGGCCTTAAGGCCGTTGTACCTCTCCTGGAGGGCTATGAAGTCCTTGAAGACGGTTATGTCCTCAATCGGGACGTCCTCCTCCTGTGGGATGATGACCCTCTCCTCACCTGTCCTCTCGTCCATCTCAAGGACCCTGTAGTTGGGGGCGTCCTCGTTCGTGAGGACGTAGAACTTCCCGTCCCCGTGATAGACCCAGTACTTAACCCCCTTCTTCCTCGGATAGAAGTCCCTCCTGTAGGGGTATATTAGGGCGGTGATGTTGCTCTCGGTGTTCCCGGACGTGGCGAAGACGTACCCGTCAAGGGAGGAGTATGCCCATACGAAATAGGATTCGTCGTCGTCCCGGAAAAGCTCTCTGTCGTTTTTGAGGTCGTCTCCTATCTCGTGTAGAAGTACCCTGTAGGGCCGTTTCGTCTTCTCCGTCTCAACGATGTATATGAGCCTGTTGTCCC
>JALWZG010000097.1 GCA_027002825.1 Caldifarciminota bacterium
GAGGGGGGATGGGGATGGGCAAGGGTGTAAATCTCCGCCTCCTCCCTCTCGGCAAAGGAGAAGAGGGAGTTTATAACGGACACCTTTATGAAAGGCTCATCACCTTGGAGGTTCATGACAAGCGCATCCCTGGGGAGGGAGCTGAGGGCGTAGGCGAGTCTGTCCGTTCCCGAAGGGAGCTCAGGGGGCGTTAGGACGACATCGCAGAGGTCAGCGACCACCCCACCTATTTCCTCCGAATCCGTCGCCACTACGACCCTATCCGCGTCCGCCTTTACCGCCACCTCAACCACCCACCTTATGACGGGTTTTCCACAGAGATCCTTCAGGAGTTTGCCCGGAAACCTACTTGAGGAAAGACGCGCCGGTATCCCTATCACCCTCATGGGTCCTCCTGTAAAAGACGAGGGCCGTATCCCCCCCTTTGACGAGTTTGAACATCCTCAAGGACGGAACCTCCACCGGTCTCTCCCTTGACGGAAACTCCAATACGAAAACACCACCCCTTCTCAGTAGGGGAACCACCCCCCTGAGCAACTCCCTCTTTCTGTCCCAGGTGTAGGGGGGGTCCGCGAGTATGAGGTCAAACTCGCCGGTGTAAGTCTTCAAGAACCCCAGGACGTCCGCCCTTACAACCCTGGCCACGGAGGACACACCGGCCCTCTTCAAGTTGTCCTCTATGATCCTGACGTTCTGAGGGCTTATCTCAACGAATACGCAGCGGGATGCACCCCTTGAGAGGGCCTCCAAACCGAGCGCCCCACTCCCGCTGAACAGGTCTAGCACGTCAAACCCCTCCACCGAACCGAGGATGTCAAATATCCTCTTTCGGTTAAAGGAACTGGTGGGCCTAACCCTTTTCCCCACCCTGATCCTCAACCCCTTAAACCTACCCCCGGATATCTGCATTTCACCTCCTCAGGACCACTTCGTTCCTTCCGTTGAACACCAACACCTTGGGTTTATGTCTTTCAAGCTCCCCCTCCTCCACCCACGCAAATGCCATGACTATGAGTCTGTCCCCCACCTCGGCCAGACGGGCTGTCCCCCCGTTGAGCTTTACCTCCCCTTTAGAACCCGGAATGGCGTAGGTTTCAAATCTCGCCCCCGTTTCAACGTTTATGACGAGTACGCTCTCGTAGGGCAGGATGCCCGCCTCCTCCATCATCTCGGAGTCTATCACTATGCTTCCCTCGTAGTTCAGGTCTTTGGACGTCACCCTAACCCAGTGGAGCTTTGACTTCAGGAGCTTATACAGCATTCGCCACCTCCTCCTGTAGGGCCAAAAGGACCTCCTCCAAAAAGTTGCGCCTTATCGCAACACCCAAAACCCCGGAGGTCAAGGCTATGAACTCAAGGTTTATGCCCATGTTCGCAAGACCCTCCAGTATCCCTTTCAGGTCAAGGACGTTCAGGAACTCAACAAAGGCGAGGTTGGGATCCACAACGACCTCCTGCGCGCCTGTCACCTCCGCTATCTCCTCCCTTCTCCGCCGTATCTCCTTCCCCTCCGCCTCGTAAACGATCACGGAGAAATCCCCCCTTCCCCCTACGGAGCTATCAAAGCTCGCCGCCAGGACCGTAAACCCCTCTTCTCTGAGGGTGTTTATGACGTCTGCCGCCACCCCAGGTCTGTCCCTCAGGGATCTAAACGTCACCTTCGCAACCCTTTCCTTGAAATGGACGCTCAAGGACGTATTTTAAGGCCGAAGCCTTATCCGATAGCTCAGGTCATCAAGGACCCAGCACCGAAGATAACGGCCAAGATAGAGGCGATAGCTAACAGGAAAACCACCACGATAAGGATGGCGTACATCATGAAGTAGTACCTGAGGTTGCTCAGATAGCCCACCACGTCCTCCGCTCTGACCTCGTCTACCGCACCGACCATCCTCTCCCTGAAGGAGGCCGCCCTCCAGAGGAAAAAAGCGATCGGCAGGGATATGATAAGGCTTATCACCAAGGTGATGACGTTTTTGGTGAAAAAGGAGTTTATCACACTTAGAACGGCCAATACCTTCATCATCTTCGGGGAGTTTGACCTCGCAAAGGCTACCGCCCCCATCACGGGGGCAAAGGCACCTGTGAACGCCGTGGAGAGGAGGGAGAGTGCAAACCTGACCATTTCAACCACGGCCCAGACCGTGAAGAAGCGGTCCAGAAGGCTTACGGCCTTGACAAGGTACTTCCAGGACGTATGGCTCTGGTTTATCAGGTCGGCTGCTTCCCAGAGAGTGTAGTACAACCACACGATGAAACCTCCAAAGACTCCCGCGATTATCGGGAAAGGGATCAGCCAAAGCCCTCCGGGGGAAGCGAGGAGGAAGAGTAAACCGATCACCGCCCCGGCGATAAATGCGCCTCCACCCAACACCCCCAACACCGCCACGAACTTCATCCAACCCACGCCTTTTATGGCCTGAGAGATCTCATCCGGTATTCTCTCGGACATGAGCTTTGATTCTAAAGTAGCGGCGACGATGAGATCAAACCCGACCTCTCAGCGGCGAAGGAGGTTGCTATGTACACGCCGTAGAGTAGGAGCATGACAAGACCCCTGCGCCTGTCCATCATGGTCCCGTTAGGCGAGTGGAGGGAGAACATGAGAAAGACGGACGTGGCGGCCAACAGGGCCAGCATATCCACGGCGCCCCTACTGGGGATGGGTATGGGTCTGATGGTGGCGCTCAGGCCTAAAATCATACCTATGTTGAAGACGTTTGATCCGGATATGTTTCCCAAGGCTATGTACGGGTTTCCCCTCAAGGCGGCCAGGACGGAAGTGGCGAGTTCCGGAAGTGAAGTTCCCACGGCCACGACGAAGAGTCCCACGAAGACCTCGCTGACGTTCAGGGCCCTCGCCAGGCCGATCGCTCCCTCAAGCGTCCAGTTTGAACCTATGCCAAGGGCGGCGGACCCCAAGAGGACCTTTAGAAGGGCGAGGAGGGGATTGCCCGGTGGGTTCGGATTCTCCTCCCCGGAGGAGCTGTACCTCCTGAGGACGGCCCAGAGGTAAAAGGCGAAAACGCTCAGGAGGACAAGGCCGTCACCCCTTGATATGGCCAGCACCCTTGATGAAGAGAGCGCGAGCAGGATCAGGACTACGACGAGTGCGAGGTTGAAAGGCACATCCCTCTTTACCACGAGCAAATGTCTCTTTATGGGTGAGATGACGGCCGTTATTCCGAGGATCAGGAGTATGTTGGCCACGTTTGAACCTATTATGTTTCCGAGGATTATACCCGGATTGCCCCTGAAACTGGCGAGGACGTTTATCACGAGCTCCGGTAGGGACGTCCCGAAGGCCACAAGGGTAAGCCCAACGATCAAATCCGGAATCCCGTACCTACGGGCGAAGGTTATGGCGCCGTCCAAGAGGTAATCCGCCCCCTTCACGACGGCGAGCAGACCCAACAGCAAAACCGTCCCACTCCAGAACATCCCTTTAAAAAGTTTAAATTCTAAGGCTGAAGGGTGAAAACCCCCATCCTAAGGACTACCCTGCGGGAGGTGCCTCAAGAGGTACCTCTTGAAGACCGGGTCTATATCCCGCTTGGCCCTCCTCTCGGGGTCATAGGCAACCTGAACGGTCCTGGCGCGGGCGCACAGGTTTCCCCTTCCGTTGTACACCTCGTATCTCAGGGTGAAGCTGCTCCTACCTATACCCTCCACCCAGGCCACCACTTCAACCCTGTCCCCAAGGTGTACGGGGTGTAGGTAGTCTATCTCCGCCCTGACTATGACGAAGTGGAAGTTTCCGTACCTCTCGTAGTATTCCCTGAACATCTCAACGCGGGCCTGCTCCACATAGGAGAGGAAGACGGCGTTGTTCACATGTCCGAGTGTGTCCAGATCCCTGTACCTGACCTGCACCTCTACCCTTACCATCCTCTCGGGGATTCTAAAGCGGAGCTTCCATCCTTAGAATTCCACCGTGCTATCCCGAATACGGAACTTCACCATAATAGCGCACATAGACCACGGGAAGTCCACCCTCGCCGACCGCCTGATAGAGCGTTCCGGCATCCTTCGGGCCTCCAAGATGGAGGAGCAGCTCCTTGACAGCATGGACCTTGAGAGGGAGAAGGGGATAACCATAAAGATGCACCCCGTGAGGCTCCCGATGAAGGTGGACGGGGAGGACTACGTCTTCCACATAATAGACACACCCGGCCACGTGGACTTCACCTACGAGGTCTCCCGCAGCCTCGCCGCGGTTGAGGGGGCCTTGCTTTTGGTGGACGCCACACAGGGGGTGGAGGCCCAGACGGTCTCCAACTTATATCTCGCCTTGGAGCAGGACCTTGAGATAATCCCCGTAATCAACAAGATTGACCTGCCAAATGCCGATATAGACGCCACCTACGAGGAGATAATGGACCTCCTCGGCGACGTTGAACCCGTCCTCATATCCGCTAAGTTGGGGACGGGGATAGACGAACTCCTCCGCAGGATAGTCAGGGACATCCCCCAACCGAGGGAGATGGGGAAGGAGCTGGTGGCCCTCGTGTTTGACGCCGTCTGGAACGACCACAGGGGGGCCGTCCCCTTCGTCCGTATCTTTGGCGGAGAGGTCAAGAAAGGGGATCGGATAGAGTTCGCCTCCTCCGGTGAGGAGTACGAGGTGGTGGAGGTGGGCCACATCTACCCGCCCAGACGCTTCGTCCCCGCCGAAAAGTTATCGGCCGGTGAGGTGGGCTACATAATGGCCAACATACGGGACATAAGGAGCGCCCGCGTGGGGGACACCATCCGCCTCAAGGGCAGCAAGGTGGTACCCGTACCCGGATACCGGGAGCCGAAGCCCATGGTGTGGGCCAGCATCTTCCCCGTAGACCCCGGCGACTATCCCGACCTGACCAAGGCCATAGAGAAACTTCGCCTGAACGACGCCGCCATACACGTGCAACCCCAGTACTCCCCCGCCCTCGGCTCCGGTTTCAAGTGCGGCTTTTTGGGCCTCCTACACCTTGAGATCTTCAAGGAGAGGTTGAGGAGGGAGTACGGCATAGAGGTGATAATAACCCAGCCCACTGTTGAGTACAAAGTGGTTCTGAAAGATGGGACGGAAAAGATCATCACCTCCCCCACGGACTTCCCCGACACCTACGAGAAGGCCTACGAACCTTACGTGAAGCTCCAGATACTGACCCCCGACGAGTACGTCGGCCCCGTGATGCAGTTGGCGATAAGCCGGAGGGGGAAGCAGGTGGGCTTCCACTACATAGGCCACAAGGTGGCCGTCCTTGAGTACGAGATACCCCTCTCCGAGATACTCTACGACTTCTTTGACCACCTGAAGTCGGTCAGCCGGGGGTACGCCTCCATGGACTACGAGATGGCCGGGTGGAGGGAGTCGGACCTCGTCAGGTTAGACATACTCATCAACGGTGAGAAGGTGGACGCCTTCGCCGTGGTAGTGCCGAGGGACAAGGCCTATAGGGTGGGGAGGGAGTTGGTGCAGAGGCTCCGGAAGGTGATACCCCGCCAGCTCTTTGAGGTGAACATACAGGCCGCCATAGGCCGGAAGGTGATAGCCAAAGAGAGGATCCCGCCGCTGCGCAAGGACGTCACGGCCAAGTGCTACGGCGGAGACATAACCCGTAAGCGTAAGCTCCTTGAGAAGCAGAAGAGGGGGAAGAAGAAACTGAAGCAGATAGGGAAGATAGAGGTACCGCAGGAGGCCTTTTTGGTCCTGATGGGGACGGAAAGGGCTTAGAATACCGGCATATGGACGTCAGAGAGGCCGTACTGAACAGGTGGAGCGCCCGGCGGTACGATCCGAAGAGGTTGATAGGTGAGGAGGAGTTCTTCCTCCTCTTTGACTCGGCGAGGAGGGCCCCTTCCTCTTACAACACGCAACCCTGGAGGTACATAGTTGGTTTGAACTTTGACGCCACACACGGGAAGGTTTTGGGGATTCTGACTCCGGGAAACGCCGAATGGGCGAAGGACGCCCCCCTACTCGGTCTTCTCGTCGGTAGGGAGTACTATCCCGACGGTAGGCCCTACAGGGATTACAGAAACGACTGCGGGATGTCCCTGATGCTGCTCTTCCTCCAGGCCACAGAGCTCGGTCTCTCGTGCAGGGCTATGGGAGGGTTTTATCCGGATAGGGCAAGGGAGATCTTCAAAATACCGCAGGGGTGGCAACCCGTTGTTGCCTTTGCGTGTGGAAAGCCGGCCGAGGAGAGGAGGGAAAAGGAAAAACTCCCCTTTGAAGAGATCGTTTTCAGGGAGGAGTTCGGGAGGAGGTGGACATGAAGGGGGCTAAGGTCCTCGTGGGTTTCAAGGTGGGCGACAGGGAAAAGGGGGCTTTGGAGGAGGTGCTGGGGGACATCCCCACTGTTTACCTGCAGGATATACCCGAAGACCTCCTCGCGGATGTTCTGGAGGGTGTGGAGGTTTTCCTTTCGGCTTATCCGGACAGGGAGCTACCGGATCTATCGCTCCTTAAGGGAGTTAAGCTGTTGCAGATCGTGTGGGCAGGGGTGGATCACCTACCCTTTGAGAGGATACCCGAAGGCATAACAATAGCGAGCAACGCCGGAGCTTACGCCGAACCTATGGCCGAACACGTGATGGGTATGGTCTTAGCCCTTGCGAAGAGGTTGCTCCCCAACCATCTGAAACTCGCAAGGGGTGTATACGACCGCCGCACTCCGAACAAAGAGATAAGGGGGAAGAACCTGGGCATACTCGGTTTCGGTGGCATAGGTAAGGCCGTCGCCCGCTCCTTCCGGTGCTTTGACATGAAGGTGTACGCCATAAACCGCTCCGGTAGGACGGATGAAGCGGTGGAGTTCGTGGGGACCCTGAAAGACCTGGACTACGTCCTGAAGGTCTCGGACGTCCTCGTCATCTCCCTTCCCCTCACCAAGGAGACCAGAAACCTAATAACCCGTCGTGAGCTCAACCTGATGAAGAGCGACGCCATCCTCATAAACGTCGCCCGTGCCGATATAGTGAACCAGAGGGACCTCTACGAGCATCTAAAGGAGAACCCCGATTTTCAGGCTGGGTTTGACGTCTGGTGGAAGGAGCCTTTCAAAGGTGAGCCTTTCTCCGTGGATTACCCCTTCTTTGAGCTTGAGAACTTCCTCGGCTCGCCCCACAACTCCAACGTTGTTCCCGGAATGTTTGAGAAGGCCCTGAGGGTTGCGGCGGAGAACGTTAGAGAATTCTTGAAGACGGGACGGGTTAAAAACGTTGTTCGTCGGGAGGATTATATCTCATGAGGGTTGCCCTCGTTCCCCTAAGGATTAAACCGTTGGATGTTGAAGAGAACTTCCGAAGGTTTTCCCACACCGTAAGGGGGTTTGCCGATAAGGGTGTGTCCCTTATCGTATTTCCGGAAACAACCTTTACAGGGTACGTATGGGAGGAAAAAGTTCTACGCTCACTGGCCGAGACGGTACCCGGACCGCTAACCGAAAGGATTTCCTACGTGGCAGAGACAAGCGGTGTTTTCGTGGTGGTAGGATTTCTTGAACGGGAAGGGGACAGATTTTATAGCTCCGCCCTCCTCTTTTCCCCATCCGGTGAAATCGTCCTCCACCACCGCAAGATAGAAGAAAAACCCCCCTTTTCCACAGGCAAAACCGTTCCCATGGCACGCACCCCATTCGGCAAAGTCAGCATACTGATATGCGGAGACCTCTTCAGTGAGACCGCGGTATCTCTTATGAGTGGGGAAACCGATCTCCTCATCCTACCCATGGCCAGAGCCTTTTATGGGAAAAACCCGGATTGGGAAAGGTGGTATTCGCAGGAGCGGGGGGTTTATGCGGGGAGGGTTAAAGAGCTGGGCATAACAACGTTTATCGTAAACGCACTCGAAGAGGAGGACGGTGGGGCGTTCGGGGGGGCGATGGTCGTCTCAGTGGAGGGTGAGGTGATAACGGAATCCCCACACGGAAGTGATACCCCCTTAGTTTTCACCTTTCAAGCGGAACCTTCAGCGTAAGACCGAGGAGAAGGTTGAACTCATAAGGTTTCACACCGTAAAGTTTGGAATCCGGATCTCCGCTCTTTGAGGCCACGTATCCGTCGTAGTTGTACTTGAACACGAGGTTAAAGGCCACCATTTCCGTGAAAGCCAGCGAGTACACGATATCCCCAAAAACCCTGTAGTCGCTTCTGAACTCCCTAACGTTGGGTTGGTAGAAGAGGACAAAGGAGAGCGCACCCCAGCGGGCGAAGTCAAACCTACCCTTAGGCCTTATGGACAACCTTATGGGATACCTGCTGGTGGTATCCCCCACAAACCTCTCATACCCTCCGAGCAGGGCGGCGCTCACGGAGAACTTGTGGGCGTCCGCTTTGAAAAGAACGTATTTCGCACCTATACCGCCCTGCGACCTGTTTTCAAGACCCATCACCCTGTTGTACTCGGACGATCCAAAGGCGAAAACCTCAAATCTCGGAACGAGGTACCTGTCCATCCTGACGAGGGCTATACCGTTGTTGGACGTGATCTCGCTGCTGTCCCCCACCTTCGCACTACCGTAAGCGGCGCTCAGGCTGACCTCGTACTCCCACGGGTAAACGTCCCGCACGAGCGACACTTTACCACCTATCAGAGATGCCTCGCTGTTGCCGTAAACGGCATTACCGCTTATGTTTGCGTTGAAGGTCAACGGCGTGCCTATCAGAACAAGCATACACATAGCAAGATATTATATGTTGGGAACGTGTTCCCTAAAATCAAAAATTTACCAAGGGCTCGCATCCCCTCCCTCCTTTTGGGTTTCCCTCTTAAAATAAACGGCCGTATGTCCTCTGATCTCTTCGCCGTTATCCTTGCAGGGGGACAGTCCAAGAGGATAATGTCCAAAACGCCGAAGGTTTTCCACAGGATATCCGGGAAGGCCATGATAAAATGGGTTGTTGAGAGCGCACTCCTCCTTTCACCGAAAAGGGTGTTGATCGTGGGCAACACGTCCAATCGGGCCTCACTTGAAGAAATATCAGAAGAATACCCAAACGTCTCCGTGGTCGTCCAGGAGGTGCCACGCGGAACGGGTGATGCCGTTAGGCACACCTCAGATCTGATACCGGACGACGCCATCGTCTACGTGGGGAGCGGGGATGCCCCACTCATAAGGGGTGAGACGCTGAGGGAGATGTACAACCTCCTCGCAAAGGGCAACGCCGACGCCGTGATCCTGACGGCGGAGCTGCCCGATCCGTCCGGATACGGCAGGGTAGTGCGCCGGGGGAACAGGTTTGTCCGCATTGTGGAGGACAGGGATGCGAGTGATGAGGAGAGGAACATCAAAGAGGTGAACGCCGGATTTTACATGTTCAGGGCAGGACCGCTCTTTGAAGCCCTGGAGAAAATAACACCGGAAAACGCCCAGAAGGAGTACTACCTGACGGACGTCTTCCTCTTCATGGAAAACGTCCTCGTCCACAGGACGGACGATTGGGAGGAGGTGCTCGGTGTAAACACCCGACGTCAGCTCGCAGAGGTTGAAAAGATCATGCAGAAGAGGATAAAGGGGTATTGGATGGACAGGGGTGTGACGTTCATACTCCCGGACACCATATACGTTGAACACGCCGTCAGCATAGGGCAGGACAGCGTGATCTACCCCAACGTTGCACTTCTGGGCAACACACGTATAGGGCGGGATTGCGTAATAGGACCCGGAAGGGTGTTGAAGGATGCGGAATTACCCGACGGGACACACCTTATATGATAAGACTTTTGGGACTACCCTTTGAAACCTTTTCCAACTTCAGGAGAGGCGCCGCCCTGGCCCCCGCCCATATCAGATGGAGCTGGTGGGGTATAGACGAGTACAGCCTGATAAGAGGGGCGAAAGCACCACCCTTTGTGGACATGGGGGACCTTTGGAGTGAGATGGAACATCCACCGAAGGAACGCATAAGCCTTTTGAGGATGAGGGTTTACGAGATGGTTTTCAAACACAGGGGCGACAAGTTCCTGTTCCTGGGAGGTGATCACACCATAACCCTCATAACGGCCCCTGTCCTGCGGGAAATCCACGGGGGTTTTGCCATACTCCATCTGGACGCCCACCTTGACAGATGGGATAACTACGGTGGCAAGTACTCACACGCCACGGTTATGAGGCGGTTGGAGGAGATGGGGTTTACAATAGGGACGTTCGGTTATAGGACGGTGGGGGAAGGGGAGTACCTTCCGAAATACGGTCATCCCTACACCTTCCGGGGTTTGGACGAGTTTTTAAAGGGCTTTGACAGGGTTTTCCTCTCCCTCGATCTGGATGTCCTGGACCCATCCGAGTTTCCGGCGGTTGGAAACCCTGAGCCACGTGGTGTGGACCTTGACTCCCTCCTCGCCGTAATTGAGAGGATCAGCGGTAGGTTGATCGGGGCCGAGATGGTTGAGTACATACCCCCTCTGGACACCTCCCACCGCTGCGGCTATCTCGCGGCCACACTCCTGAGAGAGCTCCTCCTCTCCCTATAGCCTGTATATGTGGGCCTTTATCTCCTTAAATCCCAGGTCTCTGGCGAAACCGTGTTTTATCGCCGGTATCTCAAGGGTTATACCGGATTGGGAGTACTCGTATATGTACCTCCAAATGACCAACATGCTCTCCTCCTCAGGTACGGTGTTTATCACCACGTATATGCTCTTGCCCGTGTCAAGTAAGACCATGTATCCGATCACCTTCCCCCGTTTGATCGCCTCAAGTATCCTAACGTTGTCCTTGTAAGCGGCAAGGACGGATTTCAGGGCAAAGGCCCTGGCCTCGGAGATCTTGTAGGAGAAGTGGAGGACATCGTCCAGTTTGGTGAGGTTGTGGAGCTTGACCTCAAGCTTCATCCTCTTCTTCATGCCCTCAAAGGCGGTTATGAAGGTTTTGGCCCTGAGCCTGTGCATATGCTCAACGGGGTCCCCCCTCAGCTTTGCCCAGAGGATCTTGGTGGAGCTCAGGGGTTTCCCCATGGCCGAAAGGTGGGTGTAGGTGGGTGAGTCCTCCCTGATCGGGCCGACTATCACGTTGTCATACCTATTCCTGATGTAGGTGAAAAAGGTTTTTATGACCTCCCCTCGGTTTGAAGGGTCAACGGAAAAGTCGGAATACGGGGCGAATATGGGATCGAACACGGGGAGTATAAGGGCGTTCCGATCCCTGTAGTAAAGACCGGGGAAGTAGCCCACAGGTCGGTCGTTCTTCACCATCCAATACCTCGGCTCTCCACCCGTGTACTCCGCGGCGAGGATGGACCACCTGGGGGATGAGAATATCGCAGCCCGCAGGTTTTTCCTGTAGAGTTCCTCCCACTCTTTCAGGTGGTCGTACGCGTTTATCCTCTCAACCTTCATCATAGGTTCAACCATCTGACAAGAATATTTTAAAGTTGAAAGGCAAACATCTGCAAACCATTACCACAAAACATTCAGCCCCAATCATTCCGTATAATCTCCGACTATGCACCTCTACAACACCCTGACCGGCAAGAAGGAGGAGTTCGCCCCCTTGAGGGACAACACCGTCCGCGCCTACGTCTGTGGCATGACCGTTCAGGACAGCCCACACGTCGGCCACATGAGGGTCTTCACCGTATTTGACGCCCTCTTTCGTTTCTTCAAGGCGCTCGGATGGGAGGTCAGGGCGGTCCAGAACTTCACGGACATAGACGACAAGATCATAACCAAGGCCAGAGAGGAGGGGATAGACTGGCGGTTTCTATCCGACAGGTACGAGATGGAGTACAGGGAGGTCGCCCGCCGGATGAACTTCCTCCCCTTAATGCACCCAAGGGCCACCCAGCACATACAGGAGATCGTGGAGATGATTCGGGCCATAATTGAGCGGGGGTACGCGTACGAGAGCGGTGGGAACGTCTGGTTTTCAGTGCGTAAGTTCGCCGAAGATTACGGCTACGGTAAGTTGGCCAAGATGTCCCTTGACGAGATGTTGGCCGGGGCGAGGGTGGAGCCGGACCCCACCAAGAGGGACCCCCTTGACTTCGCCCTATGGAAGGCCCACAAGGAGGGGGAGCCTTACTGGTACAGCCCGTGGGGCAAAGGCAGACCCGGATGGCACATTGAATGCTCGGCCATGTCCAGTAAGCACCTCGGCCTCCCCCTTGACATCCACGGCGGGGGTAGGGACCTGATATTCCCCCACCACGAGGACGAGA
>JALWZG010000098.1 GCA_027002825.1 Caldifarciminota bacterium
CCCACCGTTCCTCGTACCTGTTCGCCCAGAAGGGGAGGTTGAGGTACTCCCTAAGGGGCCTCCAGAACTCCCTGTCGCCGAACTCCTCGTCCCAGATGGGTGCCTCCTTGGACGTATGGAAGACGCATTTGCCCCTCTCCGAGGGTGGTATGGCCTCCAACTCCTCCCTCCCCGCCCACGCGAAGCCGATAGCGTCCCTTAGGCACCCCATGACGGAGCAGATGGACGAGTCAAGGCCGTAGCCCTTGGCGACCTCCCACGCCTCCGGGTTCTCCCGTACGTTCCTGACGTGGTGGTCGTACCGGTACTTCCTCCAGGTCCTCCCGTTGAAGATCAGTCGCATAGTGGGATTGTAAGGGGGAAAGGGCGAGTCCAGATCACATGATGAACCTGAGGAGGAGGAAAACGCCCACCCCCACGAGGACCAAGGCCAAAGCGACGAGAAGAAGGAGTAGCCTCCACGGAAATCCGCTTTCCGTTATCTCAAACTCCTCCTCCTCCGGAAGCTCTATGAACTGGGTTATCTTCTTAAGCGCCCTCCCGTTCACCTCCCCTTTCGGCTCCTCACCCTCCGTCCGGGTATCATCCCCTATCCCACCAAGGGTTATGGGTGGCTGTTTCTTCATCGGTGTCGTGTTTATGTTTATACCGAGGGAGGAGGCGACCTCCTGTACGGCTTCGGCGAACTCGTAAGCGCTCTTAAACCTTCGGGAGGGGAGTTTGTTCATGGCCTTCCTGAGTACGGCGTCTATCCCGTCCCCAAGACCGGTTGGGGGGATCTCTTCCCTCAAAACCCTGTACTGCAGCTCGTACACGTCCTTCGCGTCCCCGAAGGGGGTTCTACCCGTGAGCATTTCGTAGAGGACTACACCGAAGGAGTATATGTCCGACCTGTAATCCGCCTTTCCCCTAAACTGCTCCGGGGCCATGTACTCCGGTGTGCCGACCACCTTACGTGTGCCATCCTGCACCTCCGGTCCTTCCTCCATAAGTGCGGCTATTCCGAAGTCCATCAGATAGGCCTTTCCCTGAGAGTCAACCAGGATGTTTCCGGGTTTTATATCCCTATGCACTATACCCTTCTCATGGGCGTACCCAAGCGCGGGCAGTATCTGTAGGGCTATGCTGAAGGCCTCCTGCAGGCTCAGCTTTCCCCTCGCGTGCAGTATCCTCTCAAGCGTCTCCCCTTCAACGTACTGCATGACGATGTAAAGGAGTCCATCCTCGTCACCGAAATCCAAAACCTTTACTATGTTGGGATGGTCCAGCTTTGAGGCCATCTCCGCCTCTTTGAAAAACCTCTTGACGAACTCCCTGCTCTTCGCCATCTCAGGGGGGAGGACCTTTATGGCCACGGGCCTCTTGAGATACATGTGTTCACCCTTGTAAACGACGGCCATCCCCCCCGCTCCTATCTTCTCCAAGATCCTGTACTTCTCGTCAAAGATCTTCCCTTCCAACCTCATACCAACCTCCTGAGTGTAAAGCTCTGAAACCTGGCGAGCAGAGAGGAGAGAAAGGACGTCCCGGTTATGTATATGGCAACGGCCGTAAGGTTGTCCTCTCCCCCTCTGTAGTTCACCTCGTCCCGGAGGGCTTCAAGTAGGGGTTTGGGGTCGTAAGAAATCATGTAATCAAGGAGCTCCCTGTCCGTGAAGTAGGAGTAGAGGCCGTCCGAGGCGAGCAGGTACCTATCCCCCTTCGCCACGTACCCCTCATAGGTGTGGGGTTTCACCACGGACCTTGACCCCAAAGCCCTCACCAGGACGTTTCTCGCGGGATGGGTCAAGGCCTCCTTTGGGGAGATGAGACCTTTCCTCACCATGAGCTGGGCCTTGGTGTCGTCCTCCGTCAAGAGGTAGAGGTGTTTCCCCCTTGCCAGATAGACACGGGTGTCCCCCACGTGGGCTATGTACCACTTGTGTTCCCTGATGAGCATGGCCGTGAGGGTGGTCATAGCCCCCCTGACCTCTATGGACGTGCTTACCCTCTCGTAGACCTTGGTTGACGTCCTTATAAAGGCCTCCTTCAGGGCCCTTTTGGGATGTACCCTCTGGGATAGGAGGTTTTGCAACTCCTCGTCCAAAACCTCAAGGGCGTAGTTGGACGCGAAATCCCCCGCCTTCCTGCCACCCAAACCGTCCGCTATGGCAAAAAGCCCCGTTAACGGGTTTATAAGGTATGCGTCCTCGTTGCTCGTCCTTACGCGCCCTATGTCGGTTATGCCGTAAAACTTACCACGGAGCATCCATTAGATTTCCTGCCACTCGCGGGCGGCCTCTGTTAGGAGTCTGCTGTACTTCTTCAGGAAGGCGAAGACGAGACCCAGGACGGCCTTGGACCTCCTGAGGACGAGGTGCAGGTAGAACGGTGTGTCTCCGAGAGGGGTGGAGATGAAGATGTAGGACTTGGTGAAGGAGAGTATCTCAACGGGGTCCTCTCCCTCTGCCCCAAGGGTTTCCAGAACCCTCAGCTGGGAGCGTATGAGCTCAACGCTGTAGGCGGCGGATATGCTGACCTCAAACTCCTCGTCCACCCTGCTCTCCACGATGGTAAGCCCCTCGTTCCTGTCCACTATCGCCCCCGCCAAAAAGCCGGGGAATTCCACGGACATCTTATTCAGAAGATCCTGCATTTTCTCCATGTTCTACCTCCTTTTTCTTCCTTTTCAGAACACCGGAATCAAGCGTGTAAACCGTGTGGAAGTAAGGCAGCAGCCTCTCATCGTGGGTCGCTATTATGAAGGTGCGACCCTCCTCGCACAAGGCCCTCAAAACCTCCATGAGGTTTAAGGCGTTCTCCTTGTCCAGCTCCGCCGTAGGCTCATCGCACACGTAAACCTCGGCCCCCATGGCGATGGCCCTCGCCACGGCCACCCTCTGCCTCTCACCACCGGAGAGGTACTGCACGTTCTTCTTTATCTCGTCCCTCAGACCCAGAGATTCCAGGACCTCCTCTGCCCTGCGTCTCGCCCTCAAGGGGGAGTATCCCTTCATGAGCAGGGGGAAATAGACGTTTTCCAGGGCGGTCATCTCCGGGAAGAGGTTGTGGGACTGGAATATGATGCCTATGTACTTCCGCCTGAATATGGCGAGGTCGTCCTCACCCATACGGCGCGGGTCTATCACCGTGTCCATAACCTCAACATAACCCTCATCGGCGAAGTCCAAGGTGGATATTATGTGCAGCAGGGTGCTTTTACCCGATCCCGATGGACCGAAGACACCCACCATCTCCCCCCTCCCCACCTTTAGGTCCACACCCCTCAAAACGTGTATCCTCTCCTCCCCGTACACGTAAGATTTATGCACACCTTTCAGTTTAACTATGGGAAGCCTCAAGCTGGGATTATAGGCTTGAAATTACACGCGGTAGAGGGTTGTGGTTTTGGGGTTCAAAGGGGTATGCGTTTCACCCCTAACGGGGCGCACGCAAAACACTTTTAATACAGTGTTTTAATGACGAAATCCAGAATTTTGCCCTTAATTCCACAAAATATACGCATATGCGAAATGAGGCTTACACCTCCAATAATTCCCTGTTGTATCGGGATTAAACGTAAGTTCCCGCCGCACTTGACAGGCCCCAGTTTCCCCTATAGAATTCCTTCCTACAGCGATGAAAAGCCGGGAGGAGCAGAACCGCACGAGGAGAGCAAACGCGCAAAACCAAAAAGGAGGTGAAGTATGGCAAAGAAGGATTACATGACAAAAGAGGAATTGGTGGCCTACGTGGCCAAGAAGGCCGGCCTGAAGAAGGCCGACGCTTACAAGGCCGTCAACGCTTTCATAGACGCGGTTAAGGACGCCCTCGGAAAGGGCAGGGGTGTCCGTCTCGTCGGCTTCGGTTCCTTCCAGGTGCGCCACAGGGCGGCCCGCAAGAGCAGGAATCCCCGCACAGGGGAGCCTATAACCATCCCCGCGACGAAGGTGCCGGTTTTCAAACCCAGCCAGGCGCTCAAAAAGCTCGTTGCTGGCAAGTAAGATAAGGGTTCTACCCCTTATGCTCCTCCCGGCTTGTGCTTTTTTTGAGCTCCCAGATCCCCCCGAACCGGTCGGAGAGGAGGAAAAGGTCGCGGCCTATTCACCCGAGGAGGTGCTGGCCAAGATCTCGGAGGCGTTGGGCCTATACCACAGCCTCAGCATGTACTCCCAGCAGCTGGACGATGGTTTTACCTTTTACCCCTACGAGGGGCTGCCCACCTCTTCGCCGTGGGGTAAGGAGACGGAAAAGTCCGTGGTCTCGGAGATACTTATGGGCTTGGATTACAGCATATCCCAACCCTCAAAGGTGGATTTTGTGCTGAACTCTTTGCAGAGGTTTCCCGACAGCGCATTCGCGAGGGTGTCCTATTCCATGGTCTTCGTCCTGCGGGCCGAGGGTACCTTTAACCTTTACGGTTATTCCGACGTGGTCTTCAAGAGACTTTCGGACGGAGTCTGGGTCATAACCCTCTGGAGGGATTTCAAGGACACGGCGATGAGCTGGGGAGAGTTCAAGATGAGGTACAGATGAGGATACCCCCTGAGATAATAAGCGAGTTTGATCTGAGGGTCAGGCGGGTTGTGGACGGTGTCCTTGTCGGCAGGGCGGCGAGCTCAAGGTTTGGGGGCTCCCCCGAATTCGCCGAACACGTTGCCTACAACCCCGGAGACGATGTCCGCCGCATAGACTGGAAGGTGTACGCGAGGAAGAAGAAACTCTTTCTCAAGAGGTTCTTCCACGAGTCGGAGATCCCCCTTGTCCTGCTTTACGATAGGACAAAGTCCATGGCCTATCAGAACAAGGCCGCCATGGCCTCGCTGTTCGCCGGAGCCTTCGCCTACATCTCCTACAGGATGCACGGCTCAACGGCCATGTTCCAGATCGGAGGGGGGGCTATCCCGTTTTCAAGGGGTTTCTCCACGGTGTTGAGGATCTTCTACGAGGCCTCAAGGTCCCCGAGTTCCTCCTCTTCCTTTGGGGAAAGCGTCCTTCTACTCCTCTCCCGGATCAGGAAGCGCTCACTCGTGATCGTAATATCGGACATGGCCTTTCCGGAGGAAGACCTCCTGACCGGTATATCTCTACTGTGCAAAAAGCACGAGACTGCCTTCCTCCACGTCCTATCCTCAGGGGAATGGAACTTCAGAGAGGATGGAAAAATCCTGATAGATATGGAGACCGGGGAGTCCGTCAGCGTACCTCCGGACTCACGCTCACTGCAGAGGGATAGGATAAGGGCTTGGGTCAGAGCCGTGAGGTCCGCCGTTCTGAGCAGAGGAGGGGCATATTCCCTGGTACTTTCGGATGAGGAGTTCAGGGCCGCCCTGAGGAGGACGGTTGAGGCCTTCTTTCCACGCTGAGATTTCCCCTTTAAAATTCCACGCCTATGGTGATGCTTTCGGAGATTGAGGAGCTCTTCAGGGAGTACGAGAAGCTAAGGGGGTATCTTTGACGAGGAGAGGATGGAGAGGAGGATAGGCGAGATTGAGGAGGAAACCCTAAAGGCGGATTTCTGGGAGAGGAAGGAGAGGGCGCGCAGGTTGATGCAGGAGTTGACCCTTCTGCGGGAGAAGCTCCAAACCCTCAGGGATATAGGCGAGAGGCTGGGGTATCTGAGGGAGATTTACGATCTCGCCTCGGGAGATCCGGAGATGGCCCGTGAGCTGGAACAGGAGTACAGGAGTCTAAAAAAGGAGATATCCGACTTTCAGGTAAGGCTTCTCTTCACCGAAGAGGAGGACCTCCAGAACGCCATCCTTGAGATCCACCCCGGAGCAGGTGGTACGGAGAGTCAGGACTGGGCGGAGATGCTCTTAAGGATGTACGTGAGGTGGGCGGAGAGGAGGGGGTACAAGGTCAGCGTCTTGGATTACCAGAAGGGAGAGCAGGCCGGTATAAAGTCCGCAACGCTCCTTGTGCAGGGACCCTACGCTTACGGTTATCTGAAGGGTGAGAAGGGGGTACACCGCCTTGTCAGGATCTCACCCTTTGACGCCAACAGGAGGAGACACACCTCCTTCGCGGCCGTAGGCGTCCTGCCCGAGATGAAGGACGTTGAGGTGGAGATAAGGCCTGAGGATCTGAAGGTGGAGACGTTCAGGTCCTCGGGTGCCGGGGGGCAGCACGTGAACAGAACGGAGTCCGCCGTCAGGATCACACACATACCCACGGGTATAGTCGTGGTCATGAGGAGTGAGAGGTCCCAACACCAGAACAGGGAAAACGCCATGAGGGTCCTGAAGGCAAGGCTTTACGAGTACTACAGGAGGCAACAGGAGGAAAAGCTGAAGGAGCTGGCAGGCCCGAAGTCCTCCATAGAGTGGGGACACCAGATAAGGTCTTACGTCCTTTACCCCTACAGGCTGGTGAAGGATCACAGGACGGGTTATGAGACCTCCGATACGGAGGCCGTCTTTGACGGGGAGATAGACGGGTTCATAAAGGCTTACCTCTTTCACATAAAAGGAGGGGAAAAACGACGGACTTAAAATAGGCGGATGTTCTGGATCGCCGTCATCCATTCCGTATCGCCTGACAGCTTGAAGGCGACGGTGCGGTACCTCTCCTCCCCGGATCTTGAAGGCCGTTTTACGGGAAGCAGGGGGGAGAAGCTGGCCAGGGATTACATCGTCAAGAAGCTGAGGTCCTACGGTTATGACGTAAAGGTGCAGGAGTTCAAAGCCTTGGTAGGTCTGGACGTCGTTGAGTACGAGAGGAGGTTCTTCTTTTTCAGGCGGACAAAGACCTATCTCAGGGTGGGCGATAAGTCCTACAAGCTCCGTGAGGATTTCCTGCCGTTGAACTTCTCCGAAAACGGTGAGGTCAGATCCAAGGTGGTGTTCGCGGGGTGGGGTATATCGGACAGCACAAGGGACGAGTACGAGGGGCTTGACGTTAGGGGTAAGATCGTTATGCTCCTGCGCTACGCCCCACCCGATGGCAGGTATGACGGGTTTGCATCCCTCCCCACAAAGCTCCGCATAGCGCGGGAGAAAGGGGCAAAAGCCGTAATCGTGGTCAACCCCCCCGATTACGAGGACGTGTTGCGACCCCTGAAGGCGAGGGATATATACTCCTCAGGTATCGTAGCCGTCATGGTCAAGAGGAAGGTGGCCGAGGAGATCCTCGGAAGACCCATAGACTCCCTCTACGAGAGGCTTTTAAAAGGTGAGAGGGTCAACTTTGAGGTGGAAAAGGAGGTATCCCTTGGTGTGGAGCTGAGAAAGAGGTACGCCAAAACGGCGAACGTCATAGCCGTTCTGAGAGGCAAGAGCGACAGGTGGATAGGCCTGGGAGCGCACTACGACCACCTCGGATGGGGAGGGCCGGGGAGCGGTTCTCTGAGACCGGACACCCACGCCGTCCATCCGGGCGCGGACGACAACTCCTCAGGTGTGGCGGCCGTCCTTGAGATCGCCCGCATATACTCCGGTAGGACACCCGAAAAGACCCTTCTGTTCATGTTTTGGAGTGGGGAGGAGCTCGGCCTTCTCGGTTCAAAGCACTACGTTGAACATCCGATCCTGCCGTTGGAGAAGGGGTTGGTGTACATAAACTACGATATGGTGGGGAGGATGAGGGATTCCACACTCTCCGTCTTAGGCGCCTACAGCGGAAAAGGGCTTGACAGCCTAATGTACAGGGCCTTTGGGAGGAGAGGGGTGAAGGTCAAGCTCGGCGTGGGTGCGGTGGGTCCCAGCGATCACACCTCCTTCTACCTGAAGGGCGTCCCCGTGGCCCACATCTTCACGGGCGCCCATGAGGACTACCACAAACCCACGGACACACCGGATAAGGTCAACTACGCCGCCCTCTCCCTCATAACGGAGGTCTCCATGGAACTCCTTGACACGCTGACCTCTCTGGAAAGGGTGGAGTACGTGAAGGTGAAGGAACAGGCTCCACGGGGCGGAAGGATGGGCAAGCTGAGGGTAAAGCTCGGAATAATACCGGCCTACGCATCAAGGGAAGAGGGTGTGAAGGTGGAAGGCGTGGTGCCGGGGAGACCGGCCGAAATAGCCGGCATAATGGCTGGGGACGTCATAGTGTCCATAGGTGGAAAGAGGATAG
Source organism: Caldifarciminota bacterium (assembly GCA_027002825.1). Taxonomy (GTDB): domain Bacteria; phylum Hydrothermota; class Hydrothermia; order LBFQ01; family LBFQ01; genus JAADCS01. The sequence continues at coordinate 8,056 of JALWZG010000098.1, forward strand.
CCAACATATACGATTACATAGACGTCCTGAAGAGGTACAGGCCGGGCGACAGTACGGTGGTGGTGGTAAACAGGGGAGGGGAACTGGTAGAGCTGAAAGTTTTGTTCCCCAAGTAGCGGATGAATTTCCGCTTCCGCCTTTAGAATATCAACGGATGGAAAGGGAAAAGTGGAAAGAAGAGTTGGACAGATTTGCCCTGAGGGTTCACAAAATGGGACTGGGGAGCGTAGTCCTGTTCCTGTTGGAGAGCGTTAGACCCCTCTCGGGTATCATCTTCAACTTCGGTCTCTTCGGAAGGCCTATAGTGGACGTGATAGTTCCGCGCGAGTTTTACGACAGGCTCCTCTCCGTTCTCGAGGATCCGCAGAAGATTGAGTACCTGATAACAAGGTTGGAGGAAGTGGAAGATGGTATGGCTGTTGGCCCTTCAAGTTGACGTTTCCCCCGTGCAGGTGGACATCCCACGGGATGTGATCATCCTCATAGACGTGTCCGGGAGTATGGTGAAGCTCGATCCGGAGGCCCTGGCGAGGGAGGGGGCAAAGATGGTGACGGACATAGCCTCAACCCTCCAGGCCAGTGTAAAGGTTTCCGTGGTGTTCTACGGTGAGACCGCCCGTCTGATAATCTACAGGTCCGACCCCGCTGTCCTCAGAAAGACCCTTGAGGACTCGCTGAAAAACGTAAAGGTTGAGAAGTACTCCGACCTCCTCTCGGCCCTCAGACTTGTGGACTCCAAGTTCTCGCAATCCACACTGGGTGGAGAGGCCTACGTCATAATCCTGACGGATGGGAGACTGGAGAAGGGAGACCTTCCCCCAGGCACCGACCTCGGTGTGTACAAGGAGGAGCTCGTGGGATTTGCGGGTAGGTTCAAGGAGAAGAAGTGGAGGGTTTACTCCTTTTCAACGTCCGAACCCTTTGAGGAGCTCAAAATCCTGTCCACGCTCACGGGAGGGGATCACGCCGTCATAGGCGACCTGAAGACCCTTTCCCAAACCTTCCTTGACATAATAGAGGCGGGTGAGAGGAGGTTCCGCCTTGACCTGGATCACAACTCCCTCGTCGAGTTTGAGATGGAGAAGGGTGTGGCCGAGTTCAGCATAGTCGTGGCCTTTGACCCCAAGAAGAGAAAGGTGCTACGGATTTACGATCCGGACGGTAAGGAGGTGATCGGTGAGAGGAGGAGCGGAAGGGGGTTCATCATCGTAAAAATAAGGAATCCGAAGCCGGGGAAGTGGAAGTTTGAGATAAGCAAAGGTGCGACCATCCTCCTATCAATGGCCGTTCCGAGGATCGTTCAACCGCCCCTTGAGACCCCTTCAACCGAACCCATACCCGTAGTGGTTAAACTCGTCCCCATAACACCCACCGCACCCAACTGGAAACACTTCTCCGCAAAGGTTTACGTTGAATATCCGGACAAACGTCAGGTGGTGTACAGGCTGTACGATGACGGAAAGCACGGGGACGGTAGGGCGCATGACGGTATATTCGGGAGGAAGATCCCCAAACTCCCCGAAGGGGAGTACATGTTCACGGCGGTTATCAACCACACACCCACAAGGGCGGAGATAAGGGTTAAGAAGAAGGTAAAGGTCGTGTACATGCCCATACTGTTCGCCGATGTGGACGGCCAGTTCATAATAGGCACCCCGCTGGAGATAAGGGTAGGTATAAAAAACCGCATCAAGCCCATAAAGAGCGAATCCTACACGGTGATGGTGAAAGATCCCAAGGGTCAGATCCATCCCGTTGAGGTGAAAAAGGACAGGTTTGGGTACTGGAGAGGTGTTTTTGACAAGACGTTTTACGGAGGCCTGTACGAGATCAGGGTTGGTGGTAGGGTGGTGGTAAGGGATTCAAACAAGGTCAGGACCTTCCCACACCTCAACCTAAAGGACACCTTCTCCCTCTGTATAGCCTTCAGCAAGAGCAGGATACCATCCTTCCTGTTTTTCGGAGAAATGCCCGGAAGGACCTACACCCACGAGCTAACCCTCATGAACCACTGCGACTCCTCAATAACGATAAACTTCACGGATGTGAAGGCCCACCTCTCGGACAGCCTAAAGGACAGGGGTGTTCCTCCGAACAGAAAACCCCAAGCGGACACCTTAACACCCGTTGAGATACCCGGTGCGGTTGCCGGCCAGCCTGGGAGAAGGGTTTTGAAGGTGAGCTGGAGGATACCCCCAAACGCCGTCTCAGGCGAATACACCGCACACTACAAAGGGGTGCAGCGTCCCTCCTACCGTCCCATACGCATAAGGTACGATTTCAAGGTCGGCTCCTGGAAACAGGTTTACATAACGGCATGTGGTGTGGGGGCGTTCTTCCTTGGAGGAGGGGCGGCCATCTGGTACTTCACGGGTAGGTGATATGTGGTACCTCACGCTCAACCCTCTCGTCTACAACAGGTGGGCCGGTGAGGTGGGTGGAGGCAGTAGGGATAGCCTGTACTTCAGCCATCTCGTGGTCCGGGCGGAGTGGATGCTCTCCGTTCACGGTATATCCCTCGGTATGAAAGTTCCCTTTGTGTTCCCCATGGGAAGTAGGTTCTCACTCTCGGACATAAGGTTGGGTCTGAAGTTTGTGTTCTCCGAGAGGAACAGGATTTACTTCTGTGGGGTTTTACCCGCAGGCCGTCTCTCAAGCAAATACCCCGGAGTTTACACGGAATACCTCAGGGTTTTGATGTCGGACTCCTCCCACTCACTTTACGCGAGGCTTAGGTGGAACTTCACGGCTTCGTCGGACAGCGATGAAAAGTCCTTTTACAACAAGTTCGTGGACAGGCACGCGTACCGCCACATAGGGGGGGACATCCTTTGGGCGTTCAGAAGGGGGGAGACGGGATTTGTTAAGATCGGCGCAGCTCTGGACTATCCGATGTCCATGGGGGGTTTTTGGGGAGGGATAAACGTGGGTGGTGGCTTTTTCCCCTTCTTAGAGGTCAGCGCCACGTATTGGCCCTTCAAACCCAGGCCGCACCTTTTCAAGGTGGGACTTCTCGTCCTCATACCCTCAAGGCAGCCTTAACCATGGCCATAAGGGTTTTGGCCCCGGCGAAGGTGAACCTGAGCCTATGGATAGTGGGAAAGGAGAGGAGCGGATACCACAGGATTTTGACCCTCTTTTACAAGATACCGCTCTACGATGAGATACTTATAGACCACTGGAAGGAGTCTCTGGTCCGGTGTGAGGGGTTGAAAAGCACATCGGACAACACGGTTTACAAGGCCCTGAAATATCTGAGCGAGTACACGGGCAGAAACCTATGCCTGAAGGTGGTCATAAAGAAGAGGATACCCGTAGGTGCGGGTTTGGGTGGGGGATCGAGCGACGCGGCTGCCGTCCTACACGCCGCCAACCTGATGTTTGACCTGAACCTCTCCCTTGAGGAGCTCGTAGAGGTGGGTGCAAAGGTTGGTGCGGATGTCCCCTTTTTCCTCCTCGGCGAAAGGGCCGCCATAGGAAGGGGTAGGGGGTACGACCTGCAACCGGTGGACGTTAAGGTTCCGGGAAACTGGATACTCGTTTTCCCCACCACGCCGGTGTCCACGAGATGGGCTTACGAGACGTTTAGCAAACACTGCCGGTTCACACCGGAGGAGGAGGCGGAGGAGAGGTTGCAAAACCTGATAGAGGCCCTCAGGAGGGGTGGGGATTTTCAAATGGAGAACGATTTTGAAAGGGTGATCCTCCCAAGGATCGGGCCGGTTAGGGAGGCAAAGGAGGCCTTAAGGGGGGCGGGTTTTAAAGCCCTTCTGAGCGGATCGGGTTCAACCGTCTTCGGTGTAGGTGGAAAAGGAATACCCACCTTTCCGCCCAGGTTCAAGGTGTGGGTTTGGAGGGAATGACCCCGAGCCCTACCTTACGATAACCCTAAAGGTCCTTTTCCCCAGTCGCACCGTATACACCCCTCCCTTTACCCCCAACATAACCTCACCGCTCAGGACACCTCCCCTCACCTTTCTACCGGCGGCGTTGTACACGGCATACTCACCGTATCCCAGCAGCCTCAAACCACCCCTGAACACCCTTACATCCGATACCCAGTCCTGAGAAAACTCATCTGTGGAGAGCTCACCCTCCGCGCCCAGCGGACAGTTCCCAAACCTGCTCACGTAGATATCGCCTGAGCCGTTGTAGGAGTTGTCGTAGTACGCGCTCCCTCCGGGGTTCACCGTGGGGAAGTTTGGGGATTCGGTGTACCCCACCACGTAGAGTATACAGTCCTCAGGTCCGGCGGCCGCTATACCCCTGCCGTCGTCAGGGCCGGTACCTCCGAGGTACGTGGCCCACTTCCTCACTCCTGAGTTGGAGAACTTCAGGACGAAGGCGTCCCCGTTCCCGTTGTAAGAGCCGTCGTAGTACGAGCCGTCCGCTGGATCGTAGGTGGGGAGATCCGATGAGGAGGTTGACCCCGTTATGTAAACGTTTCCGTCCGCGTCCGAGGTTATAACGGCTATGTGTTCAACTCCACTCCCCCCGTAGTAGGTCGTCCAGAGCCTCTGACCGGTGTTTGAGAACTTCGCTACGAACACGTCCCTGCTTCCCCCGAGTGTCCCATCGTAGTAAGCGCCTCCGCCGGGGTTGTATGTGGGGAAGTTGGATGAGGATGTCCTCCCGGAGGCGAAGACATTACCCGAGGGGTCCACGGTTATGGACTGTCCCACATCGTAGGAGGAGCCGCCGAAGTAGGTTGCCCAGAGCCTCTGACCAGAGGGTGAGAACTTGAGGAGGAAGGCGTCGCCCGTTCCCCCGTTGAAGGAGCCGTCGTAGTAGGCCCCGCCGCCGGGGTTGTAAGTGGGGAAGTTCCCAGATCTCGTACTCCCTATGGCGAAGGTGTTTCCGCTCGCGTCCACAGCCAACCCGTTCACCGATTCGTCGCTGTTCCCTCCGTAAAGCGTTGCCCAAAGTCTTTGGCCGGTGTTGGTGAACTTCAGAAGAAAGGCGTCATATCCCCCGTTGTGGGCCCCGTCGTAATAAGCGCCTCCACCGGGGTCGTAGGTGGGGAAGTCGGATGAAGACGTAGAACCGGCTATGTAGAGCTCACCCGTAGGGCCCACGGCCAAGGCCCTGGCGAGATCCCTACCGGAGCCGCCGTAAAAGGTGGCCCAGAGCATCTGGCCGGAAGGTGAGAACTTCGCTATTACGAGGTCGTAGTCCCCGTTGTGGGTCCCGTCGTAGTAGGCGCCTCCGCCGGGGTTGTGTGTGGGTATATCGCTTGAGGCCGTTCGGGATGCGAGGAAAACGTTTCCGGAGGCGTCCACGCCGACCACCGGCTCCCTTCCGTCCGTTGAACTCCCCCCGTAGTAGGTGGCCCATACCCTCTGACCTGTGTTCGTGAACTTCACTATGACGATATCCCGATTGCCGTTGTAGGTGCCGTCGTAGTAGGCACCACCTCCGGGATCGTAGGTGGGAAAGTCGTTGGAGAGGGTTATGCCCGCCACCACAACGTTCCTGCTGCCGTCTATGGCCACGTTCATACTCCCGTCGTCCGATATCGGCAAGTCCTGACCGCCTCCACCGTAGTACGTGGACCACACGAGGGGTGGGTCTACTATTACCCTTCCGGAGTGTTTTAGGCCTTCAAGGGAGAAGCCCACAACGTTACCCTCAAGCCGATAATCGGCCGTTCCCAGGGCTTTACCCGATTCCGAGAGCAGGAGGACCTCCCCTTCTTCCAAGTATCCCAAAGGCGTTGAAAGTCTCAGCTTTCCGCCTTCCAAATCCACATCCGCTCCTTTCACCTCCATTTTTATCAGCTCGGCCAGATCCGGTCTTCTCAGGACGAACTCCTGATGTAATACACCTTTCTCAACCCTCCAAACCCAGTCAACTCCGGGATACACGTCCCTTATCACGACCCTCCTGTAAGAGGGGACGGAGAGTATACCTTCCGGGCAGTGGGGCAGATAGTAGTTGGAGTACCCCGGAAGCGGCTCATGGAGTTCAACGTTCTCCCTCTTTATGCTCGCCCCTTTCAGTTTAACGTCAACCCTTGTGAGGCGCAGGCCGGTCTCCTTGCCGTAGAGGACGTAGGACACCCCCCATTCGGTTATGTAAAGCGACATACCCACCAGCCTGCCGTGGGCTATAACCCCTTCCCTCAGCTGTCCGACGTTGAGTTCAAACCCCCAAAGTCCCATTCCGAGCATAACCCATGTATTGTACGCCTATACGGTTTTCCTTTCAACCCGCCCGCCGAACAACCGTAAAATCCTTTCGCCATGAGTGAAAAATATCCTTTTTCTAAAGGTTTGGCGGGTGTTCCGGCGGCCGAAACCGTCCTCAGCTACATAGACGGTGAAAGGGGAAAGCTCTACTACCTCGGAATACCCATAGAGGAATGGGCCGAAAGTTCAACGTTTGAGGAGGTGGCCCTCGCCCTTCTACTGCGTCGCCTTCCGAAGAGAGAGGAGTTGAAGATGTTCAACGCCGCCCTGAGATCCGCGAGGGAGCTCCCGCCCGAGGTCGTTGATTTCATCTTGGATATGCCCCTTGACTCCCACCCCATGACCGTCTTGAGAAGCGTGGTTTCCCTTTTGGAGGCCTACGATTACGATGCCAAGCTGGACGACCTTGAAGCCAAGTTTCGCATATCCCTCCGCCTCATAGCAAGATTTCCCACCGTGGTGGCCTACTTTGACAGGGCGAGAAAGGGTCTTGAACTTGTACCACCCGACCCCACCCTCGGACATGCCGCCAACTTCCTGTACATGCTCAAGGGGGAAAGGCCGACCGATTACGAGGCAAGGGTCATGGACGTCGCCCTCATACTCCACGCGGATCACGGTATGAACGCCTCCACCTTCGCCTCTATGGTCGTGGCTTCAACCCTGTCGGACATGTACTCGGCCATAACGGCGGGCATCGGCGCCCTCAAAGGACCCCTCCACGGCGGTGCGAACGAGAGGGTTTTGAGGATGTTCAGGGAGATAGACTCCCCTGAGAAGGCAGAGGAGTACGTACTTGCGAAGCTGGCGAGGAAGGAGAGGGTGATGGGCTTTGGACACAGGGTTTACAAGGCCTACGACCCCCGCGCCCGTATCCTCAAAAGGTATGCCGAGGAGCTGACAAAGAGGAGCGAGTATTACCAGATCGCCTTGAAGGTTGAGGAGGTCATGATCCGGGAGAAGGGACAGAAGGGTATATTCCCGAACGTGGACTTTTACTCCGGTCTTGTGTACAACGGTCTCGGCATAGATACGGACCTCTTCACACCCATCTTTGCCATAGCGAGGGTGGCGGGTTGGACGGCCCACGTCCTTGAATACCTTGAGGACAACCGGATATTCAGACCCCGCGCCGTGTACAAGGGTGAAATAGACAAAAGGTACACACCCATAGACGAGAGGTAAAATGCTGGTCAGGGACGATAGGGTCATCTTTGAAAAGCACAGGGAGGGGGGAAGCACCTTCCCGATACCGGACTTTCCGGAGGAGGTGGACCTCCCCCCCGAATACCGTAGGGGTGTTGAGTTAAACCTTCCCGAGGTTCCGGAAAACGAGGTGGTGAGACATTACGTTCGTCTTTCACAGAAGAACTGGGGTGTGGATGTGGGTTTCTACCCCCTCGGTTCATGCACCATGAAGTACAACCCGAAGTTCAACGAGGACGTTGCCCGTCTTCCCCAGTTTACGGGATTACACCCGGCTTCTCCCCCTCACGTGGTTCAGGGTGCGCTTAGGCTGATGTACCACCTGCAGGAGTTCTTAAAGGATTTGACCGGAATGGACGGGGCCACCCTGCAACCGGTGGCGGGCGCAAGCGGTGAGCTGACGGGCATATTCATGATCAAGGCCTATCTCAAGCACGTTGGGGAGGGACACAGGGATGAGGTTTTGATCCCGGATTCCGCCCACGGAACAAACCCGGCGACGGCCTCCATGGCGGGTTTTAAGGCGGTGGAGGTTAGGTCCAACTCCGACGGGACACTGGACGTGGAGGACCTGAAATCCAAGCTGTCCGACCGCACCGTAGGCCTGATGATAACCAACCCGAACACCCTTGGGATCTTTGAGAGGGATATAAAGGAGATAACCTCTTTGGTGCATGAGGCCGGGGGGCAGGTGTACATGGACGGGGCGAACTTCAACGCCCTTATGGGCTGGGTTGATCTGGCCTCCCTGGGGATAGACGTGGTGCATTTGAACCTACACAAGACCTTTTCAACACCCCACGGGGGTGGGGGGCCAGGTGCTGGTGCCGTCCTGATGAAGGCCCACCTTGAGCCTTTCGCCCCTGTGCCTACGGTGGAGTACGATCCGGAAAGGGAAACCTATTTCCTCAACTGGGACAGACCCCTCAGTATAGGTAAGGTTCACGCCTTTTACGGACATTTCCTCGTTATGGTTAGGGCTTACGCCTACATACTCTCCATGGGAGGTGAGGGTCTGAAACAGGCGGCGGCGGACGCCGTACTCAACGCCAACTACCTGCGACACCTCGTTGAAGGGGATTACAAGGTGGCCTATAGGACCCGGAGTATGCACGAGTTTGTTATCACGGCGAAGGACATAAAGAGGGACACGGGTGTTAGAACCTACGATATAGCCAAAAGACTGCTCGATTACGGTTTCCACGCCCCAACCGTCTACTTCCCCCTCATAGTTCCAGAGGCCATGATGATAGAACCGACGGAGACGGAGACAAAGGAGACACTTGAGGCGTTTGCCAGAGCCTTAAAGGAGATAAAGAGGGAGGCCTATGAGAGGCCGGAGGTCCTAAAGGAGGCCCCTCACACCACACCCGTCCGGAGGTTGGACGAGGTAAAGGCGGCAAAGGCGTTGAAGGTGAAGTGGGGGGATTAGTTGATGGGTTATGTCCTTCTGCCCTCCCCAAAGTGGGGTATTCGCTTTATTTGGTGCAGGAGCGTTGGGGGGCGGAGATACCTCTGGCAAGGGTGGAAAACGGTAAGGGTGTTGTCCTAAGAACGGAGGGTGGAAGAACGTATTTCTGCAGGGTTTATGTGGACGACTCCCTCTTCACAGCGCGGAGGTGGAAACACTTGAAGGATAGATACGCACAGGTTTGAATACGCCTACGGCGATTTCCAAAAGGTGGTAGAGTGTACGGTCTTCCCTCAAGCGTTCCGTTCGTTTCGGACGTTTTCAGAGGTGTTATAGGGATGGACGGGGAAACTCTTGGAGGGTGCGGGTAAGGGTTGAGATTTAGGCGTATGCAGAGGTTTGTCCCACGAGCCTCCTATACGGCGGCTTTTCAGCGGTAGAATGGAACTCTATGGTAATAGGCGTTCCCAAGGAGATAAAGCGTCAAGAGTACAGGGTTGCCATGACACCGGCCGGGGTCCGGGAGCTTACCCGTCATGGCCATAAGGTGATAGTGCAGAGGACGGCCGGTCTCGGCGCCGGTCTTACGGACGAGGATTACGCCGGGGCGGGGGCGGAGCTGGTGGATAGCCTTGAGGAGGTGTACGAGAGGGCGGAGATGATAGTTAAGGTGAAGGAGCCGCAGCCGGAGGAGTTCCCCCTCCTCCGCGAGGGACAGGTACTCTTCACCTACCTGCACCTCGCCGCCGACGAGAACCTAACGAGGGCGTTGATAGAGAGGAAGATCGTAGGCATAGCCTACGAGACGGTGGAGACGGACGACGGCTTCCTCCCCCTTCTGGCTCCCATGAGCGAGATAGCCGGTAAGATGGCCCCGCAGGAGGGTGCCAAGTACCTTGAGAAGCCCTTCGGAGGCCTGGGGGTCCTCCTCGGAGGTGTCCCCGGTGTCCCGCCGGCCAAGGTGGTGGTGATAGGGGCCGGGTCGGTCGGTATGAGCGCCACGATGGTGGCCGCCGGCATGGGTGCGGACGTAACCCTAATGGACATAAACGTCCAGAAGATGCGTCTGGCGGAGGAGATAATACCCGCCAACGTCAAGACCCTCTTCTCCACCGAATACACCCTCCGGGAGGCCGTAAAGAACGCCGACCTCGTAATAGGGGCCGTCCTGCGTCCCGGCGCCCGCGCCCCCAAACTCCTGACCAAGGACATCCTCGCCGGTATGAAGGAGGGGGCGGTCTTGGTGGACGTCTCCATAGACCAGGGCGGTATATCCGAGTTCTCAAGGCCCACCACCCACGACAACCCCGTCTTCGTGGCCGAGGGGGTGGTGCATTACTGCGTGGCCAACATGCCCGGAGCCGTACCCCGTACCAGCACCTTCGCCCTTACCAACTCCACCCTCTCCTACGTCATAAAGTTGGCCGACCTCGGATGGAAGGAGGCCGTAAGGCAGGACAAGGCCCTGGCGAGGGGCGTAAATCTGGTCTTCGGTAAGGTAACGCACAAGGCGGTAGCCGAGGCCTTCGGTCTGGAATACACGCCTTTGGAGGAGGTCCTGTAGGGAGGGATTTCTGCGGGTTTTCGGCCCTCTTGAAACGGCCTTAAAATAGGTGGTGGTATGGGTGTAGCAGTAGCGGAGAAGCCGGAGGTTGCCGAGGAGAAGGACAAGCGGAGGGAAAGACTCCTGAAACTCCTGACCTACGAGGTTGTTGATGGAAGGCCAATCTATTACCGCGGCTACAAGGACGTCCTTGAGGGTAAGAAACAGCCGGAGGAGGTTATGGGAGCGAGTTTTTTTCACGCCGACCTCGTTGGTGCGTTGGTGTGGTTTTTGAGGGACAGGTTGGGTGGTAAGTACAGGGTGGTTGCCGGGGAGTTGGGTTATCTGATAGAGGGAGGCTGGAGGAACTTGGACGTTGCCGTCTTCAGATACGAGGACGTAAAGGACAAGCTTGAGAGCGAGAACTACATAGACGTACCGCCCGTTTTGGTGGTTGAGATAAACGTCAGGGCGGAGGTTGAGAGTGAGATGGAGTACGTCCTAAGGAAGAGCGGAGACCTACTCAATAGCGGGGTTGAGAGGGTGGTATGGATATTTACGGGGCCGAGGAAGGTTATGGTGTTTGAGAGGGGTAAGGGAGGGCTTATTCTTGACTGGGAGGACGAGATTCCGCTCGTTGAAGGGCTTGGGTTGAGGCTGCCGGACCTCTTAAAACGGCCTTAGAATGGGGGTTAGGTATGGCAGTAGCGTTAGCAGAGAAGCCGGAAGTTGCCGAGGAAAAAAGGGACGAGAGGAGGGAAAGGCTTTTGAGACTTTTAACTTACGAAGTGGTTGATGGAAGGCCAATCTACTACCGCGGCTACAGGGACGTCCTTGAAGGCAAGAAACAGCCGGAGGAGGTTATGGGAAGCAGCGCCTATCACGCGTTGGTAGTTATTAGGATCGCCTCTTGGCTTGACAGGGTTTTGGGCCGGGAATATGTCGTTCTCGGCGGAGAGTTAGGCTATTTTGTGGAGAAGGGCTGGAGGAGTTTGGACGTGGCCGTCTTCAGGTATGATGACGTAAAGGACAAGCTCAGGAGCAGGAGGTACATAGACGTACCGCCCGTGTTGGTGATTGAAGTTGATACGCACGGCGATGTTGAGAACGAGATGGCCTACATAAGCGGTAAGGTTGAAGATCTGTTGAGGAGTGGTGTTGGGAAGGTGGTATGGATATTCACGGATTCGGAGAAGGTTCTAATAGCGGAGAGGGGGAAGGATTGGGTGATAGTCGGGTGGAATAGGGATATAGACCTGATAGAGGGTCTGAAGTTGAACTTGGAGGGCCTCTTGAAGCAGCCTTAGAATGGGGGTTAGGTATGGGTGTAGCGTTAGCAGAGAAACCGGAGGTTGCCGAGGAGAAGGACGAGCGGAGGGAAAGACTGCTGAAACTCCTAACCTACGAGGTGGTTGATGGGAAGCCTGTATACTACCGAGGCTACAAGGACGTCCTTGAGGGTAAAAAACAACCGGAGGAGGTTATGGGAAGCAGTACCCTACAGGCCTTCATAGTAAAGCGTCTCCTTATCTTCCTTGTCCAAGCCCTTGAAGGGAAAGGCTACGAGGTACTCTCCCACGAGGTCGGGTTGGTCGGCAAAGGTTTCGTAAGGGCTTTGGACATAGGGATATTCCGGGTGGATGAGTTGGAGATAAAGGACGAGTATGCGAACGTACCGCCCGTGGTGGCGATAGAGGTAGATACGAAGGCGGATTTGGAGGGGGAGGGTTTTATGGAGTATATGAAGCGGAAGATAGATGACCTGTTGGGTTTTGGGGTAAAGAGGGTGATATGGATCTTGACTAAGGGGGAGGTAGTGGTGATAGCAGAGAATCCGAAGAGGTGGGAGGTGCTTGACTGGGAGGACGAAGTTGAGGTTTGGGAGGGGGTTAAGGTGAAGTTATCGGAACTCCTGAAACGGCCTTAAAATAGGTGGTGGTATGGGTGTAGCAGTAGCAGAGAGGCCGGAGGTTGCCGAGGAAAAAAGGGACGAGAAGAGGGAAAGACTGCTGAAACTTTTAACTTACGAAGTCGTTGATGGTAGGCCCATCTACTACCGTGGCTACAAAGACGTCCTTGAGGGCAAGAAACAGCCGGAGGAGGTTATGGGAGCGAGCGTTTTGCATGCGAGGTTAGTTGCCAAGATAACGTCCTGGTTGGATAGGGTGCTGGGGGATGGTTATGTGGTTATGTCGGGAGAGCTTGGCTACTTTGTGGAAAAGGGCTGGAGGAACTTGGACGTTGCCGTCTTCAGATACGAGGACGTAAAGGACAAGCTTGAGAGTGAGAACTACATAGACGTACCGCCCGTTTTGGTGGTTGAGATAAACGTCAGGGCGGAGGTTGAGAGTGAGATGGAGTACGTCCTAAGGAAGAGCGGGGACCTACTTAAGAGCGGGGTTGAGAGGGTGGTATGGATATTTACGAAGGCGAGGAAGGTTATGGTGTTTGAGAGGGGTAAGGGAGGGCTTATTCTTGACTGGGAGGATGAGATCCCGCTCGTTGAAGGGCTTGGGTTGAGGCTGTCGGACCTCTTAAAACGGCCTTAGAATGGAGGTTGGTATGGGTGTAGCGTTAGCAGAGAGGCCGGAGGTTGCCGAGGAAAAAAGGGACGAGAAGAGGGAAAGACTGCTGAAATTTCTAACCTACGAAGTGGTTGATGGGAAGCCTGTATACTACCGCGGCTACAGGGACGTCCTTGAAGGCAAGAAACAGCCGGAGGAGGTTATGGGGGCGAGCTTTCTGCACGGCAGACTGGTGATACTTCTGGGAGCCTTTCTAAGAGAGAAACTGAAGGGGAGGTATGTCGTTTCGGGCGGGGAGTTGGGCTATCTGATAGAGGGAGGGTGGAGGAACTTGGACATAGCCGTCTTCAGGTATGATGACGTAAAGGACAAGCTCAGGAGCAGGAGGTACATAGACGTACCGCCAGTGTTGGTGGTTGAAGTTGATACGCACGGCGATGTTGAGAACGAGATGGCCTACATAAGCGGTAAGGTTGAAGATCTGTTGAGGAGTGGTGTTGGGAAGGTGGTATGGATATTCACGGATTCGGAGAAGGTTCTAATAGCGGAGAGGGGGAAGGATTGGGTGATAGTCGGGTGGAATAGGGATATAGACCTGATAGAGGGGCTGAAGTTGAACTTGGAAGGCCTTTTAAAGCAGCCTTAAGGGAATTCCGTTGATAGGATTAGAAGGGCAATTGTAAGGTGCAAAGAGAACTTTCACAACCTTCTCTTTACGTCTTCAAGGTACCTCCTGAAATACCTCCGACCGTTCCGTGGGTTGGACATGGCCTTCCTGTAGAGAAGGGGTATCACCCTGCGGACGTACCGCCTGTCTATTCCGACCTGCACTCTGTAAGTTCCCTCATCCCTGTAGCCAACGCTATCGCCAAGGAGAACGAAATAAGGTTCATCCTTCAGAACCTTCACGGGTGGATACTCTATTAAAGAAGGGTCAAACTCAACCCAATTTCCATCTATCCTTACTATCACGGACATATGGACGGAGAAAGGGACGTAGAAGTAGGCTCTGTAGCCGTTATCACGCATAGCCCTTAAAAGAACTTGAGAAAACTCGTCGCAGTCGTACTCACTCTCCCTGCCGAGAGTGGGCAGCATATCCGGGAGGTAGTACTGCTTTCCCCGGTAGGAGTTGTTGGTGTAGTCCCAGCGCGTGAGGTCCCCCCTTGAGAGGAGGAGGAATATAGACATGGCCTTCAGGAGTCTGGGGTTATCATAACCCATCACCGTGTCTAAGCCCCCAATACGTATGAGGTGATCCACTTCCCTGCGTTTTGCCTTCAGGACGAGTATGGTTATGCTGTCGGGCACTTCAAGGAGGGATAGGAGGAGGAGCATAAGGGTATATTGTAAGGGAGGGATATCCTATTTACAGAGGTCCATAATCTCGCGTAGATCCGCCCGGAAGGGGGCGAAGTCGCAGGGTGTTCGCCCGTACCGGTTCTTTATCCTTGGATTCGCCCCGTTTTTCACGAGGAACTTCACCACATCCCATCCGGGACATCGGGAGAGATGCCCAGACTGTCAAGAAAGTACGAGAGAACCTCTAAGTTCCCCCCTATCGCTGCCATATGTAAGGGAGTCTCACCCTTGAAAAGGGTATCCTTGTATCCAACCCTCTTGTCCTCAGATGATCTGCTCAAAGGGGATGCGCCCTTCTTGACGAGGTACTTGACCGCCCTTAAGTTTCCGACTTCTGAGGAGCCACACCCCGCCTTAAAATACCCAACGGTGCTGACTTTGGTCGTTGGGGTATCGGCTTTGTGCAGCGCCGTAGAAAGGGGAGATTACAGCGAAGTTATCCGGCTCTTGAGGGAGCGTCCCTCGTACGTTAATGTAAAGTGCGACACCTCCACCGGGGATACCCCTCTGCACTTGGCCGTAAAGAAGGGGAATACGAAACTCGTAAAGACTCTTATTGATCATGGGGGCGATGTCTTAGCGGAGAACCTTATGGGCGACACCCCCTTGGACTTGGCCTTCAGTGAGGGAAAGGAGGAGGTGTTGAGATACGCCGTTAGATCGTATCTCAGGAAGCACAGGAGGGGGATAGACAAACGGGTTGTTCTCTACGCACCGGCGGTTTGCAACCTCTCGGAGGTGAAGAGACTTCTCAGGAGGGTTAAGCTTTCCAAGGAGGAGAGGGAAAGGGCCGCCCTGCACGCAGCCCTGTACGGCAACCTTGAGGTGTTCAAGTACTTCGTAGAGCGTAAGCTCGTAGATATGACACCCAAATACATCCACGTTCTCCTCTCGTGGCTCGTGTATAATGGACTTAAAAAGCCCTCCGTCGGGGAGGTTGTAAGGTACATACTGCAGTTCAGGGACCCCGCATATTCCGGGATGGATAAGGCGATTCCGGGAGTTCCGGTTTTAAAGGTGGCTTCCCAAACGTCAGGTGAGAACGGGGTCTCAGTCGGCTTAGTGCAGGAGGAACCCCTTCTCCATGCGGCGGTTGAGAGTGGGAACCTGTACGTCGTTAAGGCCCTGGTTGAGTACTGTGGAGACATAGGGGACGTTAACGTGCAAGACGATTACAACGGTTATACCCCACTCCACCTATCCGTGGCATACAAACATAAGGAGATCGTTGAATACCTAATGGAACAAGGTGCGGACCCAACGTTGAGGGACTTTCAGGGGCGAACGCCATGCGATATGGCTTCTGATGGCGGGTATGTGAAACTCCTTAAAGGATGTGCGTTGCACGTTCCTACGGACTCCCTATGCCGCCTCCTTCGGAGCGGGGAAGATACTATGTTCGTTTCCCTATCCAACAGGGACTCCTTGAATCTCCTTTACCTGAAGTGTGAGTATATGAACACACCCCTACACATAGCCGCCCGGAGGGGGGACACCTTCCTCTTGAGGTACGTATCGGAGAAATATCTACCCGTATGCCAGGAGCGCACGTTCGCCGTCAGGGAGCTCCTCGGATGGACGCCGATGCACACGGCGGCGTGGTGGGGACAGCTCCCCGCCCTGTCCTATATGGTGGAATCCGGCGGCAGGATAGATTCAAGGGCCGACAACGGCGCCACCCCCCTATGTGAGGCTGTCTATTGGGGACATATGCACATCGTAAGGTACCTGCATCGGAAAGGGGCGAAGGTCAGCGTGGGGTACAACTGCCCCCTGTGTATGGCCGTTTATACGAGGAACATAGAAGCAGTCAGGTACTTCGTAGAGGAGATGGGGGCAAACCTGTTTGAGGTGTGCCGTATAGACGATTATCCGTACACTCCGCTTTACCCCTTCCAGCTGGCGGTTGTGAGGGGGGATACGGTGACCTTGGGGTACATGATAAGCAAAGGGGTTGATGTGAATAAGATATACGTACCCGGTTTGGATGTGACCCTTCTGCATCTGGCGGCGTGGGAAAAACAGGAGGATGTGATACGCTACCTCTTAAGACACGGGGCCGACCCCACCGTAAAGAACAAGGCCGGCGCTACTCCATGCCATATGACGGACTCGGAGGAGCTGAAGGAGATTATGGGGTACTGTAGGTAATTGGCCTTCCCCAACCGACCCCTGTTCCGTCCGTAAAATTGACGAATGTTCGCCCTTGAGTTCTTGAACTTCCAGTACAGCGTCCTTGAACACTCCTCAAAGATGACGCCCTTTTACAAGAGCGTTTACGGTGATGTGAGCGCGACGAACGGCGTGGGCGTGGGTGTGTCCTCCGGTGTGGTTCCGGGTGATCTCTACGGCGGACTTTCCTTAACCTACTCACCCTTTTTCTTTTCCATTAAGTCCTACGTATCCGGAGAAATACCCATCACAGAAGTGTCCGATCCCTTCTCCGAACCCTCAGAGGAAAACCCACCTTACGTGGTTGATAGGGTCAGGTTCAGGGCATCGCAGTTCTCGGCGGGAGCCAGAAAGGATCTGGGGAAAAACCTGAAGGCCTCCCTTTCGCTCAAGTTCATATACGCCTCGGCCGGAAAGTACGGATGGGGGGCAGGGGGAGGTGCGGACCTCTCCTTTCTGTACTCACCCTTCGGATTTGCGGGCATATACATGAAAGTGGAGAACGTCCTCACATCACCCGTCGTCTGGAACACGGGCCGGAAGGAGTTCGCCCGGCCCCTCTTTGATACACGCCTCCTCATCAGACCTTTCGGAAAACTCGCCCTCTCAACGGGAGCCACCTTCTCCCCGGACGGGAGGGGTTTCAACATCTGGAGGGACGGATTTTTGAGCCTTTACGGGGAATTCTGGAAGGTTGCCCTCTTCGGTGGGTGGGTTGAAGGCATGCCACGGGGGGGCATAAGCTACAGGCACAGAAGCGCCGTCATATCCCTGGGGGCTTCCTATCACTTTGATTTCGGGTACTCCTTCAAGGGAGACGTAGTCCTAAAGCTCTGGGATTGAACGTCCTTACAATCGCCGCCTATGGCCTCCTCCGAGTACGAAGTTCGCCTTAAAAAGCTGCAGACGCTAAAAGAGCTGGGTGTGCGCTATCCCTACCGCTATGAGACAACCCACACGATAGACGGGCTAAAGGAAAACTTTAAAGAAGGTGAGAGGGTGAGGATAGCCGGCAGGGTTCTCACAAAAAGACCCTTCGGAAAGCTCATATTCTCCCACCTGCGCGGGGAGTTCGCCGACATCCAGATCATGGTTCAGAAGGGAAAAACACCTGAGGATTTCTTCGTCGGATTGAACCTTGAAAAATACGGGGGTAGCAGAAACCCCGCCAAGATTTATGAGAAGTTCGTGGATATAGGGGATGTCATAGGCGTGGAAGGGGAAACCGTACGCACGAAAACGGGAGAGCCGACGGTCCTCGTGGAAAGGCTCACACTCCTGGTCAAGTCCCTTCACCCCCTTCCGGAGAAGTGGCACGGGATACAGGACCCCGAGCTCAAATACCGCAGGAGGTACGTCTATCTCATATCCAACCTTGAGGCGAGAAAGCACTTCTACAGGAGATTCCTCTTTTTGAGGGAGACGCGGAGGTTCTTTGAGGAGAGGGGGTTCATAGAACTGGAGACCCCCATACTGCAGCCCATATACGGGGGAGCAACCGCCCGGCCCTTCAAAACCTACTCCAACGCCCTGGAAACGGACCTCTACCTGAGAATAGCAACGGAGCTCTCCCTGAAAAAACTCCTTGTTGGGGGATTCTCAAGGATTTACGAGATAGGCAAAAACTTCCGGAATGAAGGGATAGACTCCACCCACTACCCGGAGTTCACGGCCCTTGAGGCCTACGCCGCCTACTGGGACTACGGCGACGTGATGGAGTTGACCGAGGAGTACTTCAACACCATGGTCAGACTCCTGACGGGAGGTGAAGAGGAGTTTGAGTACGCCGGAAAGAGGATAAACGCCAGACGCCCCTTCAAAAGGATAAGGTTCGTGGAATCCCTGAACGAAAAGGTGGGGTTTGACGTTCTGAAGGCGCCCTACGAAAAACTCCTCGCAGTGGCCGAAAGGGAGGGTATAAAGGTGAAAAACCCCACGAGGGCCAAACTCTACGACAAGCTCTTTGACCACTTCGTGGGGGATCACATCACCGATCCCACATTCGTGATGGATCACCCGATTGAACTCTCCCCCCTTGCGAGGAGACACAGAGAGGAGGAGGGTGTGGTGGAGAGGTTTGAACTCTTCGTCGCCGGTATGGAAGTTGCGAACGCCTTTTCCGAGCTGAACGATCCCATTGATCAGAAGGAGAGACTCCTCAAAGAGGTGGAGCTGAGGAAGGTGGCAAAGGACGAAGAGCTCCCGGAGGACGTGGACTGGGACTTCATAACGGCCCTTGAGTACGGCATGCCGCCCACGGGGGGTCTCGGCCTCGGTCTTGACCGCATCTTCATGCTCATAACGAACTCGGAAAACATCCGGGACGTCATACCCCTGCCCACCTTGAGGCCGAAGGAGGATCAGTCCTCCTGAAGCCTTCTCCTCATCCTCTCAACGTGCGTCCCCTCCCAGTATATCTGGCCGCACTCCTTACAGACGGCGAACTTCTCCTTACGGTTCCAGACGTAGGGATGGACAAAGCCCACCAGCTCCTCCCTGTCCACCTCCACGAGCTCCCCGTTGCACCTCGGACACCTGACGAAGGGTCTCTTGCAGTCCTCTATTCCGAGAGCTTTTAAAAGGGCCTCGGAAAATTTCCAGGGATCAATTCTGTGCGGGGATGTCAGAATGACCTTCAGACCCCATCCCTTTGCCAGACGGTAGAGCTCTCTATCGGCCGTTATCAGTATCCTACGCTCCCTCAGACACCTCGCCAGTATCCTCATGTCCTCCTCATCCCTGAAGAACTCCGTGTCAAAACCCATTATCCTCAGGACCCTCGCAACCCTGCCGAGCATGGCGTCTACGCCGAAGCGATAACCCTCACAGTTTTTAGAGCCACTTCCCATTTGTTCCCTGAGAACTCACCGAGAAGACCGTCCTTTGAGAAAACCTTAACGTGCGTCTCATCCCTACCTATAACCTTCAGTGGATTGGCCACGATGAAGTCAAGGTTCTTCTCGTTTAGCTTCCTGAGAGCCTCCCTTTCAAGGTTCTCCTCCTCTTCAAGGGCAAATCCCACGATCTTGCCCCGCTTCTCCTGCGCCAGGGTTGATATGACGTCCTGTGTCCTTTCAAGCTTCAGGGTTATGCCCCCTGCGCCCTTCTTGATCTTCCCCCTTCTGTATTTCGCCCTGAAATCGGAAACAGCCGCCGCCATAAAGAGATAGTCGTAGTCCATACGTGAGAGCAGGTCCATCAGCTCGCTCACCCTCTCCACCCTGTAAAACTCCCTCGCGGGGGCGCTCGGAACGTTCCCGCAGGCTACGGCCACAACGTGGGCCTTTGCGAACGTCAGCCATGATGCGAGGGCAACCCCCATCTTACCGGAGGAGCGATTGGTTATAACCCTGACGTCGTCTATGGGTTCAACCGTCCCGCCGTAGGTCACTACCACCCTCTTCCCCTTCCAGAAATCCACCATCCCCTCAACTTCCAGAAACCACCTGACTATGTCCTCCGGCTCGCTCATCCTCCCCTCACCGTAATCCCCACTGGCGAGCTCGCCCTTGCCGACGGGGAGGAAAACGTGTCCGTACCTCTTGAGTCGGGAGATGTTCTCGGCGAGTATGGGGTTTTCCCACATCTCGGTGTGCATGGCGGGGGCGAATATAAGGGGCCAGCCGTAGGCGGAAGCCGTGGCCGTCAAGAGGTCGTCGGCTATGCCGGATGCCACCTTTCCTATGACGTTGTAGGTAGCGGGTGCTATCAAGAAGAAGTCAGGCCAGCGTGCGAGGTTTATGTGTGTGTTCCCCTTGAAGAAATCCTCATCCGTATACACATCACCCACCAGCTCCCGAAAGGAGAGGGGTGAGACGAATCTCAGGGCGTTTCCCGTAAGGATTACCCTTAACTCCCACCCCCTCTTGTGCAGGTCCCTCGCCAGCAGAAGGGATTTGTAGGCGGCTATGCTACCGCTGATCCCCAGCAGCAGCCTCACCCTCTTCCACTCTCTTGAAGGGTATGCCCTCTCTTACGAACTTGGCCGCGGCGATTATCACGGGAGAGCCTTTCACCTTCTTATCCTTGATCTGGTTCGTCCTGAGGAGGTAGCGGGCGTACTTACCTATAACGACTATGGCCTCGTACTTGTTCCTCGCCCTCTTCTCGTACTCCTCTATGTTGAACAGCTCCTCAATCCTGACCTTCATGGCGTGAATTCTAAGGTCGGAAAAGGTGAGGTTGCATTTGACCGGTAGGCGACTTTAAAATTGTCTGCGATGTTGGGGATTCTGCTCTCTCAATCCGCAGTGCAGGGCGATTGGTCGGGGGGGCCGGGTGTCTGCGGACCAGTCCCCAGCTGGGGCAGCGCGTTCTGCTCTGCGGATAGCGATATGTTTTACGGGTTCGCGGGCAAACTGAGGCTGAGGGGTGTTTTCAAAACCTTGGATGAGAATCTGGTGGACGGAACACTGGGCGGATACGACAACAACCCGGATATTGTTGATTTGGACTTGGACGGGGACAACGACCTCCTGGCGGCAAACGAGCCTTCTGCACTTACGGATGCCCTTTACTGGTATGAGAACAGTGGGTGTGGAAGCTTTACAAGGCACACGATAGACTCCCCCTACAGCCCGGATGAGGTGGTGGCCTTTGACTGGAGGGGGGACGGAGACCTTGACGTCCTGCTCTCCTCCTATCCGAACCAGGACCTGCTTTTGTACGAAAACGACGGGAGTATGAACTTCACAAAACACGTCGTTGACAACGACGTGCATCCGCCCGCAACCCAGAGTCAGGGTGTGGCGGCCGGCGACCTTGACGGAGATGGGGATTACGACCTTGTGGCCACGACCATAGGCGGAGGTTCAATATACTGGTACGAGCAGCAGTACCCCAACTGGATAACCCACACCATAATGACCGGTCAGGGGGACTCCTATGACGTTGAGGTGGCGGACTTTGACGGGGACGGGGATCTGGACATAGTGCAGACAGCCCAGAACAGGGTTTACCTCTTTGAGAACGACGGGGCCGGAAACTTCACCGCCCACATCCTGGACAACACCACCAACTACGCCTTCAACCTAACCGTTGGGGACTTTGACGGCGATGGGGATCAGGACGTGGCCCTGACCGACGAGGATGCCGGCAGTGTGATCCTCTACAGGAACGACGGGGGTTTGTCTTTCAGCAGGATAGTCATAGACAACTCCCTGAACACCCCACGTGGGATTGAAAAGGGTGATCTTGAACCCGATGGGGACCTGGACCTGATAGTGGCCGACAAGTTCGGCCAGAAGGTGTACATCTACATAAACAACGGCTCCATGTCCTTCACCAAGGTCGCACCTCCCATACCCTCCCGCCATTACTTCGGTGTGGGGATAGGGGATCTGGACAGCGACGCCTCCCCGGACATACTCGTGAGAGCGGGTCTTCCCACGTTGGCCGAGGGCCTCTGGTGGTACAAGACGGTCCTGCAGTACGCCCCTACCGCCACTCTGACCTCCTCCGTTCTGGACGCGGGCGTCTACAGGAGATGGCAGAGCGTGAGGGTTCAGTTCTCCAACTGCAACCCCGGAAACACCGCCATACACGTCTACGTGAGGGTCTCAAGGTACGGTGTGGCGTGGACCGGTTGGATAGGCCCCTACGTCTTCACAGGGTCGGGGACGCAGAACCTCTACCAGGCCTCAATACCGGGGTCTGACACCTTCACCGTTCAGAGCTTCCGCTATCTGCAGTACAGGGTTGAGCTTTACGCCAGTGCGGATTCAACCCAAAGCCCCATACTTGACGAGATAGAGTTCACCTACGATCCCCTCGGTGAGGGTGGTGAGTTGGGTGTGGAGGAGAAGGTGAGGGTGGGGAACGGGTACGTTGAGTCGCAGGGGCCTTTTGTGGTTCTGGACGTTGACGGGAAGGTTGTGGCGAGGAGTTCGGGCGGAAAGGTTAGGCTTCCAAGGGGTGTTTACTTTATAAAGCGGAGAGGTGCGGTCGTAAAGGTGGTGATCAGGTGAACGGGGTTAAAATGCCCTGCTTTGCTGAGGAAAGGGTTTTTTCTGTTTTTGGGTCCTTTTCTCTTTGCCCTCTCACTACTCCTACCCGTAGAGGTTGAAATATCCGCCACCCTCGGCGCCCTCCTCTGGATGGCCACCTGGTGGATCGGTGAGGTCGTACCCCTCGCCATAACCGCCCTTTTACCCCTTGTCCTCGCTCCGCTCTTCGGTGTGGCCACCGCAAAGGAGATTGCCCCGCAGTACGCCAAGTCCCCCATCTTCCTCTTCTTCGGTGGTTTTGTCCTCGCCCTCGCCATAGAAAAACAGGGTCTCCACCGCTTCATCTCCTCAAGGATAATCTCCGTCTTCGGCAGATCCGAGGGTAGCGTGTTTGTGGGTGTGTCCCTCTCCTCCTTCTTCCTCTCCATGTGGATAAGCAACACCTCAACCACACTCATAATGATACCGGTTATCCTATCGCTTCCAGTTTCCCCCCGTTTGAGGAGGGCTTTGGCTTTTGGAGCTGCGTATTCCGCCAGCATCGGGGGGATAGCAACGCTGGTCGGAACGCCTCCGAACATAGTGTACGCCGGTGTCCTGAAGAATTTCGGATTTGAGGTATCGTTCGTGGACTGGATGGCCTTTGGCCTCCCTTACGCCCTCGCGTTTGAGATGGTTTTTCTTGTCCTCTCCTTTTTCTGGTTTAGGCTCGGAAGAGGGGAGCTGAGGGTGGATGTGGAGGGGGGAGATGTGGACCGGAAGGGGAAAGCGGTTCTGGCGGTTTTCCTTATAACCGTCCTCCTGTGGTTGACCCGGACGGGTCTGGACGTGGGAGGTTTAAAGATCCCCGGATGGCAGGAGGTTCTGGGGGTTGGGGGTGTGGACGACTCAACCGTGGCCGTCCTGGCCGCTGTTGCCCTGTTCGTCCTGGGTGTAGTGAGGTGGGAAGATGTGAAGGGTATACCCTGGGACGCCCTCCTGCTATTCGGAGGCGGTTTCGCCCTATCCTTTATGATAGTGAAAAGTGGCCTCTCCGAAGTGTTCGTCGGCCTGTTTCGGGGTTTGAACACCCATCCCCACGTGGGTGTGATGATATGGGCATCCTTTACACTTATCCTGACCGAATTCGCCTCCAACACGTCCATATCCGCCATACTGATACCCCTCGCCTATTCCTTTGCATCCGCTACGGGTATGGACGCCGCCGCCCTCTCGGCCGTAGTGGCCGTGGCGGCCTCAGGCGCCTTTATGCTCCCCGTGGCCACACCTCCCAACATGTTGGTCTATTCCTTCAGGTTGGTGGACATGAGGAGCATGCTGCGATTGGGACTTCTCATGAACCTCCTGGCCCTCCTGCTCAACGTCCTGATAACTTACAGGTTCGCCCCTTAAAATTGACGTATGCACCTTCCGAGGTCAAAGGAGGAGATAGCCCGCATGTTCTCCGGGATGAGGTTTTACGAGGTGAGGAACTTTGTGTTCTCCTTCGGACAGAACCTGGTGTGGAGGAGGTATCTGATAAGGGAGGCGGAGGGAAGGCTTCTGGACGTGGCCACTGGTGAAGGGAACGTCCTGAGGCTCTACAAGAGGGGGTTGGGGGTGGGTGTGGACATATCCCTTGGGATGTTGAAGAGGGCGGGAAGGGGTCTACTACTCCTCCAAGGGGACGCCGAGAACCTCCCCCTGAAATCCGGCGTTTTTGACACCGTGAGCGTGGCCTTCGGCTTCAGAAACCTCCCCGACAAACCCCTCGCCCTGAGGGAGTTCAACAGGGTTTTGAGAACGGGTGGTAAACTCCTGATACTGGACATGAACCTCGGTAAAGACGCCTTCTCCCTGTTGCAAATGCCCTATCCCGCCGTTCTCATGCCCGTCCTCGCCCCCTTACTCCTGGGGGGTTTCCGGGATTACGTATACCTCTTCAGGAGCATGTTGGAGTTTCCATCATCCGAGAGTCTCAAGGTTATGCTCAGGGAGGCGGGGTTTGAGATGGAGAGGGTCTACAGGTTCCACATAGGTTCAACCTACCTTTACGTGGCGAGGAAGGTGGGCCGCCCTTGATCCGAAACGGTACCGATCAGACAAGCGGTATTCCGAGGTATTCCGAGAGGATCAGGTAGGCGGCCGTTGAGTCCACGAGGTGTTTGTTCTTTGCGTTTATGCGTTTTCCGGCCTCCCGCAACAACCTCTCAGCCTCAACGGACGTATAGGTTTCATCCCAAAACACCACCTCACACTTCAGCCTGTTCTCCAACCACCTCGCGAAGTTCCTCACCTCGGCCACGAGTTCCTCTCGTGTCGGCCTGCTCAGAACAACGGTTGTAAAGGGGGTTTCCCTGTGGATCCTCAGTATCTCCTCCTTCAACCCCTTCCTTTTCCTGTCAACCGTCCCCAGGGGAAAGGCGAACCTCCGGGAGGGGTCGCTTATGGCAAGTCCCACCCTCCTCTTTCCGTAATCCACGGCCAAAACCCTACCCATTTTCCGGCTTCAACCGGACCCCCGGAGGAAATAGACGTAGTAGGTGTTGGGGAAGCGGCGTAGGAGCTCCTCCCCTGCCTCCTTCACACCGAGCCTGTACGCCCTGTAGCAGTTCTCCGCCGCGAACAAGCCCTCGGTTCTTTTGCACACCTTGTAGTAAATCCCGGCGGCCTTTTCCCTTTCACCCCTCCTCTCGTGGTATACGGCCAGCACGTACTCGTGGTGAGGACTCTCGGGTTTGAAACCCTTCGGTGTAAAATCCCCCCTAAGGAGCAGGACGTAAGAGTAGGCGAAGGTTTTGGGGTTGGGTATGGCGTCCCAAACCCTGTAGAGAAAAGCGGCCTCCGCGCTTTTCTGAGAGGCCTGGAGGAGGGCCGCCTTACACCCCGTACCGAGGTAGCATATGTACAAGGCGTTTAAAAGCATCCCCGGAATTTTACGGCCGTCAGAGTATCCTAAAGCCCCTCAACCCCTCCACCTCCTCCACTATTCTCCACTCCACGTTATCCACCCTTCCGGGGCCGACCCACAGGTGTTCGACGAGTTTGCGCAGGTCCTCCTCCGGGCCTTCCGCCACGACCTCAACACTCCCATCGGGCAGGTTCTTGGCGTATCCCGAAAGGCCCAGATCTTTTGCCCTCCACTTTGTGTAAGCCCTGAAACCCACACCCTGCACCCAACCGAAAACCCTTGCCTCAAGCCTTTTCATCCTCACTCCTTCTCCTCTATACCGGCATCCTTCACCTTCTCGCCCGGTTCTATGTAAAGGCCCTTGAACAGGTGTCTCTTTATCTTTCGGGTCGTCGTCTTGGGGAACTCCTCGTAGCGGAGGGCAAACCGCTTTATGCGCTTGTAGGATGCGAGATCCCTCGTCAACCTCTCTATCTCCCTTTCCACAAGTGAGTATATGAACTCATCATCCGGTTTTATGCCGAGTCTGTGAGCCTCATCCCTCACGGCGTCAAGGTTGGGGTACACCAAGGCCTGAACCTCCTCGTCCCCCGTCTCGGGGTTCTTGGCGCCGAACACCAGGATTTCCTCCACAAAGGGAGACTCCAGGACCTTCGTCTCGATCTCCTCCGGGTATATGTTCTTCCCACCCTTCGTGACTATCACGGCCTTTTTCCTACCCGTTATGTAAAGGTACCCGTCCCCGTCCATATAACCTATATCCCCCGTCAGGAACCAACCGTCCTCCGTTATGACCTCCCTTGTGGCCTTCTCGTTCTTGTAGTACCCCTTCATTATCATGGGACCCCTTGCCGCTATCTCACCCTCACCGTTCTCGTTGGGGTCAAATATCCGTATCTCCGCCCCCGGAATGGGAACACCTACGGAGGGCAGCCTGGAGTCGTGGGGTGGTGTGACCGTCAGAATAGGGGATGTCTCGGAAAGTCCATACCCCTGGATCATCTTAAAGCCGAGCTCCTCCATTCCCCTGGCCACCCAGAGGGGTAGGGCGGCACCTCCGGACACCATGAACTTCAACCTGTCAAGCCCAAGCCTCTGGTGCAGCGGTCTGAAAAGCCTCCTGTTCAACCTCTCGCCCACGAAGGGTATCCTCCTGCTCCCCTTAAAGGCGTGGAAAACCGCCTTCTTGACCGGCGGAGCCTTTGAAACCTCCCTGTTTATCCTCGTCAGCATCTTCTCCAGTATGAGGGGAACGGTTAACCATACCGTCGGCCGTGTATCCTTCAGATCCTCCATCATCTCGTTGGGACGCAGGGACCTCGCATACGAGACCGTCGCACCTATATAAATAGGGGCGAGGAATCCCACCGTACACTCGTAGACGTGGTGAAGGGGCAGAATGGAGAAGAAGACGTCATCCTCGTAAATGGGTATCACCTGATATACACCCTCTATGTCGCTCATGATGTTCCCGTGGGTTAGCATCACCCCCTTCGGCGAACCGGTGGTGCCGGATGTGAAAAGGATTTCCGCCAGATCCTCGGGGTCAACCTCAACCCTGTCTATGCCCCCGTACCTCTCCTCAACGGAGGCGAAGCTGGGCGTTTCCCCGTTTTCGTCCATGGAGAGTATTCCCTTGAGACCCAGATCCTTACGGAACTCAAGCATCTCCTTCAGATACCTGTTTGACACTATCACGTGTTTAACCTCGGCGAAGTCCAACAGATACCTCCTCTCCATCTCGTTCAATCGGGCGTCCAGAGGCACAACCGTCGCCCCGGCCCACAGAACTCCCAAGTAGGCCTGTCCCCACTCAGGTCGGTTCTCCCCGACAAGGGCCACCTTATCCCCCCGTTTTATCCCCCATTCATCCCGCAAAAAGTGTGCGATCTTGCGGACGCGGCTGTGGGCATCGGCGTAGGTGTACGAGATCCAACCCTTTCCACGCCTCTGGCGGGACATCTCCTTCCCCGCGAACTCCTTTGCCGAACTTTCAAACATCTCCGTGATCGTCTTAAAACCTTTGGGCCTGCGGAAGATCCTGTGTCCCATTCCGAAATTATAGGGGCGGAAGCGAACCGGGTATACGCTGCGTTGCCACCGTAAAATTCCAACCTTTATGCGAGATGTGGTCGTTTTTTTGTCGTCGGTGCTCTTCCTTTCCTCCTGTGCGCAGGTGAGCTCCGGGGAGAGGGGCGTGAGGAGCACCTTCGGCGTGATAGACAAAAACGAACTCCCTCCGGGACTTCACTTTTTCATACCCGGTGTTCAAACCGTGTACATAGTCCCCGTCTACGACAGGACACTCAACTTCACATCCGAGGACGGGGAAAGGGAGGGGCTTGACCCCATAGACGCCCTCTCAAAGGACGGTCTGCCGGTCACGGTTGAGGCGACCGTGAGGTACGCCTTGGCACCCGATCAAGTGGCGGAGCTCATGATAGACTACGGTAGACCCCTACCCAGAACGGTTGAGGAGAAACTCCTCATCCCGGCCATCAGGGCCGAGATAAGGGACGCCGTCGCCCAGTACAAAACGAGTGAGATATACAGCATGAGGGAGAACTTCTCATCCCTCCTGAAGGAGGCCATAGTCAGATCACTGAGAAAGGAGGAGAGGGTGTACGTGAGGGACGTATACATACGGAAGATAAAGTTCCCGGAGAAGTTTCTGGAGGCGATAGAAAAGAAACAGATAGCCCAGCAGGAGGCCGAGAGGATGAGGTACGTTCTGGAAAGGGAGAAATTGGAGGCTGAAAGGAAAAAGATAGAAGCCCAGGGCATAGCCGAGGCACAGAGGATCATAGCCCGCCAGCTCACCAACCAGTATCTGACGTGGAAGTACCTTGAAGTTTTAAAACGGTTCGCCGAGAGCGAGAACAACACCATCATCGTTGCGCCATACGATCAGAGGATAACCCCCCTGCTCAACGTTAGGTGAGAAACCTCCTCCTACCCCTCTTCCTGATCTCAACGCTGATACTCGTAAGCACCTGGGGGTACATGCTCATAGAGGACATGGCGTTTTTTGAGGCCCTGTACATGACGGTCATAACCATATCCACCGTCGGCTTCGGTGAGGTAAAACCCCTCTCCACCTTGGGTAGGCTCTGGACGATACTCGTGATATTCTTCGGATGGGGGATCTTGAGCGTGGCCATAACGAGGGTTTTCGGAACGGTTATGGAAAGACAAATAGAGCGGATGTTTGCGAGAAGGAGGATAAGGATGAAGGGTTTGAAAGGGCATTACATAGTATGCGGTTTTGGGAGGATGGGCAGAAAAGCGGCCGAAATACTCGCGGACAGCGGGATACCCTTCGTAGTAATAGACCAGAACAGGAAAAGGGTGGAGGACGCCATAGCCGAGGGATACCTGGCCGTGGAGGGGGATGCGACGGAGGAGGAAACCCTCATAAAGGCGGGCATAGAGAGGGCCAAAGGGCTTGCCTCACTCCTGGACTCCGATCACGCCAACCTCTACGTAGTCCTGAACGCCAAAAGCCTCAACCCGAACATATTCGTGGTATCCTCCGCCCTGACGGAAAAAGGGGGCAACCTCATCAAAAAGGCTGGAGCGGATCGTGTGATCCTACCCTTTGAGTGGGCGGGACTGCGGGTGGCGAGGTACCTCGTAAAACCCACCATAAGCGAATTCCTTGACGTCTACGAGATGAGGATTGAGGAGATCCTCCTCGGTGAGAACTCCCCCTTTGTGGGAAAATCCCTGAAGGATCTGCAGATGACCCGCAGGTACGGGATATACGTGATAGCCATAATAAGGGATGGGAGGGTCGTCATACCTCCGGATCCGGACGAACCCCTGAAGTCCGGAGATGTCCTCCTCGTAATAGGGAAGACGGAAAACCTCAAAACCGTTGAAGGTCTGGCCGGATGACGCCTTCGGGCTTAAAATACATAGGTGTGGGGTAGGGGTTTTACGGGAATCCTCAGGGTTTTTAAAGGCGATCGCCCGCTCGCAACCGTCATCCTCTACAGGGGAAAGCCCCTACACATAGACTACTTTCCGGATCCCCTCAAGCCCTTTGAAACGCTCCTTCCCAGAGAGGACCTCCTCTCCTATCCGGATCCGTTTACGGCCGTCAGGAGCAGGGGTCTGTTGAAGGAGTTCGTAGACGGGGTTGAGGACTTCCTGGTCCAAGAGGTCAAACACGGAGGTGAGGATAACATCAGGCTTGAGAGGGAAAGCCTACCCGAAAGGGAGGTCTTGGGAATTCTCTCCCTAAGGGAGGACGAGGTGGACACCCTCTTCTCACCCCTACTGCGAAGCATAAACGCGAGGTATTACATCGTCTCCACGCCTGTCTCGGACGTGTTCGTAGAGGACGGCTCACCCATAGAGTTTTTCACGGAAAGGCTGGAGGTCTCGGTGGATGTGATTTACATCGCGGAGGAGTACGATTCCCCGTGTCCCCTCCGGAAGGGTGATAGGCTTCCCCACGACCGGGGGTTCACAAAGCGGTACGGCTTCCCCGTCATACTGAGCTTCCCAACCCGAAAAAGGTACAGGGTGGTGTTCCTGGAGACCGCGGGGGAAGACTTTACGGTTTACGACGTCGGGGAAACCTCACCCGAGGGCCTTTTCAACATCCTCAGGAGGATAAAGGAGACGACAAAACTCCTGCTCGCAAAGGGGGAGGATATGGAGAGGATCAGGGGGGATCACGGTAGGTATCTGAACGTTTACAGAACGGCTATAAGGAGGTGAAAACATGAAGGAAGGAAAAGGTGTTCTGGCTGTACTGGAGAGCGCGCTTTACGCGCCCACATCCCTGACCCCTCCAAAACCCAACAGGTTTGTCCTCAGGGTTGAAGGCTCATCCCTGAAGGTCTTTACCTTCGCCTACAGGGGTTTCTCCGACCTCGTACATCTTACCAACTTAGGCGCCGGTGCCGCCGCCCTGTACAACATGTTTTACACCGCATCGGTTTTCAACGTGCCGAGCGAGGTCATCTTTGACGTTCCCGAAGGGGATTTGAAGGGTATAAGGGATGAATTCGGATACCCCGCCGGGATCTGGGACTTCACTGGGATGATAGAAGTGCGCGATATAAGACGCACAGACTTAGAGGTACCGGACGAGATAAGAACGCGGAGGACGATACGGAGGTACAGACCGGACCCGGTGGATGAGGACGTCCTGGACGGGATCATAGAAAAGGTCGTTGAAATCTCGGACGGGATAGGGGCTGACGTCAGAACGGTCGTCCTGAAGGGTAAGGAGAGGGAAAGGCTCGTAAACTACATGCGTCTACTCTACGACCCGGTCAGAGACCTCGCCATAATGTCAAAAATCGTTCCGAGCGTGATGCGGGACTTCTTCCTGAACTTCCTCAAAGAGTTCAAAAAGACACTTGGAGGTGCGCCCATAGCGATAGTGGGTCTTAGCAACACCAAAGACAAGATAGCCTGGACGAAGAGCTGGTTCGTAGCCGAGCTGATAATGACCGAGGCGAGGAGAATAGGCCTTGACACCGGATCGATAACCTTCCAGACGAAGAGCATAGAGGAAACCATAAAGAGGGAACTCCTGAACTACACCGGACCTTTGGGAATAGCCTTTGTGCTGAACCTCGGGTACAGGGATGAAGACCTACCACCCCGTGAGATAAAAGGACACGATTTCTCCGTATTCCGGATTTAACCCCCCAGCCTTTCCCTGTACCTCCTGAACTCGCTTATCTCCTGTGAGAAAACGTTCATAACATAGGTGAGGACGGATATATCGTCAAGGTAGCCCGCAAAGGGGATAAAGTCAAAGATGGCATCCGTGGGGGTCAAAAAGTAAAGGAGGGCGGCCGCAACGGTGAGGAGGGTTTTCCTCTTTAAGGTGTACTTTCCCTTCAAGGTGTGGTCAAGCATATCAAACAGCAACCTGACATAGTAGAGAACCTCACCCGTCCCCCTCAGCCCCTTCTTCCTTATGGCGTCCAAAACCCTCTTTACGTCCCTCCTGTTCCTGACGCCCTGCCGGGCCAACCAGAGGAGAAGCCTCTCCACACGGGTATTTTAAACCCGCCTATCCTTCGGTTTCGGGTACGGACGTCATGGCGCCGTAGTAGTTCATAAGGGTGTCTACGATGAAGGACCAAATCCAGGCGACTATCGGAACTATTACACCTATACCACACGTTATCGGAGTTATGACAACCGCACCCACGATGTACAGGATAAGCTGGATTATGCCGTTGCGTTTGATGGATTCGGGGTCGGCATCGGGTTTTTTACCGGTGCGCTTGAGGGCTTCGGCTATCTCCCTGTACGCGATGATGTGGCCAAGTCCCGGCAGGAAGAGGTTCAAAAGGAGGACTATAATGGCCTTGTCCTTTATCTCCTTTGCCGAAATATCTGCCATAACACGTCTATTCTAAGGGTGTCCGGTGTAGGTTTGGAAAAAAATAAAAAAAAGCCTTTCGGTAGGGTGGGAAGGGATGTTTACTCTGAAAAGGAGGTGTTCCAGCCGCACGTTCCCGTACGGCTACCTTGTTACGACTTCGCCCCAGTCACCGGGCTCGCCCTCACCCCGCCGCAGCGGGGCTTCAGGCGCTCCCGGCTCCCATGGCGTGACGGGCGGTGAGTACAGAGCCCGGGAACGTATTCACCACCCCATAGCTGATAGGTGATTACTAGCGACTCCACCTTCACGCAGGCGGGTTGCAGCCTGCGATCCGAACTGGGGGCGGTTTTGGGGGATTAGCTCGGCCTCGCGGCCTCGCATCCCTCTGTGCCGCCCATTGTAGCGCGTGTGTAGCCC
>JALWZG010000099.1 GCA_027002825.1 Caldifarciminota bacterium
GCTACACCCTCTTCAGGTTGGACGCAACCTCTCCCGTGGACAGCGAGTTCATCGCCTCCCCCTGCCGAGGCATCCACCTGTCGCCCTTACTAATTTCGTCGCCTCACTTCCCCACGCTACCTGCGTAGTTGTCATACCGATAACGAAGCGTAGAATAATGGTCGCTTTTTTCCTTTTGTCAAGTAGGCCACCCTCACTCTGAAAGCGGACAATACTGCCCCCTTTTACGTGAAAGTCAAGTCCTCACCTCACCAGGACCTTGTGGGTGCGTCCCCGCTGCCTTATGAAGTATATCCCCCTGGGAAGCGACACCCTGTCCTTTGCCCGTATTACAAGCCTCCCACCGGCGTCAAAGACGGAGAACTCACCCTTTAGGAACACCTCCCCCGCATGGGTTTTTAGTGGGGAACTCTCAACCCTCCTCTCACCTACGGCCACACCGGAGGACCTGTAGGCGATCCTCCCCTCGGATGTTGGGTTTAAGAGGCCGAGGTCCGAGAAGTGTTCCCTCATGGCCTCAAAGATGGTGTACGGGGTGGTATCAACGTCCACAGGGGTTATACCGAGCAGGAGCATGAGGTTGAGTGTCCCCATTTCCATGGCGACCGTATATACGGCCGATGTGTCCAGTGGTTGTCCGCCCACGGTTATATCGGACACCTCAAGCGGTGGTGAGGCTTCGGGGTCAAACCTGTAGGTCATGCCGGAGACCTGGGCTATTGGTACACTGTCCGCAAAGGCCTGTGTGATGGAGAGCGTTCTGTAAAGGTCGGCTCCCCTTAAGGACACCCTTAGGAGGTACATGTTCGTCCCCGTGATGGCCGTCTCGCTCAGACCGTAAGGGAAGGCCATCAGGACGTCGTTTGAGGTTACGCGGCCGGCGGATAGGGGTTCCGCCATGTAGAAGTAAGGCACAACGCCGATGTCCGCAGAGGCCTTAACCCTGAGAGCATCGGCTATGAGGTTTCCCAGTGGGGTGTCGAGGTAGTGGGAGCTGTCGGGCTCGTTTCGTATCTCCCTTGGCGTGTAGGCGACGAAGTCATCGAACACGTTTCCGTAAACGGCCTCAATACGGGATTTCAACGCCATAAGGGAGTCGGTGAACTCGCTGTCCACGGGAGAGGTTGCGTCCAACCTGAAGAGGGTGTAGCTTATGGGTTTGAGCGTGTTCATGTCCCACAACCACAGCCCTACGGCCTCGTAATGCTGGCAGGCCTCGGCGAAGTAGGTGGTATCTCCGGACGCGTTGGTTATCCTGGCCGGCTCCTCATAACACCTATGCGTATGGCCGGAAACGATCAGATCATAAGAGGCGGTTTGGGATGCTATTGCGCTGTCCACGTTCACGCCCGCGTGGGAGAGTATTATCCTCATATCGCAACCCAACAGGTCAAAGGTATCCTCGTAGGCTATTGCCACGTTAACCGGGTTTTCAAATTGGACGGGTTTCTGTGCGGGGTTCAGGAAGTTGAACTGGTCGGTGGTCAAACCCAAAACGCATATCGTTTTCCCGGATCTGGTAAAGGTGGCGTAGGGTCTGACAATGCCTGTTAGGGGTATGGTGTCGGGTCGCATGTTTGCGGATAGAAAAACCGTAAAACTCCCCACATCGCTCAGGACGTTGTAAAGGCTGTCCGGTGTTATGTCAAACTCGTGGTTTCCGAGGGTTATGGCGTCGGGTTGGAGGAGTTTGAGGAGGTTGAGCTCTACACGTCCGAGGCCGTAAGGGAAGGAGAAGTCTCCCACAAAGACGTCCCCGGCGTGGAAGAAGAGGTTGTTGGGATAGGTCGCCTTGAGATTTCTTATGAGATGGGCGGCCGATGCTATGCCGTTCCACCCCTTGTAAGGGAAGAGGTGGTGGTGGGTATCGTTCACGTGTATTATGGCGAGGGTATCCGCCGAGAGGAAAAACGGCAACACCAACAAAAGCGTTGCTACGGAGCGCATCGGATGTATTCTAAGGCCGTAAGGCATCAGAAGATGCCCATGGCGACCATGGCCTTGGCCACCTTCAGGAATCCCGCTATGTTCGCCCCTATCTGCAGGTCTCCGGGATGTCCGTAAGCCTCTGCGGCCTCGGATGCGACACGGTATATGTGCTTCATTATCTCCCGGAGCTTGAGGTCCACCTCCTTCCTCTTCCACTGGATAAATGTGGCGTTTTGGGACATCTCAAGGCCGGATACGGCCACACCACCGGCGTTCGCCGCCTTTGCCGGTCCGTAAAGGATACCGTTGTCCTTGTAGATGTCTATGGCCTCCGGGGTTGAGGGCATGTTGGCCCCTTCGGCGACGACCTTTACACCGGCCTTGACGAGGGCCTCGGCGTGTTCTCCCTTTATCTCGTTCTGGGTGGCGCACGGTAGGGCTATGTCAACCTTTATCCCCTCCTCTTTTATGACGTCCCACACGGATTTCCCCTCAAAGTAGGCGAGGTTGTACCTCTCGGCGTACTCCTTTATGCGTCCCCTTCTTTTCTCCTTCAACTCCTTCAAGAAGGTAAACTTATCACCGGATATACCCTCCGGGTCGTAAACGCTCCCGGATGAGTCCGAAGCGAACACCACTCTTGCGCCCATCTCGTTGGCCTTTTCTATGGCGTACAGCGCCACGTTCCCGGAGCCGCTTACGGCGATCACCTTGCCCTTTATATCCTTCTCCTTCAGATTGCTGTTGGCCAGCATCTCGGCCGTGAAGTACAGCAATCCGTATCCCGTGGCCTCAGGTCTCATGAGACTCCCGCCGTATTCCGGGGCTTTCCCGGTTATGGCGCCGGTGTGCTCGTTCTTGAACTTCTTGTAGGCGCCGTAGAGATAGCCTATCTCCCTTTCCCCCACACCTATGTCCCCCGCGGGTACGTCCGTGTAGGGGCCTATGTGCTTGAAGAGCTCGGCCATGAAGGAGTAGCAAAACCTCATCACCTCCCTGTCGCTCCTCCCCTTCGGGTCAAAGTCCGATCCCCCTTTACCCCCTCCCATGGGAAGGCCGGTGAGGGCGTTTTTGAAGATCTGCTCAAAGGCGAGAAATTTGACCGTTCCGAGGTTCAACCCCTTCCGGAACCTCAGCCCCCCTTTGTAGGGACCTATGGCGTTGTTGAACTCAACCCTGTACCCCCTGTTGACGTGGATCACCCCTCTGTCGTCCTCCCAGGTGACCTTGAAGATCACGACTCGGTCCGGCTCAACTATGCGATCGTACACCCCTGCTTTCAGGAATTCGGGGTGCCTGTCCTCCACAGGCCTTAGGCTCTCAAACACCTCCGTGACCGCTTGAACGAAGTTGGGTTCGGATTCCCCGTACCTCTCCTTAACCTTCGCCAAAACTTCGCTTATCTTGCTCATGAGCCGGGTATTTTACCGTCGCACGGGATGCGTTTGAGTTCGGAGGGTGGAAATCTTCCTTAGAATAAACGCCTATGAAGATATTTGTGGACTCCGCGGATGTGGAAGAAATAAGGAAGCTCTGGAGGTTGGGCTTTGTATCGGGGGCGACAACCAACCCTTCCCTGGTTGCGAAGGCCGGTGGGGATCCCAAGGATATCTACGAGGAGCTCGCCTCCTTCTTGGAGCACGTCTCGGCGGAGGTGGTGGCCGAGGACGCGGACGGGATGTACAGGGAGGGTAAAGACCTCTCCTCCATCCATCCCAACATAGTCGTGAAGCTGCCGTTCACGGAGGAGGGTCTGAAGGCCCTGCAGAGGCTCAAGGCCGAGGGGGTGAGGGTCAACATGACGTTGGTTTTCTCACCCGCCCAAGCCCTCATAGCGGCGCGCGTGGGGGCGGATTTCGTCTCCCCCTTCATAGGTAGGATAGACGATATAGGGTATTCGGGGATGGAGGTCATAAGGAACACCGTCAGGATATTCGCCCTGTACGACATAAACACGCAGATCATAGCCGCGAGTGTAAGGCATCCCACGCACTTCATAGAGGCCGCCCTCTCCGGGGCACATATATCCACCGTTCCACCGGCTGTCCTTTGGAAACTCCTGAAACACCCCCTTACGGACATAGGCCTTGAGAGGTTCCTCTCCGATTGGAGGAAGGTACAGGAGGCAAAGGTGGCCTGATGGAGAGGCTTAAAGCGGCCTTTTTCCTGGTCCTGTCCCTCACCGTTGCCGTCGTGGGCTTGTTGTGGCTGAAGGATTTCTCGCTGAAGGAGAGGTACGTTTACGGTGCCGTCTTCAAAAGCGCCGGATTTCTGGGAAACGGGGATCCCGTGAGCCTGCAAGGGGTGAATATAGGCAAGATCAAGCGCATAGACATATACTCCGACAGCGTGATCGTGTGGTTTTACATAGAGGGGATGAGGTTGAAGGAGGGGGCCTTCGCCCGTATAGAGAACGAGGGTCTGGTGGGGAACCGGAAGCTGGTGATATACCAAGGGGATGGAAAAAACCTTCCCGAGAGGAGTGTGATAAGGGGAGAGGACACACCCACCTTTGCCGATTTCGTCTTTATGATAAACGAGATCCTGAGCAACCTGACGGTTATATCGGCGAGGACGGACACGACCTTACGGAGCGCAAACCGCCTTTTGGTGAACACCAACAGGGAACTCCTCCGCCTCTCCAAAGACCTGCGTGAGCTGATATCCTCCACCAGGGATCTGGCGGACAACGCAAACTCCAAGGTGGACGTGGTCTCCTACCAGCTCCTCCGCATAGCCAACAGACTGGATGAGACCGTGTCCGTGGTGGACTCCTTTGTAAGGTCCTCGGGCACAGTCCAGAGGCTCATGACGGAGGATTCGCTCTACGTCGATCTGAGCATCACCCTAAAGGAGATAAGGGAGCTCGTAAAGGATATACGGACAAACCCCCAGAGGTACATAAACGTAAACGTCAAACTCTTCTGAGGGATGTGGGAGCATATCCTCGTCGTCCTCTTCGGAGGTCTCCTGCTCGGTTTTTTGTCCTTCTTCGTCGTATCAACCCAAATGTCCTTCGCGGCCTCCGGAATAGCCCACGCCATGTTCGGCGGAATGGCCTTCGCCCTCGCCCTTGGGTTCAACCCCAAAGTAGGAGGTGTTCTGGCGGGTGTCCTGATGGGTGTGGGCGTGTACGTCTTCGGTGGGAGGTTTCCAAGGGACGCCGTCATAGGGATCCTGTTCGCCTTCTTCATGAGCATCGGGGCGATAGCCCTGAGGTTCTACAGCGGGTATTCGGACGTTCTGTGGTCTTACATGTTCGGAAGCGTAGCCCTATCAAGCGTTTTGGACGGAGTGGCCTTGGCGGGGTTTTCGGCCGTGACGGTTCTGATATCCGGATGGCATCCGCTGAGACTCTTCCTCTTCAACGCCGATATAGCCGCATCCGAGGGTGTACCCGTCGGCCTCCTGCACATGCTCTTAGTGGCCTTGCTGACCTTCGGTATAATGTTCTCTTTGAACACCTTCGGCTCTATACTCACGTCGGCGATGGTCATAGCCCCCGCACTCATAGCCTTCTCCGTGTCAAAGGGTTTTTTCACCTCCTTTTTGCTCTCGGGAGGTGTGTCGCTCGCACTTTCCCTTTTCGGATACGCCCTCGCCTTTGCCTTTGACCTACCCTTTGGTGCGACGACGGGTGTGTTGGTATCGTCGGCCGTCGGCCTGATCTTCGTTTTAAAAAGGGTTTTGAAATGGTAGGGACGTACGTTTTGGCCGCTGGGGTTGTCCTTACACCCCTGTGCGCCTACACGCTTGACGGAAGGGTTAGGAGTTTTGTCCTGAGCAGGGAGAGGGGGGGCGAGAGGTTTGCCTTCGCCCTCCTCAACGAGATGGGCGACGGTAGGTACCACGTCGCCCTGTGGTCCGGCATCACCCTCGCGGGGTACATCACGGGCAACAGGGAGATCTACGAGTTCGGAAAGTACGGGGGGCTTTCCTTCCTCCTTACGGGGATCTCCACCCTCGCCCTGAAGTCCGCCATAGGCAGGGCAAGGCCCCACACGGGTTTGGGCGTCATGCACTTCAGACCCCTTTCCCTGGACGACGATTTCCACTCCCTCCCCTCGGGTCATACGTCTGTGGCCTTTTCCGCCGCGGGCTACGTCTTCTCCAAGACGGACAACCCCCTTGTCAAATGGGGGACGCTGGTTTTGGCATCGGGTGTGGGTTTGGCGAGGGTTTATTACGACAGGCACTGGCTTTCAGATGTGCTGCTCGGCGCCTCCCTCGGATTTTCAATAGGCTACACCGTGGGAAGGTTCAGCGGCGAATGACGGTTCCCACCCTCTCACCCATGACGATCCTCTTCAGGTCTCCCCGCCTGTTGAGGTTGAAGACTATTATGGGAATTCCCGACTGTCTCGCTATATCAACGGCGGACGCGTCCAGAACCTTTAAATCCCTCACGAGGAAATCCCTGTAGCTCAGCTCCTCCAGCTTTCGGGCGTTGGGGTTTACCTCGGGATCGTCCGTATATACGCCGTCCACCTTTGTACCTTTTAGCATGGCGTCCGCACCTATTTCGGCCGCCCTGAGCGCAGCAGCCGAGTCGGTTGAAAAGAAGGGGTTTCCCGTCCCCCCGGCGAATATTACTATCCTACCCTTTTCAAGGTGTCTTATCGCCCTCCTCCTTATGTAAGGTTCGGCGACCCTTGAAACCTCAAGGGCGGACATAACCCTCGTCTGCGCCCCCTTCCTCTCCAAGGCGCTCTGAAGGGCGAGGGCGTTCAAAACCGTGGCGAGCATACCCATATAATCGCCCGTAACCCTGTCTATTCCGAGGTCCGCGCTCTCCGTCCCCCTGAGTATGTTCCCCCCTCCCACCACCACGGATACCTCCACACCGAGGGAACGGACGTCCAGTATGTCTTCAGAGAGGGTGTTGAGGACGTGGGGGCTTATACCGAACTTCCTCTCCCCGGCCAGCATCTCTCCGCTTATCTTCAGGAGTATCCTTTTAAACCTCACCCGCATGTTGGAAGGCGATTCTAAAGGGGTAAACGAACCCCTTACCCGCCATCAACCTTAGAATTCCCCAGTTGAGATGGGTAGGAGGACGGCTAAGAAAAAGGACACCCCCCTGCTTGAACAGTACAAGAGGATAAAGGCCGAACATCCGGAGGAGATCCTGCTCTTCCATCTTGGCGATTTTTACGAAACCTTCTTTGAGGACGCCGAGAAGGTCTCAAAGGAGCTGGGGATAGTCCTCACGAGCAGGCCGATGGGTAAAGGTGTGCGGGTTCCCATGGCGGGTATACCCGTGAGGGCGGCCGAGATCTACATCAACAGGTTGCTCAAGGCCGGATACAAGGTGGCCATATGTGAGCAGACGGACGAGAAGGAGGGAAGAACACTCCTGAGGAGGGTTGTGACGGAGGTAATAACTCCGGGTACGGTCGTATCGGACGGAATACTACCCGAAGATTCCCACAACTTCTTGGCGGCGTACGTATCCGCCCTGGGAGAGGCTGCGGTCGCCCTGGCCGACGTATCAACCGGGGACGTGATCTACATCCACGGCCCGGAGGAGGAGGTTTTGGAGGAGATGGGAAGGTTGAACATCGCGGAGATCGTGGTTCAGAGGGGGAAGAAACCACCGATAGACGTCAACGCCGTAACGGAGAGGGATGGGGAGGTGTTCTCGTCAAGGAGGGGAAAGGAAACGCTTGAAGAGGTGTACGGTCATGACTTCAACCTACCACCCCTCGTCATGAGCGCCTTCTCCGCCCTCCTCTCCTACATAAAGGAGAAGAGACCCTCCGCCCTGCACTTTCTGCAGAGACCCGCAAGGCATTCGGTCGGTAGGTACGTGGGCATAGATCCCCGCACCTTGGAGACACTTGACGTGTTCGGTGAGAGGTCGCTCTACACCCTTCTCAACAGGTGTAGGACGCCTATGGGTAAGCGTCTCCTGAGGTTCTCCCTCCTCCACCCCTTCAGGAACCTGCAGGACATACTCTCCAGGCAGAGGAGGGTTGAGATGTTTTTCAACAACAGAGGCCTTGCCCTGAAACTGGGCGGTGTCCTTGAGGGGATAAGGGATATGGAGAGGGAGGTGGCGAGGGCATCCTCCCTCAGGCTTTCGCCCAGGAACGCCCTGAATCTGGTCGTGTCCTTGGAAAAGGCCGTTGAGGCCGCCATGCACGTCAAGGGCCTGCCCTCGGACGTCCTGGACAGGTTGAAGGGGTTGGCAAGGGTCGTGAAGGAGACGATAGTTGAAGATCCCCCCTCCGATATATCCTCCGGTTCCGTTATAAGGGAAGGTGTAAACCCACACCTGGACGACCTCAGGAAAACCCTGAAGGAGGGGGAGGTTCTCCTCGCAAAGCTTGAGGAAAAGGAGAGGAAGAGGACGGGAATTGCCAATCTCAAGGTGGGCTACGTGTCGGCCTTTGGGTACTACTACGAGGTGCCGAGGAGCAAGAGGAGGCTCGTTCCGGAGGATTTCATACCGATTCAGTCCCTGAAGAACAGCGAGAGGTACAAGACGGCCGAGCTGCAAGCGGTGGAGAGCAGGATACTCTCCGCAAAGGAGAGGGCGCTGGAGCTGGAAAGGGAGATCTACAGAAACCTCCTTAAGAGGATCGTTGCCTCCGCACAGGACATAAAACGCCTGAGCAGGGTGATAGCCGAAATAGACCTGTCAATAGCCCTCGCGGACGTCGCCTACACGTACGAGTACGTAAAGCCGGAGGTACACCTCGGATACGACCTTGAGATACGGAGGGGAAGGCATCCCATGGTTGAGGCCTTTATGGACAGACCCTTCGTTCCCAACGACGTGTTCCTTGACAGGAACAGGTTTTTCGCCCTCATAACCGGTCCCAACATGGGTGGTAAATCAACCTACCTCCGCCAGGTGGGTCTGATCGTCCTTATGGCCCACATGGGTGGCTTCGTTCCGGCCGACTATGCCA
Organism: Caldifarciminota bacterium; assembly: GCA_027002825.1. GTDB lineage: Bacteria > Hydrothermota > Hydrothermia > LBFQ01 > LBFQ01 > JAADCS01. The sequence goes on from JALWZG010000099.1 coordinate 8,847, forward strand.
GAATACCCCTCACGGACAGGATATTCACAAGGATAGGGGCCTCGGACGACCTCGCCAGAGGGATCTCCACGTTTATGGCGGAGATGCAGGAGGTCTCCAACATTTTGAACGGCGCCACAAGCAGGAGCCTGATCCTGTTGGACGAGATAGGAAGGGGGACGAACACGTACGACGGTCTGGCCATAGCATGGGCGGTCTCCGAGTACATACTGGAGCGTATAAAGGCGAAAACACTATTCGCCACCCACCACCACGAGCTCACCAGACTGGCGGCGGATCACCCAAACGCCTTCAACCTCAAGGCCGACGTTGATGTGGATGGGGAGGAGATAACCTTCCTGTACAGAATACTTCCGGGAAGTTCCAAGGAGAGCTACGGTATTTACGTGGCCAAACTGGCCGGCCTACCACCCCCCGTCATAGAAAGGGCGAAGGAGATGCGGAGGATCTACGAGAGGGAGATCCTTGTGAAGTTTTCGAGTTCGGGGGAGGACGTCCTGTCCTACATTAGGAATTTGAACGTTGACACCCTCTCACCGAGGGAAGCCTTGGACCTCCTGTACACCCTGAAGAAAATGGTGGGTTCGGAAAGTCTAAGCGGTAAAAAATGATTACTTTTCGGGGGTAGAATCGCCACCTATGGTGGACACTCTGATCCTCATATCCGTGGCTCTCGGCGGACTCGGATTTGCTGCTGCGCTTCTGACCTACGTTTACATACGCTCCCTTCCGAGTGGAGAGGGCGTGATGCTTGAGTACGCCAGAGCCATACGCACAGGGGCGTTCGTCTTCCTGAGAAGGGAGTACATGTACATCGCCGCCTTCGTCGCCGTGGTCGCCGTCGTTTTGGCCATAGCCGTGGAACCGAAACCCCTCGTGGCCGTCGCCTACGTAACCGGCTCTCTCTTCTCCCTCCTCGCCGGCTTCGTCGGGATGGCCGCCGCCACCCTCGCCAACGTCCGCACGGCCTACGTGGCCTACAGGACCAAGAACGCCGGCGACACACTCTCCGTGGCCTTTAAAGGTGGCTCCGTGATGGGAATAACCGTCGCCGCCCTCGGTCTCCTTGGCGTCGCCTTCTGGTACTGGCTCACGAAGGATGCGGCCGTCTTGAGCGGCTTCGGTATGGGTGCCTCCTCGGTCGCCCTCTTCGCCCGCGTGGGCGGTGGGATATACACCAAGGCGGCCGACGTCGGCGCGGACCTGGTGGGTAAGGTGGAGGCCGGGATACCGGAGGACGACCCCCGCAACCCCGCCGTCATAGCCGACAACGTTGGGGATAACGTCGGAGACACGGCCGGGATGGGTGCCGACCTCTACGAGTCCTACGTTGGCAGCATGGTGGCCACCGTCGCCATAGCCCTCGCCGGCTCCTTCGCCCTCTCCAACATGAAGTTGGAGTACGGCGCCCTCCCCATAATCCTCGCCGCCCTCGGTCTCGTGGTCTCCCTGATAGCCGTGTACGCCATAGACCTCTTCAAGAAGGCCGACCCGCAGACGGCCATAAGGAACGCCACCATAACCGCCGCCGTCCTCTTCGTCATCGGGGCGTACTTCGTCAACCAGGTCGTCGTCGGCAGCGTAGGCACGTGGCTGGCCGTGATCGGTGGCCTGGTGGCCGGTCTCCTTATAGGTTTTGAGAGCGAGTATTACACCTCCGGTAAGCCCATCAAGTTCATAGCGGAGTCGGCCAAGTTCGGGCCGGCTACCGTGATAATAAACGGCGTAGCCGTCGGGTACGAGTCGGTGGTCCTACCCTTCATAACCATAGCCGCCGCCGTCCTCTTCGGCTACTTCTCCGCGGAGGTCTGGGGTGCGCCCGGTCTCGGCATCTACGGTGTGGCCCTCGCCGCCGTCGGTATGCTGGCCACCGTCGGCATAGTGATGACCACGGACTCCTACGGCCCCATAGCCGACAACGCCGGCGGAATAACGGAGATGGCCCACCTCGGTGAGGACGTGAGGGCCATAACCGACAAATTGGACGCCCTCGGCAACACCACGGCCGCCATAGGTAAGGGTTTCGCCATAGGTTCCGCCGCCCTGGCCGCCCTCGCCCTCCTGGTGGCGTACACCGAGACGGTGGGGCTTGAGGCCCTGGACTTCACCAAGGTGGAGAGCGTCGCCGGGGCCTTCCTCGGTGCGGCCATGCCCGCCCTAATAGCGGCTATGACCCTCAAGGCCGTGGGTAGGGCCGCCAACAGGATGGTGGCGGAGGTGCGCCGCCAGTTCAAGGAGCTGAACCTCCTGACAGACCCCAACGCCAAGCCCCAGTACGACAGGGCCATAGACATCGTCACCCAGGCCGCCATAAGGGAGATGATCCTGCCGGGCGTCTCGGCCGTCCTCGCACCTGTGGTCGTCGGTTTCCTCCTCGGAGCTGAGGCCCTCGGCTTCTTCTTAGGCGCCGCCCTCTTGGTGGGAGCCTTGATAGCCATATTCATGGCTAACGCCGGGGGTGCTTGGGACAACGCCAAGAAGTACATAGAGGCCGGAAACTTCGGCGGTAAGGGGTCAGAGGCCCACAAGGCCGCCGTCGTCGGCGACACCGTCGGCGACCCCTTCAAGGACACCACCGGCCCCTCCATGAACATCCTCATCAAGCTCATGTCCATCGTCTCCCTCGTCTTCGGCGCGCTCATACACCAGTACGGGGGTGTCCTCCTACAGCTGTTCCGGTAGGGCGGTGGGGGGTTCCCCCCACTTGACATTTGGTTAACATAAGCCAGTATTCGTTCCTTAGGTTAAAATAAGTTAAAAGGAGGTAAGAGGTATGGCAGTGAACCTGAGGCCGCTTGCGGATCGTGTCGTGATCAAGCGTTTGGAGGAGGAAGAGGTCAAGACGCCCGGTGGCATAATCATACCCGACACGGCGAAGGAGAAGCCCCAGAAGGGTGAGGTTGTGGCCGTAGGACCCGGCCGCCTGGACGAGAAGGGCGAGAAGAGGATCCCCCTTGAGGTGAAGGTGGGGGACAAGGTCCTCTTCTCCAAGTACGCCGGGAGCGAGGTCAAGATAGACGGTGAGGAGTACCTCATCATGCGCGAGGACGACATCCTCGCCGTCATAGAGGAGTCATAAAAAAGGAGGTGAAACATGGCTGCGAAAGACATCAGGTACAACGACGACGCCCGCAAGTCCGTCCTTAAGGGTG
>JALWZG010000100.1 GCA_027002825.1 Caldifarciminota bacterium
CGTCTATGAAGTCCACCCCCAACTCCTCCAATATCTGGGCCTCAACGAAGTGGCCTATGCGCACCTTGGCCATTACGGGGATGGTGACGGCGTCCATTATCCGGAGGATGATTTCGGGGTCGGCCATACGGGCCACTCCCCCATGCTTGCGGATGTCGGCCGGAACCCTCTCCAGGGCCATGACGGCGACGGCACCCGCCTCCTCGGCTATTTTGGCCTGCTCCGGCGTGGTAACGTCCATTATCACCCCACCCTTCAACATCTTCGCCAAACCGACCTTCACTCTCCATGTGCCTTTCAGCATGTTCAACCGGTATTCTAAGGGTGCAAACGGATGGGGTTTCCCTTCAGAATTCCGAAAAGTCTTTAAAAGACCTCCAAAGGCTCGGCCTGGTCCGGTCCCCCTCAAACCTCCGTCCCCTCTCAGGCTCGGATGCGAGGGCCAGGAGGGGAAGGTAATCGGGGTATTCGGGTTGGAACACGAACTCCTTTGAGAAGTTGGTGGTGTACCTACCCTTTACAAAGGGTTCACTTTCCAAAACAGCCTTCAGATAGGGTATGTTGGTGCGCACACCGAGGAGTCTGTACTCCGAGAGGGCGCGGAGCAACCTCCTCCTCGCCACCTCCCTCGTCTCGCCCCACACTATCACCTTGGAGAGGATGGGATCGTAGTAGACGGGGACCTCGTATCCGGTGTACACGCCCGAATCCACCCTCGTAAAGGGACCTGAAGGCTCTTGGAGGAAGTCTATCCTTCCGGTTGATGGGGCGAAATCCTCATATGGGTTCTCGGCGTTGATCCTCGCCTCTATTGAGTGTCCCCTCCTCTCAACCCCCTCCAGCTCCAACCTCTCGCCCAAGGCCACCCTTATCTGAAGGGCCACGAGGTCCACACCGCTCACCATCTCCGTTACGGGGTGTTCCACCTGAAGGCGGGCGTTCATCTCAAGGAAGTAGAACTTCCCCCTGTCCTCGTCGTAGAGGAACTCAACCGTTCCGGCGTTGGTGTAGCCTATGGCCTTTGCAAACTCAACGGCCGCCTCTTGTATCTCCTCGCGGGTCTTCTCGTCTATTACGGGTGAGGGGGTCTCCTCTATGAACTTCTGGTGTCTCCTCTGGAGGGAGCATTCCCTCTCTCCGAGGGCGAAGACGTTCCCGTGTCTGTCGGCTATGATCTGGACCTCAACGTGATGGGGGTTTAAAACGAGCCTCTCAAGGTAGAGCCTACCGTCCCCGAAGGCGGCTTTGGCCTCGGCCGAAGCCACGGGGAAGAGCTCCCTCAACTCCTCCTCGGATCTGGCTATCCTCATACCCTTTCCACCACCCCCCGCCGCCGCCTTTATCATGAGGGGGTAGCCTATCTTCCTGGCCAGGTCTACGGCGGTTTCAACCCCGTCTATTGCGTCCGTTCCCTCAAGGAGGGGAACACCCGCCGCCGCGGCCGCCCTCCGGGCTTCAACCTTGTCCCCGGCCTTCTCCATGGCCTCAGGATCCGGGCCTACGAAGATCAGACCGTGGGCCAAAACCTCACGGGCGAAGTCGGGCCTTTCCGAGAGGAAACCGTATCCGGGATGGACCATCTTCGCCCCGGACCTGCGGGCAGCCCACAGGATCTTCCCGATATCAAGGTAGCTGGTGGAGGGTGTGTCCCCACCTATCCCTATGGCCTCGTCCGAGTTTATGACGTGGAGGGCGTTCCTGTCCGGATTGGAGAAAACCGCCACGGATACGAGTCCCATCTCCCTCAGGGTCCTCTCAACCCTTACGGCTATCTCTCCCCTGTTGGCTATCAGGACCTTCACGGTTTGGAATTGTAAGCCCGTAAAGGTAAGGGACGACGTGAGGCCGCGGGGAGCTCCACGTTCAGGATCTCCGCCACGGTGGGGGCTATGGATACCGTAGAGCAGTAGTCCGGGACCACGCCCTTTCCAATGCCCTTTCCGAAAAATATCAGCGGAACGTGGGAGTCGTACGTGTACGGTGTTCCGTGGGTAGTGGCGTAATACCTGCCCACCATGTGGAAGGGTTTGAGGAGGATCAGAACCTCCCCACTCCTTTCGGGGTCGTATCCGAAATAGGCCGCCGTCGCCAGTTTGTCCTCCTCGGGAGGAGGGGTTTGGAGATCGCGCTTTGTGAAAACCCTGAGAACGCCGGGTAGGGTGGAAAGCCTCTCCTTAACCGTGTTCAAAACCTCCTCCTCCCTTCCCCTGATAGCGTTTTTGTCCATGTAAATCCAGGGGAAGGAAACCCCCGTGAACCAGTCGGCCTCTCCGAACCTTCTGTCAAGTTCTTTGTCTATCCTCTCCATCTCCCCCTTCAAACCCTCGTAATCCAGTCTACCCGCCATCAAACCCCTCTCGGCCATCCTCTCCGGCACGGGTGCGACGCCGTGATCGGAGGTAAGGACCAAAACGTAATCCCCCACCTCTCCGTCAAGGAAGTTCAGGAGTCGCTCAAGCAACCTGTCGGACCTCAGGGTCATGTCCGCCACCTCCTCACTGTAAGGGCCGTATCTGTGACCGACGTAATCGTTTGACGAGAAGCTGACGAGGAGGAGATCCGGGATCTCGTCCTTACCGAGGTTTTCGCCCCTTACCGCCTCCTTGACCAGGGCGAGGAGGAGCTCGTTTCCAAAGGGAGAGGCCTTGAGGTCCTTGTAGAACTCCTCATCCGGTTTTCCCTCACCGCCTATCCTCCTCGGGAGTCCCCCGCTGGAAAGGCCTTCATAGGCGCTTTTGGGTCCGATCCTTTTCCAAACCTTACCGAAAAACCCATCGGCCACCCTTTTGCGGTTGAACTCCTTCACCCATACGGGCAGATCCTCCGCGTAGAACTCAGACGTGACGAAGTTGCCGTCCTTCTCGTTGAACCATAGGACGACGTCCGCGAGGTATCCACCCATGAGTATGGCGGCCCTGTCCTTTAAGGAGAGGCTCACAACCTTCGCCCTGAACCCACTGGCCAGTTTGAGCTCGTCGCCAAGGGTGCTTACCTTTAGGTTCCTGGGGGATTTTCCGTACCTGTCCTTCCCACCCACAACGGGATAATCGGGATCGGAGACGGCGTAGACCCTCTCGGATCTACCCCTATCGTACCACGTGTTGGAAACTATACCGTGGTATCTGGGGTATGTACCCGTTGATATGGTCGCATGTCCGGGAGCCGTGTAGGTGGGGATGTGGGTGTGGTGGCAGTTGGTGAAGCGGAGGCCTCCGTCCATGACCCTCTTGAAACCTCCCCCCGTGAAGTGGGGGTAAAACCTCGTGAGGTAATCGTACCTGAGCTGGTCAAACACAACAACCACGATGAGCTTGGGCTTTAGAAAGGCTGTCAAAAAGAGCGCCAGCATGAACGGGTATATTACGGGCGATTCCACCTTAAAATGGTAGGTGTGTCTATGTTCACTTTCCTCTACGGTCTGCAGGTAGGAGATCCCACCGGCCTCAACGTCTTCTACCGCGGGGAGGGTTTCCTCTTGAGGGGAGGATTGGGTGTGGGGGGAGTCGTATCC
>JALWZG010000101.1 GCA_027002825.1 Caldifarciminota bacterium
GGATGGTAGAGTGGGGATGCAACGGTTTCCCAAGGAATGATTTTACAGCTCTAAACTTTGTTCTATGCTGTGGGTCGTCGTTCTCTCCTCCGGCACAGAGGCGAAAGCCGACTTAAAGGCCTTAGAGGCCTACAACAGGGGCATAAAGATGCTCTTTGCGGAGAACGTCGGCCAGCTGTCCAACGACGTTGTCTTCTACAGCATGCACCCTTCGGTCGTTTATATCCTGAGGGACGGTAGCATACACATCAACGGCGTTAGGGTATCTTTTGGGTCAAAACCGAGGTTTATAACTGGAGATATGCCCTTGAAAACGAAGATATCGTACTTCGGTCGGAACAAGGCTATAAGCAACGTACCGACGTACAGGCGGGTCGTCTTCAAGGAAGTCTATCCGAAGGTAGACGCCATATTCACGGCAGACGGCAGGGGTATAGTTGAGTTTCAGTTCATCGTTCGTCCGGGAGGAGATCCGCATCGGATAAAGGTTGAAACCGATGGCCGTGTGGTTCAAAGAGAGGACGGCATATACATCGTAAAGGAGGGCAAAGAGCTTGTCAAGATAAGCGATCTGAAGGCGTATCAGGGGGCGGAGGAGGTGGAGGTTAGAGCGGAGGTGAAAGGCAAAGAGGTCAGGTTTTCTGTTGATAACTGGGACAGAAGGCACACGCTCGTTATTGACCCGATTGCAACGGCTATACTGGCTTCAAGCCACATGGATTTGGCCGTAGATATAGACACGGATGGAGCCGCCGTTTACGTGGCCGGGAGGGTTGGTAGCTCTGCGAGTTTTGCACCCCACATCACCTTTGGGAGCGACAGTCTGAGCGATGCCTTTGTGAGCAAGCTGAGCGGGGACCTGTCAGCACATATAGCCACGGCGGTTTTGGCCTCTACGGGTCATGACGAGGCCTTTGCTTTGGAGGTGGACGGAGGGGAGGTTTACGTGGCGGGGCATACGTTTAACTATTTGGATTTCGCTCCGACCAGGACCGTCTACGGACCAACGGGTGGGTACACGGAGGTTTTTGTCAGCAAGCTGTCGGCAGACCTTTTCTCACATATAGCAACGGCCATACTTGCCTCAACCTCCCACGATTACGCGTACGCCCTCGCTTTGGACACCGGCGCCGTTTACGTGGCAGGATACACCACCGGCCCATCCACATTCGCTCCGAGCAGAACAACCTTCGGAACCTCGGATCAGAGGGATGCCTTTGTAAGCAAGCTCTCCAGGAATTCCCTATCCCACATGGCGACCGCCATACTGGCCTCTACCGACTGGGATTACGCTTACGCCCTTGCGGTGGACGGTGTGGCGGTTTACGTCGCCGGTAAAACCCTGAACTCCTCCGATTTCGCCCCGAACAGGACGGTGTTTGGAAACACTGGTTCTTCTGACGCCTTCGTCAGTAAGCTGCGCAAAGATCTGGGAGCGCACCTGTCCACGGCCGTTCTGGCGTCCAACGGAGAGGACGCCGCATCGGATGTTATGGTGGTTGGTGATGTCGTTTACGTGGTGGGAAGGACTGCTGATCCCACGAGCTTCGTTCCGAACAATCTCTTCGGAAGTTCGGGTATTTTTGACGCCTTCGTCAGCAAGCTTGACAGTAGCCTGACACTGCACATGGCAACGGCGGTTTTGGCCTCGGACGGATCGGATGCGGCCAGCGCTGTGGCTTTTGACGGTTCAGTGGTTTATATCGCCGGAAGGACGGAGAACGCATCAACTTTTTCCTCGGATAGGACGGTCATAGGGACTTCCGGTTATTACGATGCTTTTATCAGTAAGATGACCGCGGATCTCTCCTCACATATAACCACCGTTGTTCTGGCATCCCCTACCAACGATTACGCTTACGATGTGCTACTGGTCGGAACCTCCGTTTACGTTTGTGGCGTTACGAACAGCTCCCAGAACTTCGCTCAGGGCGGAACAACATTCGGAACGGCGGGGTTGGACGACGCTTTTGTAAGCAAACTCTTTATCACCTTAGACGTTTCGGAAGGCTATAAGACCCGTGAGGAGATCTCCATCTCAGGGAACATCCTACGGATAGATCTTCCAACCTCTGCCTACGTCGGATTTGACGTCTATTCCCCCGACGGCCGCCTGATCAGACGCGTCAGCCTCAGCTACCTGCCCGCCGGCAAATACGAGTACCGCCTGAAGTTGCCGAAAGGATCTTACCTGCTGAAGGTCAGGGTCGGAGACGATGTGAGGGAGATTAAGGGGGTGTTCTGAGGGGCAGCTCCGTTTGACATCCCGCTCTCAGGTATGTTAAAATAACATCGTTATGATGTGGATAATGGGGATGCACGCTTACATAGGTGGAGAAGCCGACTTAAAGGCCTTAGAGGCCTACAACAGGGGCGTAAACATGCTCTTTGCGGAGAACGTCGGCCAGCTGTCCAACGATGTGGTCTTCTACAGCATGCACCCCTCTGTCGTTTACGTCCTGAGGGACGGGACGGTTTACATCAACGGCGTTAGGGTATCTTTCGGCTCTGCACCGAGGTTTATAACCGGAGACATGCCCTTGAAAACGAAGATATCCTACTTCGGCCGGAACAAGGCTATAAGCGACATACCGACGTATAGGCGTGTTGTGTTAAAGGAGGTATATCCGAAGGTGGACGCCATACTGACGGCTGACGGTAGGGGTATAGTGGAGTTTCAGTTCATCGTTCGTCCCGGAGGAGATCCGAGCCGAATAAAGGTTGAGACCGGTGGTCGTGTGGTTCAAAGAGAGGACGGCATATACATCGTCAAGGAGGGCAAAGAGCTTGTCAAGATAAGCGATCTGAAGGCGTATCAGGGAGCGGAGGAGGTGGAGGTTAGAGCGGAGGTGAAAGGCAAAGAGGTCAGGTTTTCTGTTGATAACTGGGACAGGAAGCACATGCTTGTGATTGACCCGGTTGCAACGGCTATACTGACCTCAAGCGGTGAGGAGAGGGCTTACTCCGTAGCCACCGACAACAACGGAAACGTTTTTGTAGCCGGATGGACAGGGAATTCGGGAGATTTCGCACCGAGCAGAAGCGTTTTCGGCACCAGCGGTGGCGTTGACGTTTTCGTCAGTAAGCTGAGCAACGACTTATCAGCTCACATCGCCACTGCTATACTGACTTCAAGTGCTAATGACGAGGCACACTCCGTAGCCGTAGACGGCTCTGGGAACGTTTTCGTAGCCGGTTATACCGCCAGTTCGGGAGATTTTGCGCCGAGCAGGAACACGTTTGGAACTTCCGGTGGTACAGACGCCTTTGTGAGCAAGCTGAGTGGTGATCTGAGCATGCACATCGCCACGGCCATACTGACTTCAAGTGATGATGACGAGGCACACTCCGTAGCCGTAGACGGCTCTGGGAACGTTTTCGTGGCCGGTTATACCGCCAGTTCAGGAGATTTTGCGCCGAGCAGGAATGTGTTCGGCACTGCTGGTGGCACTTCGGATGCCTTTGTGAGCAAGTTGAGTGGCGACCTGAGCATGCACATCGCCACGGCCATATTGACTTCAAGCGATTGGGATGCGGCACGATCGGTGGCCGTAGACGGTTCTGGAAACGTTTTTGTAGCAGGTTATACCTTCAACTCTGGAGATTTTGCGCCGAGCAGGAACACGTTTGGAACTTCCGGTGGTACAGACGCCTTTGTGAGTAAGTTGAGTGGCGACCTGAGCATGCACATCGCCACGGCCATATTGACTTCAAGCGATTGGGATGTGGCGCACTCCGTGGCCGTAGACGGTTCTGGAAACGTTTTTGTAGCAGGTTATACCTTCAACTCTGGAGATTTTGCGCCGAGCAGGAACACGTTTGGAACTTCCGGTGGTACAGATGCCTTTGTGAGCAAGCTGAGTGGCGACCTGAGCATGCATATCGCCACGGCCATACTGACTTCAAGCAATTGGGATGCGGCATACTCCGTAGCCGTAGACGGTTCTGGAAACGTTTTTGTGGCAGGTTATACCCTCAGCTCCGGTGATTTCGCACCGAGCAGAAATACGTTCGGCACTACTGGTGGCGGTGATGCTTTCGTCAGCAAGATAAACAATCTCTTGGACACACACCTCGCCACCGTCATTTTAGCCTCAAGTTCGGAAGACTGGGTCGATCACGTGGTGGTGGACGGTTCGGGAAATGTTTTTGTCTCCGGTGGGACCTGGAATTCCAGTGATTTTGCACAGAGCAGAAACGTGTTCGGCACAACTGGTGGTAGGGACGCCTTTGTGAGCAGACTGCCCGCAGCCTTAAGCGTCTCGGAGAAAGCGGAAGTGTCAAGGGATGCGTACGTGAAAGTCTCAGGAGGTGCGCTTATTCTCATCCTCCCCACATCCTCCTACGCCGGATTTGACGTATATTCTGCTGACGGTAGACTTATCAAGCGTGTCAGCCTCGGCTACCTGCCCGCCGGCAAATACGAGTACCGCCTGAAGTTGCCCAGAGGTGTCTATCTGCTGAAGGTCAGGATCGGAGAAGAGGTGAGGGAGATTAAGGGGGTGTTCTGAGGAACCGTTCAGAAAACCTCAGCCCCCGGCTCCACGTCCTCCGAATCCGGTTTTAAGAGAACTACCCTTCCCTTGCGGTCCGGCACACCGAGGACGAGTACCTCGGATAGCACCCCTGCGATGTTCTTCGGCGGAAGGTTGGTGACACACACCACCATCCTGCCTATGAGATCCTCCGGGCTGTAGAGGTCAGTTATCTGAGCCGAGGACGTCTTTACACCGTAGCTACCGAAGTCTATTTTGAGGATATAAGCGGGCTTGCGAGCCTTCTTGTGAGGCTTTGCGTCCACCACCCTGCCAACCCTGATCTCAACATCCCTGATCATAGGTGGTGGATTTTAAACGGGTTTAGAATACGCTCTTATGAAAGCCCCACAGATGGGTGTTTTGAACTGGAGCGCATGGGGAATGGCGGTTTTATGTGTGGCTGCGGCATTTTACCTCACCCTTACAGGTGAGAAGATCCTCTCCACCGTTCTTTTCCTACTCGGATACGTGGTCTTTCCCGTCTTTGGGATACTCCTAAAGGGTAAAGGGAACGGCGGAAATGCTGAAAGCTCTGGTAATCTCTGATACCCATATACCTCACAGGGCATCCTTTCTACCCGACGAGTTTTACGAAAGGGTTAAGGGTGTTGACCTCATATTCCACGCCGGTGATTTCACATCCATAAACGTTTTGAGGGAAATGGAAGCCTTCGCACCTGTGATAGGCGTAGCCGGGAACATGGACGATGCCGACCTTTGGAATTTGCTACCCGAGCTGAGGGTTGAGACCCTTGAAGGTTTGAGGATCGGTCTGTATCACGGTATAGGCTCACCACTCGGGCTTGAGAAAAGGGTCAGGGAGAGGTTTAAGAGGGAGGGACTTACCGTTGACCTGATAATCTTTGGACACAGTCACAGGTGGTTTTACGCTGAGGTGGATGGTGTGAGGATGCTGAACCCCGGATCCCCGACGGATGACTTTATGAAGGTGAAAAAGAGCTTCGCGATACTCACGATAAAGGACGGAGGATTTGAGGTTGAGAAGGTTGAAGTTTTCAGTCCCACAAGGTCCAGTTGACCGAAAGGCGCACTCCGTTTAGGATGCCGTAATCGTAAAAGACGGCGATGGACAGGTCCTCATAAAACACGCTCTCAACCCCTGCGGAGGCGAGATAGAGGCTGTCCTTAAGGCCGTACAGACGCAAGGTGGGTTTTAGGAGAATGGCGTTAAAGAGTAAAAGTGGCAAGGGAACAACCTCAAAATCGTAGGCGTAATTCCCATCTTCCCTGACGGAAAATCCCGATCTGACCCTCAAGAGTTTACCTTCAACCCTCAAAAAGGACTGGAGTTCCACGCCGGAGTACCCAACCCAGCTCCCATAGTTCGCCGCAACCCCCAACCAATCCTTCACGGCCTCAAATCGGAATACGTTGAGCCTTCTCGTAGATGTATATCCAGCTCTCATCTCCCACCCACCGACCAACGCGAACACCTCTGCGAGCAACCCATCGCCTAAGGTCAAAAACAGATCGTACGATTTTCCCGTGTACCCGATACCGATACCCCTAAACGTATCCCCTGCCGTTGTGTAAAGACCTTTTAAGTACAATCTCTCCCCCAGGCGGAAACCGGCTACGGGGCCTCCCTCCGCCCATCCGGCGGTTAGGGATGCACTCAGAAGGGAGAGTCTAAAAAGCACCCCTTCTCCGTAAAACGGAAACCTGCTGGCCCTGTAGAGCATCAAACCCAAGAACTTCCATCTCCCGTAAAAGCCGAACGCGTAATCTTCGTTTAGAGCGTAGCGTGAGGCGTAAGCCTCACCTACGAGATGGGAGGAGGAAAACCTGACTCCGGTTTTACGCAGCTCCTGAGAGGGTGAGTTGAAGGTGTATATATCCGTTCTGACGCGCTGCCGGAAATCGGGTAGGCGTACGTACTCCTCCCTCATGAAGAACACGGCATCCTCGTGGTAATGCAGGGAATAAACCTCGCAGTTTTGGGAAGTGTACAGGGGATAAAGGGGAAAGCAGAAGGGGAGAAACCGCACGCGGTTATTCTAAGGGGAGTCTTCGGAGGGTGTGCAACCCCCTTTAAACCCCGCCCTTTTCAGGGCATCAACGTACAGCCTTTATCAGCTTCACCCTATCCCCTATCCTCACCTTCAGGGTGTAGGCGCCCCTCTTGAGTTTCAAGCCCACTCTGTGTTCACCCGCGGGTAGTATCCCCATGCTCTGCCTGTGTACGAGCCTTCCGGATGCATCATACACGTCAACCCCCACGTAGGCCTGACGCCTCAGGTTTATCGTTATTCCGTCCTTCTCAAGGGTGAAGTCGGAGGCGGACGAAGGACGCTCTTTAACCTGTGTGGCCACGTCGTACAAAACGGCAGCGAAGGCGTCGCAACCTCCGAGCGTGGGGTAAGGCGTGTACGCTCCGCTAAGGAAGTCCCCCTGCTCGCACGTTACCCCGGCCGTGTATACCGTCTTGACGGAGGAGGGGTAGTTCATGAATACGGACGTGGCCTCGTCCACCTTACTGCTCGCCAGGATGTAGGTGTTTGCGGACGTAAGCCCCAGATCCATCTCCATGACGAGGGCGTCTAAGTCTGCGGTCGTACCGTATACGGAGACCACACCCGGAAAGTCAAAGGGGTTGGCCGTTTTACCCGCGATATAGAGCGTATCGCCGGAAAGGTATACGTCCGTGAGTTTGTCCCATCCGGACCCTCCGACGTACACTCCATCCACGAAGGTGGAGAGGTCGCTGACGGCCACGAAGCCGTCCCCTGATCCGAGGGGACCGAGGGGGGCGAGTGTAAAGGGCATGTCCGGGCTGCCGGTTCCACCGACTAAGAAGAAGAGGCCGTTAAGGGGATCGTATGCGAGGGCGTTTGCTCCATCTGAGGATGATCCTCCTATTACGAAGTTCTGGAAGAGGGCCGAGAGATCCGGTGCGAAGGCGACCAAAAAGGCGTCCTCGCCGTCGGGATTTCCCCACATCATGGCGGAGCCGGGAGGTCCGAAATCAAAGGAGTTGTGGGTCTTGCCGGCTATTACCACATCTCCCGTGTTCAGGTCAAAGGCCACGCCGTAGGCGTAATCACCCTCGGTGGAGCTTCCTATTACGGCCGTGCCGAGGTAGTTCAGGCCGAAGTCCAGAAGGGCGACGAAGGCGTCTACGCCTCCGGCGTTGTAAATGTAAAGGGGAGCGGGAAGTCCGAGGGTGTCCCAGGTCTCACCGGCGAGGGCTACGTTCCCGGTTGCGGGGTCCAGGTCTATGTCCCATAGGTAATCGTACCCCCTGCCACCGACGACAGCCGCCCCCATAAGGGTGGCGAGGTCTGGCGAGAGCAGGGCAACGAAGGCGTCCGTATATCCTCCTGAGCCGTAGCGCACATAGGCTCCGCCGAGGAAGTCGTAAGAGGCTGTATGCCCTCCCACTATTACCGTTCCGGTCATATCCTCAAACAGTATGTCCGTGCCTCCGTCCGATCCTCCACCGCTGAGTATGGCGGTGGCTATGTGGGTCGTGAGGTCCGGGGAGAACATGCTCACGAAAGCCTCCTTACCCCACGAGGATGGACCGTGGTATATGCGGGAGGGGGCGAATACGGGCGTGTAGGTCTCACCGGTTATGTACACCTCTCCTGAAGGGGAGGCGGCCACTCCAAGCGCCCCGTCGTACCCGAGGCTTCCGAACACAGAAGTGCCTACGTGGGCAGTAATCTCAACGTTGAACATCGTGAAGAAGCCATCCTCTCCTCCAGTCGTTCCGAACGTGGCCCTTGAGGGGGCGAAGTCCGAGGAGTTAACGCACCTTCCCACGACCGCCACGTCTTCAAGCGTCGGGGAAACCTCAATATCGTGCGGCATGTCGTTTTTGCTCCCCGCCAGAACGCTCGTCTGGGAGTGGTTGAGGTCGCCGTTCAGGATATAGAAGAATACGTCCTCCTCCCCCGTGGTCCCGAAAACCGCCGTGGACGAGTACCCGTATAAGCCGCTGTACTGGGTGGTCCTTCCGGTTATATAAACGTATCCCATGGCGCTCACGTCCATGGCGTAGGCGTACTCGTTACCTGAGCCTGAGACCACGGTCGTTTTAACATGGTTGGTGAGATCCGGTGAAAGCTTCGTAGCGAACACGTCCCATCCGGAGCGGGTCCCCAGAGTTGTTCTGCTTGGGGCAATATTTGAGGACATGGTGTACCCCGCGACGTACACCGTATCATCCGCACCGAGGTCAACGCCTGCGGCCCTGTCCTCTGAGCTTCCGGCCACGAGGACCGTCCTTATGTGGTTCAGGGAGTAGGAGAAGAGGGATACGAAGACCTCCTGTCCCCCAGTCGTCCCCATAACCGTGTGGCTGGCAAACGTGCTGGCGTTCCCGACCGTGCCGGAGACGTAGAGGTTCCCGGAGGAGGTGGAGAGTGCCATAGAGGACGGGTAGTCGGCCGAGTCCGATGCGAGTACGACACCCTTTATGTACGTGTTCAGGTCGTAGGTAAGCTTGCTCACCATTACGTTCCAGTCCCCCTGCCTAACGGCGCCGTAAACCGTGAGAGGGGAAGGGAGACCTGCCGTGTCCCTTATAAGAGAGAGTACGAAGACGTCTCCGGAGGGGGATACGATTATGTCCTTGCCGTATTCATCGGCAGCACCGCCTATGAGGGCCGTTCCGAGGTGCGTGGACAGATCCGGAGATAGACGCGTCACGAAAATGGAAGATGAAGAGGCCTGACCGAAGACGACCCTTGAAGGTGCAATATCTGTGGAGAAAGTGAACCCTACCACGTATATCTCCGAGGCCACGAAAACCTCCACGCCTTCGTCTATGTAGGATCCGGATACGATGGCCCCCTCAATGAGGGTGATGCCGTCGGGGGCGAAGTGGAGGACAAAGGCGTCGCTCCCCATTTCGCTGCCCAGCGTCCCGTGAACGGGCAGGGGAATAAAGCCGTCGTAAGCTCCCACGGACCCGGTTATGTAGATCGTTCCGTCCGGTGCGTAGGCAACACCGTTTGCCACATCTTCGCCGTATCCGCCTATCACGGCGGCCGATAGGATGTAGGGGTCTATAACGAGGGTGTGCCTCCTGTCGTACTCCCCTACGGCGAACCTCAGGCTGCTACCCTCAACTTCTGCGTTGACGGAGATCTCCTGTGTCCCCTGAAAGGCCCTGAGGCCGGTCATCTTCAGGAGGTCTTCCCCTGAAGGGGAGGTGAGGACTGTCTCACCGTTTGCCGTATGGAAGGAGCCGTTTTCGGCCCGGAGGTTTATATCCGAGACTTCGCCACCCGGACGGACGAAGAACTGGAGGGTCATATCGCCAGAGGAGAGGGTGAGGACGGCGTCTATATTGGGGTAGACTTCTTTTAGGACGACCTGAGAGCATAGCCTTATGCCCTTAAATGTTTCCTTTGGGGCGAAGAAGTTTATCTTACCTCCGTCGCAGCTCTTGCCGAGGACGAAGTGAGGGGACGAGCCGAAGGAGAGGAGGGTTTTATCAAGCAGGACGCTTCCGTCTGAGAGAACCGCAACCTTACCTTTCGGAAACGTATAAAAACGGACGTTTTCGTCCGCCTGACCGACGTTTTCCATGAAATACACCTGAGAAAAGGATAAAACCCAGAGCATATTTTGATTCTAAAAACGGGTTTGTGGTAGGAAAGCCTATGTTCAACGGGCGGTGTTGAACCGGTGGAGCGTTTTGGGAAATGTGTGGGAATAGACACCCTCAAAGGAGTGGAAGTTCTCAACATAGTCGGAAGGAAGTCAGATCTCATCATAGAGACCCTTCGGTATTTGAAGTAGAGCGAGCGCGCGTATGAAAAGAAGGGTAAATCTACAAGGTCTCTGCTATACGTGGTATGCCCTACGATGTAGTCCCCAAACCCTTCAATCACACCCTTTTGGAACTGATAGAGGAGATTTTCTGTCCGGTCGGGGTAATGCCATCTCCGCCAGCTCCGCCATATCCTCATAACGCCCCGACTCAAGGTGTTTTGCCACCTCCCTAAGGCTTTGGTACCACCACTCCCCCCTGTACTCCACCCTCCTACAGGGGATATAGCCGCCCCAGAGGAGTTTCGGGAAGACAGGACTGTGTTTCCTCATACCCCTTACCTCCCGGACGTAATCATCAGCGATATGGGGATACTGGCGAGGCAACCCGTCGTCACGCCCCAGAAGGCGTACTCCCTCATCTTCTTCTTCCCCGTCTCCTTATAACACCTCTCGTAGCTCTGAAGGGCGACGGGCGGCATGGTTATGGGTAGGACGCTCTTGGGGGAAGGTTCGCTCACGAATAGGGGGACGACGTAGCCGAAGGGACCGAGGCAGAAACCTCCGAGGCATCCGAGGAGGTACCAGGTCGTCTGCTCGTTCTCGGTGTATTTCTCACCGGCCAACTCCCCCAACTTACAGGCCACGTTCGGGTCTCCCACGTACGACTGGGAAGGATAGTAGGGCTGTTGCGGATAGGGCTGCGGGTGGGGTTGCTGGGGCTGTGGGTACTGGGACTGCTGTGGGTACTGGGGGTAAGGCTGCTGCCCCCCGTAAGCCGGCACCTGCGCAAGGATGAAGTTGAACATCATAAGGTGGATATACTACGTTGGGGCCTCCCCCCAAGGGCGGAATTTTGAACGCCGGAGCGTTCAAATCTCTGCTACCCCCCTCCTGCTACCACCCTACAATTGCCGGCGGAATGAGGATAGGCTTCTTCACGGATACCCACCTCGGTGCGACCCTCTACCGTGGGGGTAGGGGATGGAGGACGAAGGAGAAGGACATTGCCAGCATACGGAAAGGGGACATATATGAGAGCTTCAAAGCCGCCCTTGACCTGTTTTTGGAGGAAAAACCGGACATAGTCACCCATCTTGGGGACCTCCTTGAGGGGAGGGCGTCGGCCACCATCTTCAACGACCTCAACACCGCCATCAACGGCCTCAAAACCCTCCTTGACGCCGGGATAAAGGTGATACTCCTTGAGGGGAACCA
>JALWZG010000102.1 GCA_027002825.1 Caldifarciminota bacterium
CGCTCTGACCGCCTGAGCTACGCGGGCGTAAGTCGGGGCGCCGGGATTTGAACCCGGGACCTCTTCCACCCCAAGGAAGCGCGCTAACCAGGCTGCGCTACGCCCCGGCGAGGATGGTATTATACTGCTGAAACGCCTGATGGATGTGAACCTATCTGCCCCGCAGCGCGGCGGCCTTGAACAGGTTGTCAAACAGGACAAGTGGGGTGACCCTGCCCACACCTCCGGGTACAGGTGTTATAGCCCTGACGTAATCCTTTAGGTCTTCAAACACGGCGTCTCCCACCACCTTACCATCCCTATAAACGGTTGAAATGTCAACCACCACGCTTTTCTCCGAGAAGTAGTCCCTTCCGAACGCGCGACCGCTGCCGGTGGAGAGGAAGACCACATCCGCCCTGCGGGTGTGGAACTTCACATCGCGAGTCCTCGTGTGCAGGACGCACACCGTTGCATCCTCGTTCAGGAGCATTATTGATAGAGGCCGACCCACCCTGAAACTCCTACCCACAACGACCACCTCCTTTCCCCTCAGGGTGTATCCGTAATATTTCAGGATTTCCAGAGCCGCAGCGGGTGTGGGGGGGAGGTAAAGTGGACGGTCGTGTACGAGCCTTCCAAGGTGATAAGGTGAGAGTCCTTCTATGTCCTTCTCATGGGGTATATCGTATTCCGCTCTCCTGCCCAGAAAAACCACACCGTCGCACTCGTCTATGCTGTACACTATTTCCACCTCCAACCTTTTGGCAAGGTTTAGTATTGCCCTCCTGTAAATCTCCGAATCGGGCTTTCCATCGGAAAAAACGGCCAATTTGGGGGCGTTCCCCAGGGCCATCCTCATCTCCTTTAACCTCTTGTAATAGGCTTTTCTGACGGGTTTTCCGTTTAAAACCACCCCAGGCGAGAATTCTACGGGTGACCCCTATATAATATCCGTACCTATGACGCTCTTTTTGATAGGCGCATCTGCAAGTGGGTTAAATCTGTTTATAAAGGAGGTAAGGGGGGGGGTAGTGTATTTTAACTACCTCTGCACCTATGGTGAGGCCGAGTGTAGATGCCCCGAAGGAAAAACCTGCTCTGTCCTCCGTGAGTCCGAGGGTTCTGATAGTTCCTCCCTTACACCGTGTACAACGTGACCGGCCGTAAAGTAAAATCCGGCAGATTTAGAAACCGTCTTGTTCCCCTCAACGCCATCGGTCGTGGTGTTTATTTCGTGAAGGTGGGCGACAAAGTGTACAAGGTGATAAGATGAGCAAGAGGTACATCTTTGCCACTCTCACCCTCGCAATCCTGCTGATGGGCTGTAGAGAGGACATAAGTAAACACCCCGGTTATACGGATACATCCCATGTGCGCATCTTCGGCGTTAAGGGAGAACACTGGTGGGGTCTTGACATAACCGAAACCCCGGATGGCAGATACGTCGTTGTGGGGGAAGCCGTGATACACAACAGTAACGATCCCATAAGTTCTGCTGTGGCCATAAGCATCAGCAAAGGAGGGGATTCCCTTTGGTTATACAGAGACACTTTCTATTACATATTCACCAGTGTGGAGAGTTTTAAGGATGGCAACGTCGCGGTAGAGAATCTAAAAGGTATCCAGATAATGGATCCATCTGGGAAACCCCTGAGGCGTTTGTACGTTGGTCCCACATCTTACGCCAAAACAGACATATTTACGAACGATGCGATCATCTACGATCCCCGAACAGATGCCATAGTGTCCTTCTACGGGGATTCAGGGTTGTGTATGAAACAGGTTTCGGTAAGCGGTCAGCACAAGTGGACAACATGCTCCGGTGTGAGCGCCTTTGGCAGCGAGCTCGCCCTGACGGATAGGGGGTATGTGGCCCTTGGTGAGACGGTTGGGGGTCTTTTACTCTTTGAGGTGGACACCGGTGGAAATCTTCTCTGGCTGGACACCCTGAAGATACCGCAGGAGTACACCGATCCCGGCACCAGGACGTTCCTCACCGGTCTTTCCCTCACGGATGATGGGGGTTTCATGGTGGCGGGGAGAACTATCATAACCGTGGGATGGTATCCCTACATAATAAAGCTGGATTCAAACCGCGAGGTGGAGTGGATAAAGCTCTACAACAAACCCGGAGATGAGCTGGATAACTGGGACGGATACCCCATGGATCTGCTCAAGCTCAAGGATGGGATGTACGTCATGATAGGGCCGAACAGGACGTGTCCCGGTGGGTATTGCGGTGCGATGGTTAGGGTGGACGCCCAAGGGAACGTTCTGAGGGCGAGGAACTACTTCATGTGGGTTGGGTCCATGGACTTTTGGAACGGTATAGTGGATTCGGACGGGAACGTGGTGGTCACCGGGGCCACGGTCAACAGGGAGGAGGGGTCGGAAACCTCTTACATCTTTGTGTTCAAATTCACTCCGGATGGAGAACCCGTCTGGAAATAAAGGAGGTGGGACATGATGTTCAGCCTTTTGCTCGGACTTTTCTTAGAAGATTTTCCCCTTAAGCCCCTTGAGGTAATACCCCAAGGGGATAGGCATGGGTACGGTGGCGGGACGGATTTGCCCGCGAGGTTCATACCGAATTCGGGCCTTTTTCCGAAAGATGTGGCCTTCGCCTCACACAACGGGTATGTGCGCGTGTTCAAAGACGGTGGGATCGCTATTGGAGGCGTTCAGATACGCTTCAGGAACGCGGAAAAGCCGGAGATCTCGCCTTTGCACCGTGAGGGAATTTTCAGTCTCTTTTCCGGAAAGCGAAACATCCCGTCCTTACCCGTTTATCGCTCCGTAAAGTTGGAAAACTTATACAAGGGGGTTGATTTCGTCTTCAACGGCGTTAGGGATGGCGAGCTGGAGTTCTATCTCTACGTGGAGAAGGGAGCGGATCCCGAACGGGTGGAGATAGAGGTAAAGGGCGGAAAAGTTGAAATCTACCCGGATAGGATCCTCATCTCAAGGGACGGAAAAACCGTCCTGAGAATCGGAAATCTCAAAGCCTTCCAGGGTAGCAAATCCGTAAAGGTCGCCTTCCGAAAGGTTGACAGAGGCACGTTTGCCTTTACACTTGACGGATACGATCCCTCCCATGACCTCGTCATAGACCCGACGGTCTTCCTCGCGAGTTTTATAAAGGACAGGGCCACGTACGTATTACCCGTTGGGGATGGAACGGTCTATGTGGTGGGATACACGGAGGATTACCTGAACTTTGCGGGGGGATACGATTACCTCTACGGCGCCGTGCAATCCGGGAACAAATCCGTGTTTGTCAGTCGTTTGAGCGACGATTTCTCCACCCATCTCGCAACGGCCATAATATCCGGAAGCGGAAACGACTACGGGTGGCACGTGGCCATAGCCGACGATTCCACCATATACGTGGGTGCATCCACCAGCTCAACCGATTACGCCCCCACACGTACGGTGTTCGGAACCACATCCGCCTATTTCTACGATGCGGCCGTAAGCCGCCTTAGTTCAGACCTGAGCAGGCATATGGCCACGGCCATAGTGGCCGGCTCGGACGTGGACGTACTCAGGGCAATAGACGTGGGGGATGATGGGACGGTGTATTTGGTCGGATACACCTACAACTCCTCGGACCTTGCACCGAGTAGGGTTATCCACGGAGACCTCGGACTTGCCGATGGATACATAACAAGGCTAAGCCATGACCTCTCCACCCATTTGGCAACGGCAATTCTCACAGGGACATCAAACGATGCCGCCTACAACGTAAAGGTTCTCTCCGATGGGGTGTACGTAATCGGCACGACAAGTTCAAACGATTTCGCCCCCTCAAGGGTCGTCTTTGGGACCGCCGGTGGATGGGATGCGTTCGTGACCAAGCTGTCATTTGACCTATCCACGCATCTGAAGACGGTTATAATAGGTGGAACGGGTGCAGATGTCGGCTACAACATCTTCCCCACAGATGCGGGGGATCTTCTGATCTTCGGCCGCGCCACCAATTCAACCACGTTTGCCCCCTCAAGAACGATATGGGGAACACCGGGAGAGAGGGATCCCTTCGTCAGCAGATTCTCCTCCGATCTATCCTCACACCTCGCCACGGTTATCATAGCTTCCCCGGATACGGACATAGTCCTTTACCACACCTATGATGTGCGGGGAGACACGGCCTTTATGGCCGTTAGCACGGTTGACCCCTCAAACCTCGCGGGCTCCTCCTGCAACGTGTGCAACGTGGGTTCCGGAGGAGGCCCTATGGACGTCGTCCTCATAGCCATGAGGACGGACCTGACAGCCTGTGTGGGTAAATCCGTGATAACCGGTGGGGGTGATGACGGGGCGTACGCCCTGAACGTGGAGGGGAGTGATGTTTATGTCGCCGGAGTCTCCGTGATTTCGGATACAAACGACCTACCAACCTATCCCCAACCCCACTACACCTACGGCCCCCTCAACAGCGATGATGCTTTTGTCGTAAAGGTCCGCCCGGGATGCATGGTATCGGTTGACGAAAGGTCCACGGACGGGGAAGGTTCAAGGGTTCTCGTATTGGGTAGAAACCTGGTGTTCTATCTGACCCATCCCGCGTACGTGGGTTATGACGTGTACTCACCCGACGGTCGCCTGATCGCGAGAAAAAGCCTCGGATACCTCTTGGGAGGCAAACACGAGTTCCGTATGGCCGACCTCCCCAGGGGAGCGTACATACTCAGGGTGCGAACGGGGGAGAGGACCACACGTATGAAGGTTCTGATAACCGATTAGCGCCGTATACCCACCTTTTTCCCCAGTAGAATAGCAATATCGGAATGTCTGAGCTCGCTTTACTTGAGAGGGCGTTGGTGTACTTCATCGGGGAGGAGATACAAAAGTTCGGCTTTAAAAAGGGGGTGATCGGACTTTCGGGTGGTGTTGACTCCTCCCTGGTGGCCTTTCTCTCCGCGAAGGCCCTGGGCCCGGAGAACGTTTTCGGCATCATCCTGCCCTACAGGCTCTCATCTGCGGATTCCGTGGAACACGCAAAGATGGTCGTAGGGATTCTGGGCATAAACCACCGCATCATAGACATAACGCCCTTTGCCGATCCCATAATCCGGGGTCTCTCCGTTGAGGACAAAAACCGCGTGGGGAACATCCTTGCGAGGATCCGCATGATCGTACTTTACGACCTGAGCGCCGAACTAAACGCCCTGGTAATAGGCACATCCAACAAAACGGAGCTGCTCTTGGGGTACGGCACGCTCTGGGGGGATCTGGCCCACGCCATAAATCCGCTGGGGGATCTCTACAAAACACAGGTCTGGGAGCTGGCCCGGTACGTGGGTGTTCCCGATGAAATAGTGCGAAAGAGTCCGAGTGCCGATCTCTGGCCGGGTCAGACCGATGAGGGGGAAATAGGTCTTTCCTACAGGGAGGCCGACGAGATACTCAAGGAGATCCTTGAAAACCACAGGAGACCGCACGAGCTTTACGATAGGTTTCCGAAGTGGAAGGTGGACAGGATTTACGGCATGCTAAAAAGGAGTCAGTTCAAACGCAGACCACCCGTCATCGCCAAGGTGAACAGGGTGAGTGTGAACTTTGAGTTTATAGCCCCAAGGGATTGGGGTGTCTGATATGCCCCTCCTCATTCCCGGCTATCTCTACGGTGTGGGTAGACTCCTCAGGAGAAACGCAACCTTTGGGGAGGCCGTGGCCCTATCGCTCTTTCTCTGGTCGGTCATCGGTTGGTTCTCCTTTGGGAAATTCGGTGAGATCGTAATCCTCCTGTCCGCAACGGGTACCGCCGTCTTCGTTTACGATCTCGTACGGAACAGGCACCGTCTGTTCAACAGGGCCGTCCTCCTCTTCTTCGCCGCGATCCTGCTCAGGTACCTTCTGACGGGGCTAAAGCCCTACGCTTATGGATCTGATTTCATAATGCACGCCTACTCCACCCTGACGGTGCTACACCACAACGGCTACGGGTCCACCTATTACCCGTTCGGCCTTGAAGGGTTTGGGGCGTTCAACATAGGTTTTCATTTCATAGCCGCCGGTCTTTCCATCCTCGGCGACATCCCCGCGAGGGATTCCACCGTTATAACCGCTTTTGTCTTCTGGGGGGTGTACTTCTGGGCTATATACGAGTGGTTGGGTGATGAAAGGGGGGCATTCATCGCCGTTTTTTCCGTGATATACCCGCTGACCTTCTTCCTGTGGGGTGGGTTTCCCACACTCGCGTCCATCTCCTTTTCCCTGCTCGCCTTTAGGAGAAAACCCCTGGACGCCCTCCCCTTCTGGATAGGGGCGTTCTCCACACACTTCATACCGGCCGTCCCGGCTTTCCTCACGTACCTCATCTTAAAGGCGAGGGAGTGGAAGGAATTGCCGTATTACGTCTCTTTTCTGGTGCTGCTTCCCCAGTACATGAGCATCCTGAGATACGGTGTTTCCCTTTCCCCGATGGAGGAGGAAATCCTGAACGCGTACGTATTGACCATATTTCCCAAGGCGCTCGTCATACTGGCCTTCATGTCCCTCCTCGCCCTTCTCGGATACTACGGGTTTAAAGGGGTTAGATCCAGGGTCCCCGTGTGGGGTATAGCCTTGGGGGTGTGCCTTGGCTTCCTCTCCGTCGCCCTCGCATACCTTGACGTACCTGTGAACGCCTTGAAGAGCATGTACCTGGCCAGGATGATCGTCCTCCTCCTCCCCCCAGCCGCGTTTGGGGTGCTTTTCCTCTGGAGGAGGAGTAGGTTGACACTGCTGCTACCCACCGCCCTATCCCTTACGGTTCTTGCAACACACATCAAGAGGAGTTTCAACGGGGAATGCTGGAAGGTGATAGCGGAATACGGAAACCGTAGGGAGTGGTTTCTGACATCCGGTGGCTTGGGGAACTATCTGCCCATCTTCGGAACCCCCTCATGGAAAACACACGTTATAATAACCCAAATAGAGGAGTTCAGGGACTTTGCGCTCGCCCAGACCTTTGAGTACGCGGTGTGCTACAGAGGAGGAGGGACGGATTACCTGAAAGAGGTGTGTGAGAAGGGGGAGAGGCATCCCGATGTGATCGGGACGGTCGCCGAATGCCCCCACATGAAAATCTACAGACTAAAGGGTGTGAAACCCAAGAAAACCGCCGAAGGTCCCTAACCCCAACTCACCCCTATAATAACGGCTGTGAAGGTTCTAAGATTGGATGAGGTTGATGGTTCGGGGAATTTTAAGTGGGCCTTTGCCTTTACCAACGATCCGGAGGACGTGGACGGCATGTTGGACCTGCCCGTCTTTGGCATGACGTCCCACGCGGGTGTGTTCACACCCTGGGGCTTTGAAAGGGGGACCTTCCTGCTCGCATCCCATGAGTCGGACGGTGTAGAGGCCTTTCCTTACATGGTGGAAGGTGGCGTTAAGGCCGTGGAGGAAGGCCTGAAGGAGGTCGCCGGGGAGATCTTCTCACGCATGGGCAGGCCCGACATGTTGATGATGTTCCCCACACTCGGTTTGGAGGAGGTTGCGGTGCGCACACTTGACGAGAGCTTTGAAGGCCGCGTCAGGATATTCGGCGCCACAGCAGGGGATGAGGATCTCAGCGGCGGATGGCTCGTCTTCGCAAACGGAAAGAAGACCTCCTCCGGTGTGGTGGTGGTGGCCCTGAAAAGCAGAAAAGGGAAAATACTCTCCGATTTCCACGCCGGGTACATACTGACCGGGAACAGAGGTACTGTCACCAAATGCCTGAACCTTGAGAACGGAAGCACGGTCATATACGAGATAGACGGCAAGCCCGCAAGTGAGGTTTTCGCCCGTTGGCTCAAAGGTCAGATAGACCACATCCTCAGAGAAGGTGGGAACATACCCTTTGAGGTGGCCGGACTCAACCCCCTAGCCCGCAAATTCGGAGATGGGATCGTCCTGTCAAACGTGTTTGAAATACTGGCCGATGAGGGGGCCATACTGGTTCTCTCCTCCATAAAGGAGGGGGAGGTGGTGTATCACGCCACGGCTACGCCCAGCTTCTTGACTTCAAGGGTCGTGGTGGCAGTCAAGAACAGCCTTCAGGACAACCTTGACGGGCAGAGGATCACGGGGGCCGTTTTCACGTACTGCGCGGGTTGTATCGCACCCATAGCAGGAAACCTTGACAGACTTTCTAAGCTCTTTAGAAAAATGCTTCCGGGGGTGCCGTTCCTCGGAGTTGCGAGCTTTGGGGAGCAGGGAAGCCTCAGGGTGTCCGGAAGGATAAGGAACTTCCACGCCAACCAGATGATAGCAACGGTCATTTTCACTACCAAGGATGCTGAGGGGTAATCTCAAAGACTTTGACCTCTTCTCCCTGCTCACATCCCTCACCATACCCTTTTGCCGCGTGAGGGTTGAACTCCCATCTTCACAGAGCCTTGAGCTCCTCCTCTCAAACGGAAGGATAGTCAGGGCTTACAAAAACGGGGAGAGACTGAAGAATCTTGTGGAACTCGTGGGTGCGGTTTTGCCGATCTTCAAAAAGGAGGGTGGGGAATTCTTCGTAGAAAAGCTCGCATCCGTTGAAGAGCAGGAAGGTTCTGCCGACCTGTCCTACCTCGTCATAATCGCATCTACGGTCTTTGACGAAATATCGCACAACACCTACACCTTCAGCCCATCAAAGGAGTTTGAGGTAAACCCCAAAAAGGAACACGTATCCGATCCCCTTATAGAGGACTTCCTGAACAACATAGGCAAAAAGAGGTTCAGCCTTGAGGATGCCCTCGCCGAGTTTAAGGCGGACAGGACTTTCCTCCAGCACCTGATCTCGTCCATGCTGGATGCGGGCGTTATCTCGGAGGTGGAGAGCTTCAGTGTTCCGGAAGGTTTCACGTGTAATGTGGCCTTGGACTCCAAGGACGAGGCGGAGAGGGAGAGGATCGCGCAGCACCTGCGCGAGCTCGGATTCGGTGTGGTTTTCGTTGAGAGGTCGGGTGAGATCCCCGAAGGGGTTGATGTGGTGGTCGTGGACGTGGGGAAGAGGGGGTTTCTCTGGTTGAACTCAACTTACGGCAGCAGCGCGGATAAGGTGATAGTCATAGGCGGGAGTACGGTTTCGGTCGGGAAGGGGATATACAAGAGGTTTAAGTTTTTGAGCAAGCCCGTATCTCCCGAGGCCCTTGGAGATGCGATTTACGGCGTGGTGAAGGTCAAAGAGAAGAACCCCCTGTGAGCGAAAGGGCGCCCTTCTTTACATCCCGGAGGTCGGCCGCAAAGCCCTTTCTGTCCATATTTCCCTTTTCGGCGTATTTAAACGTTTTCCTATCGGATCTTCCGGAGACGGCCACCCATATATCTTTCCCGTCGTAATAGGACTCAACCTCTTCGTCCTCCCTGACGGATACCCAGAGGGCGCCCTTCAGGTTTTTGAAAATGCTAAGCGCGATGTTCTCCGTGGTGGGTTCGGGATAGATCAGGATTTTGCAACCGTTCAGAACCCTACCCTCAAACCCCTTTAGCACCCGCTCAAACCTCTCTCTGTCCCCAAAATCCCGACTTTCCGCCCTTACGGTGTAGGTGTGGGCGTGGGGGCAGGCCTCCAGACCTTTAAGCGTGGTGTAGTAATGCACAGCCCTGAATTCACCCTCAAGTCTTATCATATCTCCTCAAATTCCCCCACAAGTCCCCTCAGGGCATCCCTGTAGGCGTTGTAGCTCTCCTCGCCCCAGAGGACCATACGCACCCTCTGAACGTTCTTCAGCTCCGGCAGAACCCTGAGTATGCTCTCAAGGGCCACCTTTGAGGCCTCTTCAACCGGATAACCGAAAATTCCCGTTGATATGGAAGGGAAACCCACACTCTTTATACCCTTCCTGTCGGCCAGCCTCAGGGCGTTTTCGTATGTTTTGGACAGGAGTATGTCCGATGGGACGTCCTGTCCGTAGACCGGTCCCAAACAGTGTATGACGTAGTCGTTCGGGAGGTTGTAGGCGGAAGTTATGACGCACTCTGAAACCTTTATGGGGGCGTACCTCTTGGCCTCCTCGTAGAGCTGGGGGCCTGCTGCCCTGTGTATCGCACCTGAGACTCCACCTCCGGGGGTAAGGCGGGCGTTTGCGGAGTTGACTATGGCCTGCAGGTCGTTCTGTTTTGTTATGTCCCCCCTTACGAGTTCAAGAATTTTCCCGTCCTTCAGCCTGTATCTCACCATTACACCGGAGATTTTAAGGTTGATAGGGTGAGTTCCCGCTTAAAATAGCCCCCGTGAAGAGGGTAATTTTCCACCTACCCGACGGCAGTAAGGTTGAAAAGGAAGTAAAAGACGGGCAGAGCGTCCTTGACGTCCTCGGCGAAGAGGGACTTAAGGGGGGCTTCGTCGCCCGTGCGGGCGGACGGCTCTTTGACCTCTTCGTCCCCATACCGGAGGACGTCTCCGAGGTTGAAATTCTGGACTTCAGCGACAGGGACGGGAAGGAGGTCTTCTGGCACTCCTCCGCGCATATACTGGCCCAGGCGGTCAAGAGGCTTTGGCCGGACGCCAAGCTCACCGTTGGCCCCCCTATAGAGAACGGCTTCTTCTACGACATAGACTTCGGTGGCCGGACCCTGACGCCGGAGGACCTGCAGAGGATTGAGGAGGAGGCGAAGAAGGTAATTGAGGCGGATTACCCCGTAAGGCGGGAGGAGTGGCCGGCGGACAAAGCCAAGGAGTTCTTCAGGGAGAGGGGGGAGGACTACAAGGTCCTCCTGATAGAGGAGTTCGGTGAGCCGGTCGTCTCCGTCTACCATCAGGGAGAGTTCACGGACCTCTGCAGAGGCCCCCATATACATCGGACGGGGGTCGTAGGTGCCTTTAAAGCCGTGGCCGTCTCCTCCGCCTACTGGAAGGGCGACCCCAACAACCCCTCCCTCCAGAGGATCTACGGCGTATCCTTCCCGACGCAGGAGCAGTTAGAGGAGTATCTCCGCATGCTGGAGGAGGCGAAGAGGAGGGATCACAGGGTACTGGGCCGCCAGTTGGATCTCTTCAACTTCTACGAGGAGGCGGGGGCAGGCTTCGTCTTCTGGCACCCCAAGGGGACGGCCGTAAGGTTTGCGATTGAGGACTACATCAAGCGGGAGCATATAAAAGACGGCTACACCTTCGTCATCACCCCCCACGTCCTCTCCGGGAAACTCTGGGAGATAAGCGGCCACCTCAACTACTACCAGAAGAACA
>JALWZG010000103.1 GCA_027002825.1 Caldifarciminota bacterium
CCCCAACACCCTCGCCCTTCTGCCCTTCGGCGTCCTCAGGACCCACCCCTCCTTCACCCTCCCCTTCACCATACCCTTAAACCCGTAGGGTAACCTTTCAACAAAGAGAACGTTCACCTTCCTACCGGAGGGTTTTACCATGGGCAGAAGGGCCTTTATAACGCGGGTGTCGTTCATAACCACCAGGAAGTCTTCACCCTCCAGGATCTCGGGTAGGTTTGAGAAGGTGCTGTGGAGGATCTCAAAAGGCTTCCTCCTCAGAACGAGGAGTTTGGACTTTCCCTTTCCCCTCGGCACCTTCGCTATCCTCTCCTCCGGGATCTCCACGTCTACAAAGCCCTTACTCCTCCCCTTCGGAGTTCTTCTCCTCCCCGTAATCATCACCATAGCTGTAGAAGTTCTGCTCCCTTTCCCCCTCTTTCCTGAGGCCTTCCCCGTACCCCGTAGCGTAGTTCATCATGTGTTTCCTCAGAACGGGGTAAAGCCTCTCACCGTTTTCATCCCTTATGTCGTCTATGTCGGTTATGTTCTGGTATTTGTCGCTCACCCTTATGAGTTCAACCGCGACGGAGCCCTTTCTCGTCCCTATCACCCATATCCTCTTGCCCTTCTTGCTGAGCAGGTCTACCAAGGGTACGAAATCGCCATCTCCGGTTATCAGGACCACCTCGTCTATTGAGTCGGACGTCTGCAGGAGCTCTATGGCTATCTCCATGTCCATGTTGGCCTTCAAGGCTCCGCTCGGCTGTCTGCGGGCGAGTTTTGTTATAACCCTCCACCCCTGGAAGGACAGGGCGCTTATCAAACCTTCCCTCCTCTTGTCCCCTTTCTTGATGGGGACAAAGGCCACCGCCTTCCACAGCACCTTGCCCTCCTTTTCAAGGGTTTCCCTCAGGTAGTTCAAAAGCACGTCAAATCTGACCTCTATGTTCAGGGTGCCGAACGTCGTGACGACGTTTTCAACATCAACAAAAACTCCCACCTTTACCATGAATCTACCTCCTTTTGCTTTTATTTAAGGACCGGATTGACCGGAAGGCCCTCCGTCCAGGCTGTCATCGTTCTGAGCGTTCACCATCATCTCCTTGAGGAAGGCGTCGGAATACCCCAGACCTTTCAGGTACTCCAGGTACTCCTCTGCCTCCTCCTTTTTCACGAAATCCCCTACCAGCACCTTGTGCCAAGGCGCCTCAACTATTATGTATATGGGTTTGTCCACCTGACCCTGCAACCTCCTGGCCAACCTTTCCGCGTTTTTCCTGTGGATGAAAGCGCCCACCTGTATTCTCCAACCCCTGACGTTACCAACCCCCTGGCCCGGTTGGTTGGGATCGACGAAAACCCATCCACCCGCCTGTGCCAGTAGGAGACTACTTAAGACCATACTTCTCCTTAAATCGGCGGACTCTTCCACCGGTATCCACGACCATCTTCAGCTTCCCGGTGTAGAAGGGATGACAAGCGGAGCATATCTCCACCTGGATCTCCTTTTTCGTGGACCCCGTCCTTATGACGTTGCCGCATACGCACCTGATGACCGCTTCTTCGTAATAGGTCGGATGTATCCCTTTCTTCATGCCGTAACCTCCTTTTGCGAGCATTCGGGGCAAAGCCCGTAGATGTAAACGTCAACCTTTTCAACCTTGAAACCCACGAGGTCAAGGGGTAGCATGAGGGAGACGTCGTATATCCTGTTGCACGCACGACACTTGAAGTGGGCGTGATCCTCCCCCGTGTTCAGGTCGTACCTCGCCTTGCTCTCCCCCTCAAGTTTGATCTCAACCACGTCCCCATGGACGACCATATCTTTGAGTGTCCTGTAGACGGTTGAAAGGCTGATGTCGGGAAGTATCCTCTTGGCCTCGTCAAAGATCTCCAACGCCGTAGGGTGATTTCTGTTCTTCCTCAAAATCTCGTAGATAACTTCCCGCTGTTTTGTTATCTTCATACTACGGATATTATAAAGCCGTTCTATGCGGAGGATACGCCCGCCTCCCCCCAAAACAAAAACCCCCCTTTCCCTTTTCATCAGGTGGATATTATAGACCCGAACCGGAAGGTGGATGCCATCTATACCTGCGAACCACCGGCGACCAGGTGGTATCCACCCCAGAGGGCGGCCTCTTCACCTAAGGATGAGACCGCGATCTCCGTATCCAGAACATAGGCGACCCTCCTTCTCCTTATCTCGTTGAGCATCGTGTCCTTGAAGAGATCGTAGGCCTTTGCTATACCACCTCCGAGGACCACGATCTCGGGGTCAAACACGTTTATGAGGGAGGCCACAAAGACACCGAGGTATCGGCCGTAATCGTTCCAGAGGAGCTGGGCCGTTTTGACCCCAAGACGGGCCATTTCCTCAAGGTGTTTCAGACTGGTCGGAGCGGATTTACCGTAGCGCACAAACGTTCTTTGAACCTTCTCGTAGAAGTAGAAACCCCCCAGAAAGGCCTCGGCGCATCCGTAAGAGCCACAGTTGCACGCGGGGCCGTCTATGTCCAGTGTTATGTGGCCTATCTCCATACCCAGACCACCGTACCCCTTGACGATCCTTCCGTCTATCACCAGTCCACCTCCTACGCCCGTTCCGAGGGTTATACCCAGTACGAACTTCCTCCCCTTCGCCGCACCGTAAAAGGCCTCGCCGAGGGTGAAAAGGTTGGCGTCGTTCTCCACGTGGAATCTGAGATCCCCAAAGACCTCTTTCAGGTTGTACCCCTCCCAGTTGGGATGGTTGGGGGCGTGTATCACGGTGTGATCCTTCACAAGCCCTGCAAAACCGAGGACGAGAACGTCCCACTTCAGGGTCAGGACGTGTTCCCTAAACTTGTAAGGGTCGGAGAACTCCAAACTGCTGACCAACCCCTTTTTCAGCAGCCTTCCCCCTTCAAAAAGCCCCCACTTAACCCTTGTCCCTCCGAAATCGGTTGCCAGAACCCTCACTTGATGAACTCAAGGCGTGAAATTTCGGCGGCGTCCCCTCTCCTTATCCTGACCCTGAAGACCCTCACACCCCTCACCTTGGGCGCTATTTCGTCAAAGAGGCGGTTGACGTACTTGCGATCCGCCAGGATCCTGAAGGCCTTACGGCGGTTGTGGACGTTGAGGGAGGGGTTCTCCTTGGCCTCCTTCGCGAGGTGCAGCAGGTGTTCAACCACGGATTTGGCCGCCTTTGCCTTTACGGTCGTCGTCTCTATGGAATGGTGGTCTATGAGCGCCCTCACGAGATTTCTCAAAAGGGCCTTGCGATGCTCCCTTTCACGTCCGAGTTTCACCCTCTTGTCCCTATGCCTCATGGCCGGCCTCCTCCAGTTCTTTCCAGTAGTCCCTGCCCATCTCAAAACCGAGACGCTTCACGGCGTCCTCTATCATGGCCACGTCCTCCTCGGAGAATCCGTACTCCTCCCGTAGGGTCTCCGGTGTGTGTTTCAACAGCTCGCCGAAGGTGTTTATACCCGCCTTCTCTATGGACCGTACCAGCTTGCTCGGAAGCTCGCTCTTGAGAATGGCCGATATGGGGTTGGCGAGCTTCCTCCTTATGAACTCCATCTCCTCGTCGGGGAGCGTTATCCTAACCGGCTCTATGGGTTTGTCCAACCTCGTGTAGAGCTGGTTGACCACCCTGAGGGTTATGTCAACGGCCTCAAAGAACACGTCGGAGGGCTTGCGTGATCCGTCCGTCCATATCTCAACCACGAGCTTCTCCTTGTCAAACTTGCCACCGTAGAGGAAATCCTCAACGTAGAAGTTGGCCTTGACGACCGGTGAGAAGATGGCATCCGTGAAGATAACGTCCTCCCTGTCCACGAGCTTTGACTTGTAGAGTCTGAGATGCTCTTCTATATCGTCCGCCAGCATATAACCCTTTCCGTAGGCCAGAAAGAGATCCCCTATAAACTCGGCATCCTTACCCACAAGGGTGGCGATGTGCTGCTCCTTGTTCACTATCTCTATGCCCAGGGGCACCTCCAGATCCCCGGCCTTCACCTCGTAAGGCTCGTCCCCCTTGGATACGAACTTCATCTTTATGTCTATGATGTTCTGGAAGGGACGCGCCACCTTAAAGCGCAGCTTCTTGAGGTTTAAGACGATCATCGGCACGTCCTCCACCACTCCGGGGATACCGGCGAACTCGTGTTTCACACCCTTCAACCTCACGCCTATGATGGCGGCCCCACCTATTGAGGTCAGGGCTATACGCCTTATGAGGTTCCCAAGGGTTATGCCGTAGCTTTTGCTCAGGGGCGCTATCTCAAACCGACCGTAGGTGTCGTCCTCCTCAAAGTAAACACCCTTGGGCAGGACCAGTTCGTTTAAAAACCTCTGATTGTTCGCAGTTGCCATGCCGACCCTCCTTTACCTTGAGTAAAACTCAACGATCAAACGCTCGTTGATCGGATGGGTTATATCGGACCTCTGCGGAACCCTCAAAACCTTGGCCGAGAGCCTTTCGCTGTCCACCTCAAGCCACGCCGGTATGGACTTCTGCATGGATACGGCGGACTGAACTTCCGGGTTGTTTTTGAAGGTCTCGTCTATCTCAACGGTTTCACCGGGTTTGACGATGTACGAGGGTATGTCCACCCTCTTCCCGTTGACCCTAACGTGTCCGTGTCTCACAAACTGGCGAGCCTGCCTCCGACTCTTGGCGAACCCCGCCCTGAAGACCACGTTGTCCAGCCTCCTCTCCAGGAGCGACAGGAAGTTCTCACCGGTGTCCCCCGGCATCCTCTCGGCCATCCGGAAGAACCTCTTGAACTGACCTTCAAGCATACCGTACATCCACTTCACCTTCTGCTTCTCACGCAGCTGCTGACCGTAGATGGACATCTTGGAGGACTTCCGGGTCAAACCGTGCTGTCCGGGAGGGTAGGGTCTCCTCTCAAAGGGGCATTTGTTCGTAAAGCATTTCTCCCCCTTGAGGTAAAGCTTTTCCCCACTCCTCCTACACAGCCTACAGACGGGATCCGTATACCTCGCCATATCACACCGCCCTCTTCTTAGGAGGCCTGACCCCGTTGTGCGGTATGGGCGTCACGTCCACTATGGCTATCACGTCAAGGCCGGCTGCGGCTATGGACCTTATGGCGGCTTCCCTTCCGGGACCTGCGCCCTTCACCCTGATCTCCACCCTTTCCATGCCCATCTTCTTCGCCTCTTTTGCGGCCTGCTCCGCGGCCTTGGACGCGGCGAAAGGTGTGCTTTTCCTCGTACCGGAGAAACCGACGGTTCCTCCGGAAGCCCACGTTATGGTGTTCCCCTGCAGGTCGGTTATGGTGACGATCGTGTTGTTGAACGTGGACTGTATGTAGACAATACCCTCTGCCGGTGCTTTCTTGCTCTTCTTTTTCGTCGTCCTCCTACGAGCCATACGTCATCCTCCCTGTTGTTTTTTCTTCAGACGTGCAAATATGTTCCCCCTTGGCCCCTTGCGCGTTCTGGCGTTGTGGCGGGTTCTCTGACCCCTCACCGGAAGTCCGAGCTTGTGCCTTATTCCCCTGTAGGAGTTTATGTCTATCAGGCGCTTTATGTTTCTCTGAACCTCGGAGCGGAGCGCGCCTTCAACCTTGTACCTTTCCACCTCTGCTCTCAGGCGGGTTATCTCCTCCTCCGTAAGCTCGCGGGTCCTCTTGAAGGGGTTAACCCCCGTTGAGGCCAGGATCTTCATCGCCAGGCTAGGCCCTATGCCGTATATATAGCTCAGCGATATCCAGACGGGCTTATCCCGTGGAATGTCTACACCTGCTATCCTTGCCATTTTCCCTCCTTCCTTTTAAATTAACCCTGACGCTGTTTGTGGCGCGGGTTCTTGCTGCAAATTATGTAAACGCGACCCTTTCTCCGTACCACCTTACAGTACGCGCACCTCTTCTTAACCGAGGACTGCACCTTCATAACCGGCTATTATACTGTTGAAAGGTTGAAAACGCGTGCCTCCTTATACCATCTCAAACACACCTGCCGCCCCCATGCCTCCCCCTATACACATGGTCACCATGCCGAGGCTTCCACCCGTCCTCTGCAGTTCGTAGAGCAGCTTCGTCGTCAGTATCGCACCGGTGGCTCCGAGGGGATGGCCGTGTGCTATGGCCCCACCGTTGGGGTTCACCTTCTCATAGGGGAGGTTCAGCTCCCTTATGACGGCAAGGGATTGGGCCGCAAACGCCTCGTTGAGCTCTATGACGTCCAGGTCGTCAAGGGTTATACCCGCCAGTCGCAAGGCCTTGGGGATCGCCCTGACCGGACCTATACCCATGATCTCCGGGGGTACACCGGCTACGGCAAAGCTCCTGAAGTAAGCCGCCGGTCCCCTTATACCCAAGGATTTCGCCTTCTCCTCGGAAAGGACGAGCACCGCCGCCGCCCCATCGCTCGTCTGAGAGGAGTTCCCCGCGGTTACCGTCCCGTCCTGTTTGAAAACGGGTTTCAGTTTGGCCATCTTCTCAAGGGAGGTGTCAAACCTGACACCTTCATCCCACTCCAGTACAACCTCCTCCACACGCGCGTTGCCCTCGTCATCCCTCCTTATGACACGGGTTTTCACGGGTACCGTTTGCTCCTTAAAACGTCCCTCCTTTATCGCCCTTGCGGCTTTCACATGGCTCTCGTATCCAAACCTGTCCTGGTCCTCCCTTGATATCTTGTAAAGTTCCGCAACCCTTTCGGCCGTGAGGCCCATGGACATGTAGGTCTGGGGCATCGCCTCCATGAGGTCTGGGTTGGGTGAGGTTTTCAGCCCCCCCATGGGAACCTTGCTCATGGACTCCACACCTCCGGCTATAATGGCATCGGCCCAACCGGCCATGATCCACTGCGCGGCTATGGCTATGGACTGCAAGCCCGACGCGCAGAACCTGTTGACGGTCATCCCACCGACATCAACCGGAAGCCCCGCCCGCAGGAGGGCCACACGCGCCACGTTCATCCCCTGCTCGGCTTCCGGAAAGGCGCATCCCATTATAACATCGTCTATTTCCCTCGGGTTTATGCCCGATCTTTTCACCACCTCACCTATGACGAGGGCTGCGAGGTCGTCGGGGCGGGTATCCTTTAGGCTGCCCCTTGGGGCTTTACCTATGGGCGTTCTAACCGGATAGGCTACGATCACCTTTCTCATATTTGAAGGCATTCTAAGGTCGTAGCGTCTTATGGTTCTGAGGGAAGGGTGGAAATCCATCGGCGTTAGAATCCCATGTTTTATGAAAAGGCTGCTTTTCGGTGTGTTGTTGGCAGCGTTTGTCCTCTCCTCCTGTCAGAAAAAGGAGGAGGGTGGGGTTTACGACATATCCTTGAAGACACTTGACGGTCAGGTCATCCGCCTCAAAGACCACAGGGGAAAGGTGATAATCGTGGATTTCTGGGCGACCTGGTGTGTTCCCTGCCGCAAGTCCATTCCCGATTTCAACCGCTTGAAGAGGGAGTTCGGGGACGATCTCCTCATAGTCGGGATATCAAAGGACGATTCCCCCCAGGATGTGAGGGAATTTGAGAGGGAGATACCCATAGACTACCCGGTCGCCATGTCCAACAGGAGAGTGGAGGAGGCGTTCGGTGGGATCCTCGGTCTGCCTACGGCCTTTCTGATAAACAGGGAGGGCGTGGTGGTGAAAAAGGTCCTCGGATACAAACCTTACGAGTTTTGGAAGAGGAACGTGCAGAACCTTCTGCGGTAGAATCCCACACCTATGTCGGGGAAGAGGTTGAAATCCCTGAGAAGGATGTGGAAGGGCAGGTACGACGCGTACCTGCTTTACAAACCGGAGAAGTGGCTCTCATCCGATATGAGGTATCTGACGGGGTTCTCCGGTTCCACCGCTGTCTTCCTCCAGACGAGGCGGAGGAACTATCTCATCGTTGATTTCAGGTACAAGCAGCAGAGCCGTAGGGAGGTGGGGGAAGGTTTGACGGTTTTGGACGTCCCTCCGGGTGAATCCACGCTTGACTTCCTATCGTCAAAGATGAAATCGCTCGCCGTTTCAAGGGTGGCCGTTGAGGGGAACGTCCCCGCCTCATTTTTAAAAGCCCTTCGGGGGAGGCTCAGGGGAAGCGGTATAAGGTTGGGGATCGTTTCTGGCCTGGTGGGAAACCTCAGGATAAGAAAGGAAAGGGGAGAAATAGAGAGCATAAGGAGGGCCCAGAGGCTGACCGATGCCCTCTTTGAATGGGTTTTGAACAACCTCAGACCCGGAAAGATGACGGAGAGGGAGCTGGCCTTTGAGATGGAGGTGTGGGCCCGTCGGAACGGGGCGGACGGGATGTCCTTTCCACCTATAGTGGCCGGAAATGAGCGCTCCGCCATGCCCCACGCCAAACCCACAGACGAACCTTTACCTGAAAAAGGGGTTCTGCTTTTGGACTTCGGAATAAGGTTGGATGGCTACGTCTCGGATATGACGCGAACCCTCTGGATAGGAAAGGGCATAACGGACGGGTTTAAGAGGGCGTACGGGGTCGTCCTTGAAGCGCAGAAGAGGGCTATAGAAAAGCTCTCCTTCAGGGGGAGGAGAAGGGCAAAGGACGTGGACGCCGCCGCGAGGGATTTCATAGAGGGGACGGAGTTCAAGGGGAAGTTCGGACACGGTCTCGGCCACGGTGTGGGTATGGACGTCCATGAAGGACCCGTCCTCTCCCCCAAATCAAGGGATGTCCTGAGGGGGGGCGAGGTTGTGACGGTTGAACCCGGTGTATACCTTGAGGGGGAGTTCGGTGTGAGGATAGAGGATATGGTTGTGGCCGGATCCGGAGAGGTCCTCACGTCCTCCCCCAAGGATCTCGTCGTCCTATGAGGGTTTTGGCCGTTGAGACCTCCTGCGATGAGACATCCGCATCCGTCGTTGAGGGGGTGGGGGATGGGTTTAGGGTGCTATCCCTTGTCGTAAAATCCCAGGTCGTACACGAAAGGTTCGGAGGTGTCGTCCCGGAGCTGGCCGCGAGGGCGCACGTTGAGGTCATATACCATGTCGTGAAGAGGGCGTTGGAGGAGGCCTCCCTTGGCGTGGGGGATGTGGACCTGTACGCGGCCACAAAGGGACCCGGTCTGGCGGCCTCACTCATAGTAGGGGTTGAATTCTCAAAGACCTTGGCGCTGGCAGCGGATAAACCCTTTGTGGGCGTAAACCATTTGATAGGACACGTATACTCCGCTTACCTGAGCAAACCGGATCTGCGCCCCCCTTTCCTCGCCCTCATAGTATCGGGTGGACACACCGAAATCGTAATGGTGAAGGACTGGTACTCCTTTGTCCTTCTGGGACACACCCTTGACGACGCGGCCGGAGAGGCGTTTGACAAAGGTGGAAGGGCGCTCGGACTCGGATACCCCGCCGGACCCAAGATAGACGCCCTATCCCGAAAGGGGAACAGGGACTTTCACCGATTTCCCATCCCGAGGATCAAGAGAAGGGGGTATTACTTCAGCTTCAGCGGTCTAAAGACCGCCCTCCTGAACTACATAAGGGACAAGGGGGAGGGCTTTGTACGGGAAAACCTTCATCACATAGCGGCCTCCTATCAGGAGGCGATAGTTCGGCACCTCCTCTCGGTAGTGAAAAGGGCGTTTGACGACCTCAACCCACCCCACCTTGCCGTCGTCGGAGGGGTAGCCCTTAACAGCCGGCTGAGGGAGGTTTTTGGGGAGGAGTTCGGGGAAAGGGTGGTGTTCTCCCTGCCCCGGTACTGCACGGACAACGCCGCCATGATAGGTGCGGCCGCCCTGAAGAAGTACGAGCTCTTCGGCGAGGATGGGCAGGGGGTCTCCGTATACCCATATCTCGGAGTCATAGAACCTTGACGGGATGACGGTTTTAAAATTGCCGGATATGGAGGACATCCTCTGTATAAAGAAGTGGAGGGAGGCGAAGAGGCTGAAAATGGAGGTTGAGCGTTTGAGATACGCCCTTGCGTACAGCCTGAGAGAACAGGAGGCCCTCAGGAGGGTGAGCGAGAGCAGGGTTAAAAGCGCTGAGGAGAGGGGCAGGGAGTCCGTACTCAAGGAGGTTTTTGTGCTACTTGAGGATGTGGACCGCCTGCTCGGCGTCCTCGCAGGTGAAGATGTCCCGGAAAACGTCCGAAGGGGTGCCGAGAGCATAATGAGGAAGGTATCCCACACGCTTAAGGTCATGGGGGTTGAAAAGATAACCCCAAAAATAGGGGAGGACTTTGATCCCTCGGTTATGGAGGCCTTAAGCGTCGTGAAGGTGGAGGGGATGGAGAGGGGAAAGGTTGCGGCCGTATACGAACCCGGCTGGAAGTACATGGGAAGGCTTTTAAAACCCGCGCGTGTGGGAGTGGCGGGTTAGGGTAGCATCTCCTCCAGATCCTCCCTTGAGATCTTCCTCAGGACGACTTTACCCGTGGGGTCCTGATAGGGGTTGTTGCACAACATGAGGCGCAGGATCAGCTCCGAAGGGGAGACGGTGAAAGAGGAGAGGAGGATTTCGGCCGCCCTCATGGCGAGGGTTTCAAAACGCTCAACTCCGGATATCGCCTTCAAAAGGGACTTCAAAGCGGCGGGTTGTGGAAACCCCAGGAACTCGGGCACCTCAACGAGAAAGCCCTCCCTTATCACGAATCCCAACCTTTTCAACGCCCCTGCGGAGTGGACGTCCACATCACCCAACTCCACCGGGACGAGTAGTTTCTTTCTCCTGGACTTCCCCGCCAGGAAGCTCTCGTAAAGTATCCTGAACTTCGCCCTCTCCTCATGGACTATCAGGAGTTCATCCCCCAAGGCCTTCACTATGTAGTTTCCAAGCCGTATGTACCCCTCGCCCGCATCCCTAAACCCCTCTAAGCTCCGCACAAATCCCCTCAGGGCATCCCTCAACCCCACATCCCCCTCAACGAGTAAGAGGAGGTTGTACCCCTTTGGATGCGAAAGGCTGAAGAAACCCCGCGGGGTGATGGCAAACCTCCGGGTGGCCCTTCCCACCCTTTTGTAAAAGACCTTGCCGCCCATCAACCTCTTGAACTCCCACCCGTGCAG
>JALWZG010000104.1 GCA_027002825.1 Caldifarciminota bacterium
ACCCTGTTCTGAGGGGAGAGCATAAAGGAGACGAGCATCTCCCAGGGGTTCTGCCTCATAATGCGGAGGCCCCTGTACTCCTTTAGGGCTTTCAGGAGCGGTTCATCTCCCAACTCCTCCGCCCTGGCCTTTAGGCGTCCCAGATCCGTGTCTAAAGAGAAGAGGGATCTCACCTCCCCCACATCGCCCCTACCCACGACGAGGTCCTCCCCCTCCTGCTTCAGCCTCCAGACCCTGTGGCGGGCAACTCCCCACCAGAAACCCTCACCGTCGGGTCTTCCGAACACGAAGTCCTCCCCTTGGGGATGCCCCCAGTAGAAGGTCTGACCGCTGGTGAGCGTCAAGCCGAGGTCAAACTCCATCTTCCTGAGAGGGTAAGGGTTTAAGGGACTCGTAGACGCGTCTTATCCTTCCGAGGTAATCTTCGGAGGGTTGAAGACCCCTCCTCTCCATAACCCTTTTCGCCATTTCTAGAGCCTTTTCCAACCTCATCCTCCCTCCTCCCGTCCAGTAGAAGTCGGGCACGAACTTGGGTGTTGGGGAGTCCGCGGCGGTGATGTTGGCGAACACGCCGAATACCGTTCCGGTGGAAACCGTCGTGTTTATGCCTATCTTGGTGTGATCCCCTATGAAAGTTCCGATGAACTGCAACCCCGTATCCACAACCCTCCCCTCCAGGTAGGAGTACACCTTAACCTTGCCGTAGGTGTTCTTCAGGTTGCTGACCTCCGTTCCCGCACCGATGTTCACCCATTCCCCTACGACTGAGTGTCCTATGAAACCGGAGTGCTGCTTGTTGGAAAACGGCATGAAAACCGTGTGTGAGATCTCCCCCGCCACCTTGCACACGCCGGATAGGACGGAGTTGTCTATTGAGGTGAAGGGTTTTATGAGGCTGCCCCTGCCCACGTAAAAGGCTCCCGTGATGCGTACGAACGGCCCCACCTTT
Source organism: Caldifarciminota bacterium (assembly GCA_027002825.1). GTDB lineage: Bacteria > Hydrothermota > Hydrothermia > LBFQ01 > LBFQ01 > JAADCS01. The sequence continues at coordinate 950 of JALWZG010000104.1, forward strand.
ACATCCCTGTCTATGAGGCCGAACCCCTCCACGTCCAAATACCTCCCGCCCACACTCCTGTGTACGTAAACCTCACCGAGCCTTACAAACTCGTCCCCTCTCTCCGAGAGCGTTATCCTGAGATCCCATTCAACCAGTTTTTCCACGGCGTAGGGTATCTCCCACGGGCGATTCAGTATCATCCCCTCCACCTCCTTACCCCCGTACGCTCCCCTTTCAAAGACGTCAAGGGCCTCTTTCAAACTCCCCGCCTTTACGCCTACGATTTCATCCCCTATGGATACGATGTCCACCTCCGGCATTTCCCTCAGGAGTACGGTGGGTTTGAAGAAGAACTTTCCATCCCTTTTCCTCAACAGCCTCTCCAACCTTTCCCTAAACGAGAACGCACCCAGCTTTAGGTCTTCCGGACTTTTCAGATGGGTGAAGGGCAGAAGGGCCTGTGAGATTTTCCCATCCTCAACGAACACTACCTCGGCCATAGGTCGGATATTTTAAAAGCGCCATCCCTTTTCCGTCAACTCTCCGAGGGGTAAAGGCTCCGTGGTTTCAACCGTCACCCCTTTCGGTAGGGTTCTGGTGAAGTCCTCAAGGGAGACCTTTAACTTCAGGGCGCTCGCTCTGTCCACGGCCATCCACACGAAGTAGTTGCTGCCGGGGTAGTATATGTCCTCAACCTTCCAGATACCCACCACCATCCATTCGGGCGGAAGTCCACCGTATTTGTGGTACCAAGGAGGTCTCAGGGCGGCGAACTTTACCCCGTATTTTTTAACGATTTCCCGCATGCTCTCCGTGTTGAACCTCCCCTCCCTTATCAGGTATGCCACCTCGTACGTCCCCAATCCGACAAAGTCAACGATTTTGGCATCGGAAAGGAAAGCGACATAACCTATATCGTCAAGGGCTATGCCCTCTCCGTTGAGGTTCTGCCTTACAAACTCCGCCAGGTGGTAGTTCTTGAGGTAGGTGATGCGCACGGCCGGTTCTATCTCCCTGAGGATGGCCGTTCCCCTCACGAGGAGTGGAAGCATGGGAATGAACGCAAGGGCGTGGATTCGGGAGGCCTTACCCCTGGCGACCACGGGTAGGAAGGCCACGACCGCGGAGATCAGGTAAGCCTCGTATTTGTAAAACCATCCGAATCCTCCCCTGTGAAAGTGGGCCACAACCGTCGCGAATATCAGGAACGTTATGACGTTCTCCGGTCTGTGAAATCCCACGGAGGAAAACCTCAAAAGCGCCAGGAGGAGGGCCAGCTTGCCCACGGATAGGGCCGAGGCGAACAGAAAGGAGTTAAAGCCTACGAGGTAAAATCTGTCCACAAAAACACCCCTGTCAAGGAACAGGGGGAGGTTGGTAAAAGCGGCGAGGAGGAGTATGTAGGAAAATCCCACGAGGGAGAGTAGGGAAAACGTGAAGATACCCCTGTCCTCCCTGTGCGTAAGGGAAAAGAGCAGGGCCGCGATCACGAGGGCAACCTGGGCGGATATGTGGGTCATCTTGGGGGAGTAGAGGAGTAGGAGGTTTATCAGAGGTGTATCCCTTCCTATCCCCTTCACGTAATACGTGTTTGGGAAGAACCCGTTTCCGTTTGAGATGCTCCACACCCCCATCAGGATGACGGGAAGGGCGGAGATAAACGCGTAAAAAAGGGCAAACCTCCAATCCCTTTTCAGTATGAGCAGTAGGAACACCGTCCCTATCAGAACCCATGACTCTGGACGTGTCACGCTCGCCGTCAGCGAAGCCAAGACCAGAATAACCTTTAACGCCCTGTTTTCCTTTCCGGCCAGGATAAGGGCGGAGGAATAGGTTATGGCCAAGACCTGGGCTATCTGGAGCAGGTGTTCAAGACCCGTAAAGAGGAGTCCCCAAAAAGACGTAGCGAACAGCAGGAAGAGCAGGGTTAAGAGGGAAACCCTTTGGGATGTACCCTCCCTTAAAAGTATCCAGGACGCCGTGAGGATGGAGATGAGGCCGGAGAGCGTCCCAAGAACAAAGGGGGCGAGGATGTTTTTTCCGAAGAGTTTGAAGAATGCGGAGAGCAGGAGAGTCCAGAGGGGGGATGAGGAGGCGTTGGAAAAGTAGTGTTTGCTTATTCCGTAAACCCCGTGAAAGGCGAAGTTCTTTGCGATGGCCATGTGGATATAGGCGTCGTCTATGGTGTAGAGGTTTCTCCCCGAGGTTAAATCCCAGAGCCTAACGGCGTACAGGATGGAAACGAGGAGAAAAACGGCAGAGGACAACCAGAAGACCGCCCACTTCCGCATGTCCTCAAATTCTAAGTTAGAAACCGCAGTAGAATTTCAACCTCAGATGGAGTTGGAGGGTATAGTTTTGGGTGTCTATCTTCTGTTGCTGGGGGTTTTCACCCTGATATCCCTGCGCTACCTCTACCACGTGCTCTCCTTTTACACCCTTTTGAAGGGGTGGAGGTTGAAACGCCCGCGGCTGAGGAGGTATCCGAAGGTTTGCGTCCAGTTGCCCGTTTTCAACGAGCCTTTTGTGGTTGAGAGGGTTATAAGGGCCACCGCCCAGCTGGATTGGCCGAAGGACAAACTGGAGATACAGGTCCTTGACGACTCAACCGATGAAACCCCCCTGATAGCGTCCAAAGTCGTTGAGGAACTCAAGAGGGAAGGCTTTGACATCAAACACGTGAGGAGGAAAGGTAGGGAGGGTTTTAAAGCGGGGGCGTTGGCCTACGGCATGCGACTGTCCGATGCCGATTACTTCGCCATATTTGACGCCGATTTCATACCTCCAAAGGACTTTCTCAAGAAGACCGTACCCTTCCTTGAGGAAGATCCCAAGCTGGCAGGGGTGCAGACGAGGTGGGGGTTCCTGAACGAGGAATCCAGTGTTTTCACCATGGCACAGGCCTTTATGCTCAACCTTCACTTCGTGGTGGAACAGTTTGTGAGGAGTCGTACGGGTATGTGGATGACCTTCAACGGAACCGCGGGGATTTTGAAGAGATCGGCCCTTGAGTGGGTCGGTGGATGGGAAACCGATACCCTGACGGAGGATTCCGACCTGTCCATAAGGCTTTACAGTAAGGGCTATAGGATACTCTATCTGCCGGATGTGGTGTGTTTCTCGGAACTTCCGGATTCAATCCTCGCCTTCAAATCACAGCAGAAGCGTTGGGCAAAGGGAGGTGTTCAGGTGGCGAAGAAGTATTGGAAAAGGATTCTCAGCCTTGACTGGCCTATTTCTTGGAAAGTTGAGGTTTTTATGCAAACCCTTGGAAATTTTGGATATCCGCTCGGTGTGGTCCTACTCCTACTCCTCCCCTATATCCTTTACCTCAAGTTTACGGGAAGGTATGAGATGCTGTACACGGTGATGGGAGGCTTTGCCGTGTTCTCAATACTCGCGGTATGGGTGGCCTTTGGTGTGGCGTACTCGTTCATAAAAAGGGACTGGAAAACCCTGTTCTTCATACCTATAGGTATGGCGATAGTGGGAGGTCTCATGATAAACAACACCAACGCGGTTTTGGAAGGTATTTTCGGGGAAGGAGGTGTGTTTGAGAGGACACCCAAGGCGGGAGAGCGGGGGAGGTTGAAACTCAAGGGGATAAGCAAAAGCCTTAGGTTGGCGAAAATGGAGGTCTGGTTCGGGACATATCTGCTGGTCCTGATAGTCGTAAGCACGTTCCTGAACCAGATGATCCTCGCCTTGACGGTGGCCGTCAGCGCCTTCGGTTTGATGTGGCTCGGAACCTCATCCGTAATACGCATATCCCAGGAGATACCTGAGAGCATCTGGGAGTGGAGGGAGTCCCTCCTTTAAACCCATCATCGGGTTTAAAATCGGAGGATATGGTGAAGGTTGAACTTTTCAGGGCGGATTGTAAGCTGTGCGATCGGATGGAGGTGGTCGTGCGACACTTCCTCCCGGAAGGGGTGAAGTTGATCGTCCATAGGGCGGAGGAGTGTAAGGACGGTTCCTGTTGCGCTCTGGCGGAGTCCTACGGTATAACGGCCGTTCCAACACTTGTGATAAACGGTGAAGTGGCCGTCGTGGGGTTCAACCCTGAAAGGGTGGAGAAGGTTCTCAGAAGTCTGTGAGGGTAAGGACTGCCGTTGTTTCATAAAACGACCTTTGCTTCCTTTCTTACGCATCCGCATCTTTCAGGTCCTCCGGGTTCTTTATCACGGTCATACCCCCCAGTCTGGGAGAGTAGCCGTAGACCTTAACGTTCGCCTTCTGAAGTACTTCGTAGGCCTGACTGTCTATAAAGCGGGCAACTACCCACGCTTCCCCTTGGACGTTCCCTAGCTGCTTTACTGCCTCTTTCGCCATCTTTCTTGACAGGTAGGTCTTTACCTCGGCGTGAATGGGCCCCTTGTTCGTCTCTATTAAAACATCGTAGCCTTCCCTTCTCACTATCCCCGTAATGACCACCCCCTTAATCTCCCTGCCCTCCTCCTGAAGGTGTGATATAAAGGTCTTAAGTAGATGGTACTCGCTCACCTCTGCCCGTGTGAGGTTCAGGACGATTTGGATATTGCCGAGTTTGGTTATAATCTCGTCAAGTTTATCAAGTTTCTCGTTAATCTCGTCAAGTTTCTCAAGCTTCTGGCTATGCTCCTGAAGAATCTGGGTTTGCCTTTGAAGAATCTGGGTATGTCCTTGAAGAATCTGGGTATGTCCCTGCAGTATCTGGGCAATAATGCGGAGGTCCGGGTTTTGAATCTGGTTTATAAGGTCTTTATCGGGATCGGGATTCACGCTGAGATTATAAGGCTGTTCGGGGTTTGCGAAGAGGTTGAGACGGGAAGTCTGCTTGTACTTCTCTGCGGCCTCAATAAGGAACTCATACAGTTTCCGGGGTTTGTTTAGGTTTTGCTGTAGGAAATAGCAGATTGCTTTCCGGGGTTTGACCGAAGGGGCTGAACGGGAGGGAGTTTTCTACGGGATGATAGCCGGGTGGTTTTTGAGGAATCTGTACATAACCCGGTCGTACCACGTATCCTGAAGGGCTATGTGGTTTCCGAGTTTTAGGGTGTAGCCCTGAGGCTCCTCCGGCAGGGGTGTGGTGTCGGCCTTTTGAAAGTACTCCCATACCTCCCACCTTCCAAAGAGGGAGTCCGGTGCAGGTTCAACCGAGAGCAGCAGCTGAAGCAGCATGAAGTCAAATTTTAATGGTGAAACAGAGTTTTTGCAATTGCGTTTATCTAATCAAAACCTTAAAAACTTTGTCTCTCGCCTTGACGAAATACACACCCACAGGCAAAGAAACCCTACCCTTGCCCCTGAAAATGAGCCTGCCACTCGCAGAATAAACCTCACAATACTCAAAAACTTCAAGACCACCTCACTGTACACTAACACTCTCGCTATCTCTTGTTGCTCGCACTTTTTATGTGATGTTGAAACTTACGGGTCTCCGGGCAGGCTCCTCACCTCAAGGCTAGAGTGTAAATGTTTCTCGTAAACGGAAAGATGAGTAGGTATATCGCTTTTTCTTTGCAGATTGCGGTGGTGTCGGGAAAGCTTACGTGTATCATCCGGTTCGTTGTTCTGGACGGTAAAAACGGTATATGCCGTGAGGTTAAGCCTTCAAATCCGGCTATAGATAAGTATAGCTGCGCCATCACCCTCTGGCATAAGGACGTTTACGCTAAGACCACAACAAACGATACGCACAGGGTGTGGATAGACTTTGGGTATTTCAGTCCCGAAGACGAATACTACGCCAAAGAATATGAACTTGATCTACGGTTTCTCGTCCGCTCCGACTCCCCCTACGTCTGGATAAAGTTTCTGTGTTATGACTCGCTCTTCGTCTCCCCTGAGACCACCGTCTACCTGATAGAAGAGCCTTTCCCTTTACCAAACAGGGGGGCTTCAACCTCGCCAGAAGGAGGGTTTTCAAGTTTTACAAAGGCTTTCGGTATTACTACGGAGCTTTTGAGGTCTTGCCTACGGACAGCGCGGGTAGGGTTCGGCTCAGGGTGTCCTTTTCTATCCCCGCCCGCCGAACACGTTGGAGGGGTTTTGAATCACACCCTTAGAATAGGCTGCCGATGAAGGTTTTGGGAATACACGACGGACACACGGCCACGGCCTGTGTGATGGAAAACGGTAAGCTCTTGGCGATGGTCTCCGAGGAAAGGCTGCACCACGAAAAGGAGAAAGGAGGGTTCCCAAAAGAGGCTGTTAAGGAGGTTTTGAGACTTTCCGGCGTGGATACGGTTGATGTGGTGGCTGTGGCCACGCTCACTCCCCCCCTCCTTCCCGAGGAGTTTTCCTCGCCGAAATTCCCACGGAGTTTTTATCAAGCGGCCTACCGACTCCTTCCCAGGACCTTCCTTCAGGGTAGCTCTTACGTTGATATAGCCGTCCGGCTCTCACGCTGGTTCTCAAAGAGGGAGGAGAAGGTTAAAAAGGCGTTGGGCGATCTCGGTATAAAAGCTCCGGTTGCATTCGTTGAACATCACCTCGGCCACGCTGCGACGGCTTTTTTCGGCTCCGGATTTGAAAAGGCACTTGTGGTCACGCTTGACGGTGCTGGAGATGGTCTGAGCGGCTCTTACTACGTGGGCGAGGGTTTGAGGCTGGAGAGAAAGGGACGGATATCGGCTTACAACTCCATAGGGGAGTTCTACACGAGGATAACGGAGTATCTGGGGATGAAACCCCTATCCCACGAGTACAAGGTGATGGGTTTGGCCCCGTACGTGAACTACAACGAGCGTGTAAAGAAGATCTACTCCAGGGTTAAAGGGCTTTTCGGGGTTGAGGGGGACAGGATAATCAACAGGAGTGGGGTTTACAAGGCGGACTACCTCAGGCTTTTCTCAAGGCTCTTTTTCAAGGTAAGGTTTGACGTGGTGGCATACGTGGCCCAGAGGCTCCTTGAGGAGACCGTCCTGGCTTGGATTGACAACATAAGGGGAGGACACGAGAACCTCGCGGCCGCGGGGGGTGTTTTTATGAACGTAAAGATGAACTACCACCTGCTCTCCAGGTTTAAAAACGTCTTCGTCATGCCCTCGGCGGGTGATGAGAGTTTGGCCTACGGCGCCGCCGCCTATATAACCGCACAAAACGGTATAAAACCCCAACCCATAGACACCCTTTACCTCGGAAGGGAGTTCGGAAAAGGGGAGATAGAAGGTGCGCTTGAGGGTTTGGACGGGAAGGAGTTCAGGATAGAGGAGATAGGCCCGGATATCCACGAGTACGTGGCGGAGATGCTGGCGGAGGGGAAGGTTGTGGCCCGCTTTTTCGGTAGAGCGGAGTGGGGGGCGCGTGCCCTGGGGAACAGGTCCATCCTTGCCGACCCCAGAAGACTTGAGGTCGTCCAGAGGATAAACAGGATGATCAAGAAGAGGGATTTCTGGATGCCTTTTGCCCCATCCGTTATGGAGGAGGATTTTGAAAGGTATTTCAAGGTTCCCCTTAGGACGAAGAGCGAGAGGTACATGATACTGGCCTATCCGGCCAATAAGGAGGCCGTCAGGGACATTCCCGCGGCCTTGCACCAGAGCGATCTGACCGGAAGACCCCAGGTGGTTTACGAGGAGGACAACCCCACGTATTACAGGTTGATAAAGAGGTTCAAGGAAAAAACGGGTGTGGGCGCCGTCCTCAACACATCCTTCAACCTACACGGAAAACCCATCGTTTACACGCCTGAACAGGCCGTATACACGCTGAGGGAATCCGACCTTGACGCCCTCGCCATAGGAGAGTACCTCGTGATCCGCAGAAGAGGTGTTTGATGCCAACCGTCCGTTCTCCCTTGTATAATCTTCACCCTTGAAAGTCCTGGTGGTGATACCTACCTACAACGAGGCGGAGAACATCAGGGATTTGGTGGAGGAGCTGAGGGCTTTGCCGATAGACCCTGAGGTTCTTGTCGTGGACGATAACTCACCGGACGGGACCTGGAAAATAGTTGAAGAGATGGGTAGAAGTGATCCCAAGGTTCACCTGATCAAGAGGGAGGGGAAACTGGGACTCGGATCCGCTTATATCAAAGGGTTCAAATGGGCCCTCACACAGGGCTATGATGTGATAGTTCAGATGGACGCTGACTTCTCACACAACCCAAGGGATGTGCAGAGGCTCGTAGAGGCGCTTGAGGAGTGCGATGTGGTGATAGGCTCCCGATACTGCAACGGGGTTAGTGTCGTGAACTGGCCCATAAGTCGCCTACTCCTCTCCTATTTCGCCAACCAATACGCCAGACTCCTAACGGGTATAAAGATAAACGATTTAACGGGTGGGTTTAAGGCCTTCAAGAGGGAGGCCCTTGAAAGGGTGGATTTCAGCAGGATCCGCTCCGACGGCTACGCCTTCCAGATAGAGATGAACTTCACGCTCTGGTATAAGGGGTTCAAGATGTGTGAGATCCCGATAATTTTCGTTGAAAGACGTGCTGGGAAATCCAAGCTGAGCAAGAGGATCATCTGGGAGGCCTTCTGGCTGGTCATAAGACTTTTCGTAAGGAGGATGCTTCGGAGGGTATGAGGTTCTACGGGTTCTTTCGCATGGGGTGGGGGATACTTGAGGAGGCTTTTGAGCCCTTGAAGGGGAGGTTTGGGGGAAGGGCGGTTGTGATAACCGGGAGGGAGTTTTCAAGGGGATACGGCGAGAGGATAGCAAGGGTTTTGAACTGTAGGGTTTATACGGCGTTTGAAGTTCCGGAGAGCGTATCAGCAGATCTCGTAATAGGCGTGGGAGGGGGAAGTGTCATAGACAGGGCAAAACTGCTGGCCTACGAGAGAAGCATACCTTTTGTATCCGTCCCAACACTTCCCTCAAGCGATGGTATAGCATCACCCGTTTCGGTTGTAAACGGTAAGAGCCTTTTCCTAACCCTACCCTACGGATTGGTGGTAGACCTGGACGTGATATCCTCATCTCCGGAGTGGGGTATCCTTGCCGGTGTGGGCGATGCGATATCAAACCTCTCAGCCTCGTACGATTGGGACAGGTTCAAGAACCTCTCGGAGGAACCCTACGTTTCTGAGGCCTCTGCTATGGCGAAAACCGGAGCGATGGGGGTGATGGGAATACATCCGAAGAGGGATACGGAGGTCCTCGTTTGGGGGTTGATATTGAGCGGAATGGCCATGGAAATGGCCGGGTCGTCCAGGCCGGCGAGCGGGCCGGAGCATAAGATAAGCCACGCCCTTGATGCGATCGGATACGGTGAAAAACACGGTGTTCAGGTCGGTATCTTCACACCCCTTTTTTTGAAGTTGAACGGGTGGGAGAGATGGGAGGAGGTTAGGAACTACCTGTTAAAGGTGGGATTTCCACCTTCCGTAAAGCTGAGCGAAAGGGACGCCAGAACGGTGTTCTCAACGGCCTCATCCACCAGGCCCCACAGGTACACCGTCCTTGAACACATGGGATGGGAGAAGGTCTTAAAGGAGGCCCTAGAGCTGGGTTTCGTTGAGATCTTTTGAGGGAAGGGGAGGAGACACCCTCCCCCACCCCTTACCTTACAACACGTTTCGTTATCTTTCTGCCCGTGCGTACGAAGTAGACGCCTGAAGGTAGCCTCAGAGGGGACAGATCAACTGCTCCATCCTCAACCTTTACCCTGCCCACGATCCTGCCGGAGGAGGAGTAGACCGTGGCGTAGCCTGTGGTCTCGCCGTTATCCCGCGTCCTCTCCGAAACCTCTGTGGCCACGTCCTTGTAGAACATGATAACCACGTTCGTATCTATGGCGGAGATGTTGGGGGACGTACCCGTTATGGCCGATCCCGTGTAGGCGAGGCCGGTATCTCCGAAGACGCTCTCTATCCCTATGGTGGCCGAAGGAGTTGAGGAACCGAAGTCCGTGTTCTTGTAAAGGAAATAAATTTCGCTCTGGAGGGTGGGATCCGTGAGGTTTGGCAGTTCCTTTATCTGGATCTGGAAATTCGCCGAGCCGGAAGATGAGCCGTAGGTCTTCACGCTGTCCCACTCTATGACCAGAATACGGTTGGGAG
>JALWZG010000105.1 GCA_027002825.1 Caldifarciminota bacterium
CGTCGGACAGTACGAAGAAGGCCCCTTCCTCCCTCACCCGGCACCACACGTCTATCTCCCTGGAGAGAACCCCCCTTCTGACCGTGTCCACCCTTACGAAAACCCTCTCATCCACCGGTGTTTCCCCACCGGTGTTCCGGGAACAGGAGACGAAGAGGACTACCGAGACTGCGATTCGTACTTTGAGGGACATTTCGTAAGGACCGTGGTCGCCTCTATCCGACCACCGCTGTACCTCCCCTCCACCACGACGGGCATACCCACCGCAAAGGCGTCGGGTACCGCCCCCCTGTACTTCACACGAACGCTTTTACCGTTCTCGGATATGGTGAACTCCATCTCCCTTCCTCCCCTCTCCGCCTCAACCACCGTTCCGGAAACCTTTACCTTCCTCCCATCGTACCTGTCAACCTCCGCGTAAAGTTCGTCCACCGTCAGGTAATAGACGTAATTGCGGGAGGCGGCGAAGAGGATGTAGCCCACCACCGCCACCAAACCCACAAAGAAGAAGAGAACCTTCTTCATGGAGGGTATTCTACGGCCGAAACCCCTTTACAATAGAGGCTTGGGAAAGCCGGCAATACTCCTCGCCACCTCCAACCCCCACAAGCTCCGCGAGGTTAAGGAAATGGTGGGTAGGTGCCTTGAACTCTTTTACCTTCCCGATTTTTCCCTCAGCTCCCCTGAGGAAACGGGAGGATCCCTGGAGGAGAACGCGAGGATCAAGGCGGTTTATGCCTTTGAGAGGACGGGCATGCCCTCCCTCGGTGAGGACACGGGTATCTTCGTGCGGGCTTTGGGATGGGCACCAGGCGTTTACTCCGCGAGGTTCTCAGGGGGCGATGACAGGGAGAACAGGGAGAAGCTCCTGTACCTCCTGAGGGGAGAGAGGGACAGGTACGCCGAGTTCAGGACCGCCCTCGTCTTTTACGATGGCGAGGAGTTCAGAACTTTTACGGGGAAACTTCCGGGGTACATAACCGCCCAGGAGATGGGTGATGGGGGGTTTGGATACGATCCCATCTTCCTGCCTCTCGGGCACGACAGGACGCTTGCACAGATGAAACCGGAGGAAAAGAACGCCATAAGCCACCGCAAAAGGGCCTTAATGGAGTTCCTCAAATGGTTTTTAAAGGAGAGCAGGCTTTAGGTCGGAGGCATACATGGCTTTTGGCGACACTCATCCTCTTCGCCCTGAGCCGTCTCCTCCTGAGGGGAGTGGTGGGTATAAGGTTTGACACCTCCTCCCTCGTGTGGGCGTGGCAACTCCTCGATCCCTTATGGTTAAAGGAGGAGTCCGTTCTCAACATCCTGAAGAACCTCCACATGCAACCCCCACTCTTCAACCTCCTGACAGCCCTAACCTTAAAGGCGGGTATACCTCCGGAGGGTGTTCTGGACCCCCTTTTCCTATTGATGGGGGCGGGTATATCCGCCTTCCTTTACCTCCTCGGATTGGAGATGGGTATACGTCCGAAGCCCTCCTTCGCCCTCGTGGGCGTATCCTTTGTCCTGAACCCCTCCTCCATCCTCTACGAGACCTGGTATTTCTACACCTACATGACCGCCTTTCTAACATCTGCCCTGGCCCTTTTCCTCGTCAGGTTTGTGAGGACACGCAGGACGTCTTATCTCGTAGTGGCCCTTTTATCCCTCTCCCTCTTAACCCTGACGAGGGCGAGCTACCATCTGGTGATATTCCCCCTGTTGGCCGCCGCCCTATGGTACTCCGTGCGACTGAAAAGGGCGGTCGTCCTGGTACTTCTGATGTCCACACCCACACTCCTGTGGTATCTCAAGAATTTGCTCCTCTTCGGCCTCTTCTCCCCGTCCAGCTGGATCGGCATGAACCTACAGAAGATGGTTTGGGGTATGCCCGGATGGGATGGAAAGAGGTTCCAGACCCTCCACGACAAGGGGATGTTATCCGCGGCCATGACCCTGCCCCCCTTCTCCCCACCCGAAGTCTACGCCGAGAGGGTTGAATGGGAAAAGAACTACGGCGTTCCCAGCTTGGACTCCCTCAGGGAACCCACAACCGGTGGTGTGAATTACAACCACGCTGTATACCCGAAGGTTTCCAGACTCCTCCTCAGGGACAACCTGAACCTCTTCCTGCGCCATCCCTACGTGTACTTTCGCGCCACCCTTTCCTCCTTTAAAACCTTCACCTTGCCACCTTACGCCTACCTTGACGGTTTCAGGGGTCTCTTTGACGGCGTAAACGTTGAAAAGTTTGAATCCCTAAAGGTGTGGACGGGGTTTTACAACCTCCTCTACGGGTGGTTTGGCGGTAGATCACCCGGTATAACCACACTTCTCCTCATAGCGGCTTTTCTACTCCTCCTGCCCTCTCTGCTGAGGAGGCCCGATACGGCCCTCCTCTCGCTCCTGATGCTCTACCTCATAGGCGTGCATACGGCCTTTGAGAGGAGGGAAAACATGAGGTTTAAGTTCCAGTTTGAGGGCGTCATGGTAGTCCTCGTAGTGGGTGCGGCCGTTCGGTCAGAATAGCTTTTTGAACCGCTTCCTTATCTTCAGGACGGCCACTTTGTCTTCCATGTAGGTTATCTCGTATGCGGCCCCAGGGGTGTAGAGTTTGTATATGTTCCTTCCGGCCTTGTGCATGGGTATGATCCACACGCCCGGCTTCTTGTTTCTGACAAGACCCTTACTCGAGATCCTCGTCACCACGCTGTCGTACTTCATGTTGCTCTTCCTGAACATCCTTTCCCGGGACTTCCACATACCGTGCGTGAACTTTTTGAGCCTCCAGCCGTCCTCCTTGGGGTCGTACTCAAACTTGCCGGCGAGGAAGAGGAGGGCGTAGTAGTAATCCGTCCTTATCTCCAGATATCCCATATCCCCATCCCTCTTGGCCTCCACACTTACGATGTACTTTAGGTCCTCATCCCCGACGTAGGCGTCAAAACCCTTGCTCAACCTGATAAGGGATCCGGCGAGCAGCGCACCACCGGCGATGAGCCACGGCATGGGTGATTTGAAAAAGTTGTTCGTACTTCTGTTTTCGGGAAAGAGGAAGTAGATACACCCACCGATCCCCATGAGACCCACCCCCGCGGCGGCGACCAGGGAGTAGGTTATCACACCCTTTCTCAGAGCGCTCGCATCCCTCTTGTAGGACACGGTGTCGCGGAAGGTCGTCCCTATGAAGAGAGAAACCGAATCCCCGAAGTGTCCCGCAATCTCTCCGTTTCCCCTCACCGCCCTGTCCACGTCCGTCCAGCTCTCGCTGATCTCCTCGTACCTGAAGCGCATCTCCTCTTCCCAGTAAGTTATCAGGATGGCTACCAGCATAGAGTTTATTCTAAAGCCCCGTGTGAAAACCTGTCAACCCTACCCCCTTTAGAATAGCTCCCCATGAAGAAGGGTAGGGTTTTGGCCATAGTCAGGCCGCAGTTCGCCCCCGGATTCATGCTGGCGGGTGTTGACGTGTTTGAGACGGAGGACGTGCGCACGGCCGAGAGAAAGGTGAAGGATCTCCTGAAGGACCCGCGGGATTACCACCTCGTCATAGTGGACGACCACCTCTCGGACAGGATATCCGCCCCGACGAGGGCGAGGATGTTCACAAGCACGGAGCCCGTGTTCATAGACGTGGGACTTACCGGTACGACGGACGAGAACATAATCCGGGAGATACAGAACCTTGCACAGGAGGCTCTGGGGTACGCCATAAGGATAGACGTATGAAAAGGTTGACGGTCCTTCTGCTCCTCCTCTACGGGTGCGGCCAGGGGATGCTCCCCTCCCCTCCGAGGTTTGCCCGTGTCGTGGGGGATGAAGACGGCGGTAGGCTTGAGGTCCACTGGTACTCGCTTGAAGGGGCGGAGGAGTACGAGTTCTTGGGTCTGGACCCCAAACCACACCTGCTGTACACCGGAATGGACACCTCCGTGAGGGTGGCGGAGAGGTTTCCCAAGTACATCCTGTTGGCACATGCCCCTTCCGATATAAAGGAGAGCGATACCCTGGAGGTTGAACCCCTTAAGGGGAGGTTTGAGCTGTACTCGTTCGGATCGGGTTTCCACAGCGCGGCCTGCGTGAACCCGGGGGACAGCACCGAACCCCTCTTCAAATGCGATCCGGAGGACGAGGGCTATCGCAACAACCTCATATTCGTCCTTGACAGCATCTACTTCATATCACCCTCCGAAAGGGGAGACCTGTTCGGGAGCGCCAGGTCGCTCTTTGCCAGATCCGGCAGCTCTTCAGCGCCCAAACCCCCGGAGGGATACTCAACCAGGTACGGGGTAAGGCAGGGTGATACGGTTGCCGTTTGGCTGGACGGTGGAATTGAAGGTCGGTTGGACGAGTCGGACAACTTCGCCCTCGTCGTGATCGATAGCGTGTACGGTGGCGATTGGAGCAGGGATTCCGTCCGGGTTTGGGTGGAGATCAGGTATCAAAGGGTTGCGAGGTTGAGATGGTTCTGACCCTCCTGCTAACCCAGACCTTCAAGGTAGCATTCATAGACATGGAGAGGATATACAACGAGTACATAGATCTGCGGGATGCCAAGGAGCAGGTGATGAGGTTCAAGGCGACACTTGAGATCAAAAGGGATTCCTTCCAGATGAAACTCGACTCCGCCAGGGAAAACCTCTTCAAGCAATGGCCCATGCTGACGGACGGTGAGAAGGTTTTGAGGTGGAGGGAGATCGAGATCCTTGAGAACAGGCTTGACAGCATAAACAGGGAGATAATACGACAGGTGGAGGCCAAGTCCAAGGAGGTTATGACCCCCTACGTCAAGAAGGTTAGGGAAACCGCCGAGAAGATAGCGAAGGACATGGGGTACGACGCCGTGTTGGACATAAGCACGGCAGTATGGGTTGACCCAAGGCACGACATAACACCCCTCGTCTTGGACGAACTCAACAAGGCCCACAAAACGGCGGGCCTCGTGATAAAAAAACTCATAGTCTTCCCCTTCAAGGAGGAGGACGTAAAGGTCAGCTCGCTGAACTTAGGTGATTCCGTTCAGATATACATATACGGCGAGCTTTCCAGAAATCCCAGGCTGGACATAATGGACGTCCAGAGGGTGAACTCCGCCCTTCAGACCAGGGGGTACACCTGGAAGACGTTGAACGAGAGGGTGGTCTACACGACGTCTCAGGGCTTTGCGCCCGACGTTTACTTCTTCGGAAGCGTGAAGTCCTCATCCGACAACACGGTTGACGTGGTCATAGCCCTCTACGATGGTAAAACGGGACAGATCATAAGGGTCGGTGAGAACCAACTGAGAAAGGAGATAAAGAACGTGCGCACGGGGGCGGATTTCAAAAACGCCGTCTCACAGACGGCACGCCAGCTCATGAACCTTTACCTGGACCAGTTCAAATGAGTCAGTAGGTCCTGCTCCCTATAAAACGGGCCATATCCCTGAGGAACCCTCCCCTTTCCCCCAACACCTCCTCCACAAGGGAGACGGCCTCCTCTATCAGGTGGTCCGCCCTTCTCTTAGCACCTTCAAGACCCAGAATCCTTACGGCCGAAGCCTTGTTGAAATCCTTGCGCAACCTCTTCCCGACCTCCTCCTCGTCCCCAACGGCGTCCAGCACATCGTCCATGATCTGGAAGGCGAGACCTATGTTCCTCCCGTACCTCCGGATGGCGGCCACCTCCTCCTCCCCCGCCCCCCCTGCTATGGCGCCTATGACCACAGAGGCCTCTATGAGCTTACCCGTCTTGTGGGAGTGGATGAACAGCATGTCCTCCAAACCGGGATTCCCCTCCAGGGAAAGTATATCGGCCACCTGTCCCTCTATCACACCCTTGTAGCACAGGGCGTTGTTCATCTCCTTCAGAAACCGTAGTTTTACATCCGGGGGGAAGTTTCCCTCCACGAGGACCCTGAAGGCGTGGGCGAAAAGCGCGTCCCCCGTCAGTATGGCTATGGCGTTCCCGAACACCCTGTGGACGGTGGGCTTTCCCCTGCGGAAGTCGTCGTTGTCTATGTCGGGTAGGTCGTCATGAACAAGCGTAAAGGTGTGCACCAGCTCAATCGCCACGGCCTGGGGTAGGACGGCTTTCGGATCCTCACCGAAGGCCTCACACGTCGCGAGGGTTAGGACGGGTCGGAGGCGCTTCCCACCCGTGAAGACGGCGTACCTCATGGCCCTGTAGAGGACCTGGGGGTACTCCTCCTCTGAGGGCAAAAAGGCGTCCAACCCCTCCTCCACCAACCTTTTGTACCTCTCCCACTCCCGGTTGAACTCCAACATTTTTCTAAAACGCCCAATCCGTTGCTATTCCCACGTAGGTGCCCCTCTTGGGAAAGGCGACGGCGAACTCGTATCCCCCCTCAAGGGAGACCTTCAGGTTCTCCACGGGGAAAAAGCCCAAGGACAGCGTCAGGAGGCTCGTGTGGTTTTCCGGTACACCCTTAAACGCCCCCCGGTAGTTGTAGAGCAGGGAGGCGTAATACCTGCCGAACGTTAGGTCAAGGCCGTAGGATCCTATGACGGATGCGGTGCTGTCCTCCAAGTCAAACCTACCCAGCTTTTGATCCAGGGCGAGGAAGGACACGGCGAACAGGTCAAACCCCCCAAAACGCGTTCTCACCTCACATCCGAACCTCTGGAAACCGTCAACGGGAACGGCCACAAGGGCAAAGGAGAAGTGTTCGGTGTTCGCCCCCGTCCTCAGGAAGGGCCTTCCGTTCCTCGCGTCCAGAAGGCCGAACTGCAAAAACGGCGTTAAACTGAGAAAAGCCCCGATACCCTCCAGTTCCGCGAGTTCGTAAGCCCTCAAACCCCTATACGTCAAAACCGCGTTCCGCTTTATGAAGAACTCGGACAGGCTGAACTTCCCCATCCCAAACCTGGAATTCGCCGGCATCTTGAGGTAGAGTAGGACATCCCTGAAAACGTTGAGGGCGCTGTCGGACAGGGAGCCGCCGAGTGAAAAGAAGAAGGAGGACACCGAGCTCAGGTTAAAGGAGGAGTACAGGTTCACACCCACGTCCCCGTAAGATCTGAACTCCCCCTCCCTGGCCAGCATACCCAGGAACGCCCTCACCCTGAAGGAGACGGGGAGGTCTTGGGGGAGGTATATCTCCCCTCCTCTCCTGAACGCCACTGTCTTCATCTTGGGGTTGTAGTTCTCGGGCATGTACAGGTTTGACTTGAACCTCTCCGCTCTGTAGCTGCTCTTCGCGTACCCCGTGTGGCACTCGCTGCAGTTCTTCAGGTATCTCTTCGCGTAGTAGGGTATTCCGTAAAGTGGTGTTAGGTAAAACGCAGCAACCACCAACGTCAGGACGTACCGCATACCTCTATTCTACCGTTGTATCCGAACGATTTTCAACCCCCCTTTACAATTACCGGCTTGAAAAACCTCCTCCCGGCTTCCGAGAGGAACATAAGGTTTGCGGCAGAGGTTATAAGGAGAGGGGGGCTTGTGGCCTTCCCCACGGAGACGGTGTACGGTCTGGGGGCGGATGCCCTGAACCCGAAGGCCGTCGCCCGTGTGTACGAGGTGAAGGGTCGTCCCAGATTTGACCCCCTGATCGTACATATCTCCTCAGCCGATCACCTGTCCCTTGTGGTTGATGATGTGCCGGAGGATGCGAGAAGGCTTATAAAGGAGTTCTGGCCGGGTCCTCTGACGCTTGTGCTGAAAAAATCTGATAGGGTCCCCCCCATAACGACCGCGGGCCTCCCAACCGTCGCCGTCAGGATGCCGGACCATCCCGTCGCCCTGAAGCTCATAGAGTACTCCGGAAGGCCGATAGCCGCACCGAGCGCCAACCCCTTCGGTTATGTCAGTCCGACTTCGGCGGAACAGGTGGCCGAGACCCTGGGGGAACGGGTTGACGTGATCTTGGACGCCGGACCAACAAGGATAGGGGTTGAATCCACGATATTGGCCGTTTCAGAAGGTAAGGTTTTACTCCTCCGTCCGGGAGGTCTACCCGTAGAGGAGGTGGAGAGGGTGCTCGGAAAACGGGTTGAGCTCCCAAGAGATGGGAGGACCGTAGCACCGGGAATGCTGAAAAAACACTACTCCCCCAGGACACCCCTCTTCCTGATCGGGGACTGGAACGATTACTTCAGACTGAGGGCGAGGTACGGCCGTGTCCTCCTCCTCTCCCCCAAACCCATATGGGGGGTTGAAGGTGAAGTGGTGCATCTCTCACAGAGGGGTGATGTGAGGGAGGTGGCCCAAAACCTGTTCGGAATACTTTACAGAATAGACAAACTGGACTATCCCGCGGTTGCCGTGCTGCCCGTGGAGGAGGAGGGACTGGGAAGGGCTGTGATGAACAGGCTGAGGAAGGCCTCGGTCAGGTAAGGCGCCCCTTTGTCAAGTGTTGAACCCCCCTCAGCGTCAAGACCCTACCCCTCGGTGTGCGCTCTATAAGGCCCGTCCTCAGGAGGTAAGGCTCTATAACCTCCTCAACCGTACCCTCGTCTTCGGACAGGGCAGCGGCGATGGATTTCAAGCCGACCGGTCCACCCCTGAACTTCTCGTAGAGGACCTGGAGGTATCTCAGATCGTCCGATGTAAGACCGAGGTCGTCTATCCCCAGTTTTTTGAGTGCGCCGATCGCCAGCCCCCGATCCACGACATCCCTACCCTCGCTCTGGGCGAAGTCCCTCACCCTTCTCAGGAGGTTGTTCGCTATCCTCGGCGTTCCACGGGATCTCCTGGCTATCTCCACCAGGGCCCCATCCTCCACATCAACCCCCAAAAGCCTTGCCGATCTCCTGAGTATCTCCGTCAGCTCCTCAACCGAGTAGTAGTCCAAGCGGAAGACGATCCCAAAACGGCTTCTGAGGGGTTTGGTCAGAAGCCCCATCCTTGTTGTGGCCCCGACGAGGGTGAACCGAGGCAGCGACAACCTGACACTCCTGGCCCCCGCCCCTCTGTCTATCACAACGTCTATGTAAAAGTCCTCCATGGCGGTGTAGAGGTACTCCTCCACGGGCCGGGGTAGTCTGTGGATCTCGTCTATGAAGAAAACCCCCCCCGGTTGTAGCGATGTCAGTATCCCCGCCAGGTCCGCCGGCCTCTCAAGGGAGGGACCGGAGGAGGTCTTTATATCCACCCCCATCTCCTTCGCTATGAGGAGGGCGAGGGTGGTCTTTCCCAACCCCGGTGGCCCCACCAGAAGGACGTGCTCAAGCGGCTCCCCCCTCTCCTTCGCCGCCCTTATGAAGACCTTCAAATTCTCCACCACATCCCTCTGCCCCACGAACTCGTCAAGACTCTGAGGTCTTACGTCCACATCCCTTTTCAGCTTGCCAACCCCTCCTTGGCGGCTTTAACCGATTCCGCGAAGACCTCCACAGCAACGTCCACATGTTCCTCCTTCACGATAAGCGGCGGGGAAAACCTGAGCGAGCTCGGACCACACCCCAACGTTATAACACCCCTCTTGAACATCTCCAGCACCACCCTATCCCTCAGCCGGGGGTGATGCTCCTTGCTATCCCTGTCCTTTACAAACTCAACCCCTATCATCAGGCCCTTACCCCTGACATCCCCTATCTCCTCATGCTCCTTCTGAACCTCTTTCAACCCCTTCAGGAAGTACTCGCCCACGGTGCGGGCGTTCTCCATCAGCTCCCTCTCTATAAGCTCAAGGGTCTTGAGGGCGGCGGCGGCCGCCACCGGGTTTCCCCCGAAGGTGTTGGCGTGGGCGCCCTGGGGCCAGTCCATTATCTCCGCCTTGGCTATCATGGCCCCCATAGGGAGACCGGAGGCTATGCCCTTGGCCACACCGATGATGTCGGGGACGGTGTCCCAATGCTCTATGCCGAACCACTTACCCGTACGTCCGAGGCCGGCCTGAACCTCGTCGGAGATGAGGAGGATACCGTACTTGTCCGCCAACGCCCTCAACTTGGGGAAGAAGTCGGGCAGAGGCAGGACGTACCCCCCTTCACCCTGAACAGGCTCAACTATGAAGGCCGCCACCTCTTCGGGAGGGATTATCCTGTCAAACAGGGTATGCTCTATGTAGTCTATCAGCTCGTCCGAGGCCCTCTCCGGAGGGGCGTTGAAGGGGGGACGGTACGCGTTGGGGTACGGAACAAAAAAGACGCCGGGGACGAGGGGGGAGAAGCGGGCGCGATGGACCGTCTTGGAGGAGGTGACCGAGAGGGATCCGAAGGTGCGACCGTGGAAGGAACCCTCAAAGGCGATGAAGTACTGCCGTTTGGTGTGCCACCGGGCGAGCTTCAGGGAGGCCTCCGTAGACTCCGTGCCGGAGTTGGTGAAGAAGACCATCTGGTTGTCCCCTTCGCGGGGGAAGATCTCGGCGAGCTTCTTGGCGAGCCTCACCTCCAACTCGTGGTAGAAGTCCGTACTGACGTGGAGGAACCGCTTCAGGACCTTTTGGATCTCCTCAACCACCTCCGGATGTAGGTGACCGGTGGAGTTCACGGCCACCCCCGCCAGCATATCCAAGAACTTGTTCCCGTCCACGTCCCAAACCCACACGCCCTCGGCGCGGTCAAAGACCAGGTCCGGCCCCTTAGGGTAGGAGTGGGATATGTACCTGCGATGCTTTTTTAGGAGCTCCTGCGCCTTTGGCCCCGGAAGGGGTGTTCTGATTTCGGGTCGGCTCATAGGTGGGTATTCTAAGGAGGTGAAGGGAAACATCTGGGTTATCGCCCGTATAATTAAAGCCGTGGAGAGGTTTCGCAGGCTTTACCGTTTAAACCTGTTCCTCGTTCTGGCGATTGCGATCCTACCCTCTCCGGCCGTCGTCTACATCCTGCACGCCAAGGGGTATACCCTTCTCGTTCCGGTTTATCTCACGGCTATCCTGCTCGCGATCCTCTGGTCCCGGCCTTGGGACGAGAAGACCTTCGCGTGGTATCTGGAGAGGAACAACCCCCACCTCAAGGAGAGGCTCATATCCCTCTACGAACTCCTCAAAAGGGGGGTTGCCCATCCATCCCTGGAGAGGCTCAAGTCCGAACTGGCCTCCCAAAAACTCTCGTACAGACCTCCCGTCAGGGCGTTGGTCCTGCCGATCGTCCTGTCAGCGGCCTTTGCCTCCGTATCACTGGTAAGGTTTCCGGAAAAGCCCATCGCCATCTTTGAACCACCTGAGCTCTCCCTTCTGGAAGGGGACAGCATCGCGATCTGCATCCTGCGGCGGGGTGATACGCTGGTTGTACGTTTGGGAGAAGGAGAGGCGGACAACCCATCCCCCTTTTCCGTGAGAACGGTGGGGAGAGGGGATTTGGAGATAGACCCGAAGGGTGAGGGCTGTGGTCTTCTGAAAGGTCTGGACGCCGGTGATCACACCCTTGGAGTAAGGGGGTTCAGGGGTAAGGCGAGGCTGAAAGTCCTTCCCCATCCCGTCCTCTACTCCGTGGAGGGATACGTTGTGCCTCCACCCTACACAGGACTCTCCCGCACCCCCCTATCAAGGGAGAACGTGGCGTATGAGAACAGCCGCCTTGAAGGTTTGAGGATCTCACACAACGGGGATTCTGCCAGATTTGTGAACCTACCGGAGGTTCTAAAGGAGGACGTTGAAGTGCTCGTTGAGGTGTTCCGCGGGGGTAGACCTTTCCGGTACAGGGCGTTTTCCGTTAAAGTGATAGAGGACATGCCGCCGAGCATAAGCCTGAACCCTACGGGGATCGTCAGAGCGGAGGGCGATGTCCCCGCAACCCTTTCGGCCTACGATGACATATCCCTGAAGGCGGTCGGTCTGAGGATTTGGCAGGGGGGGGAGTGGAGGGAGGACGTCCTGGGACCTGAAGAACGTGTCCCGAACGTTTCCTACTCCCTGAAGTTCGCGGAGGAAACCCTGAAGGTGGTGGGTTTTGCCGTTGACGTGGCCGGTCAGGTCTCTTACTCCGACACCCTCCTCGTGCTGCCGAGAGCCCCTGAGGAGATCCTCAGGGAGAAACTCCTCGGTAGGACCTCGGAGAGGGTAAAGGACCTGGAGAGGAGGTTGAAGGAGATAGAGGAGATGTTGGAGGTGAGCGACAACCTGTCCGAAAACACGAGAGCCGAGATCTCCCAAACCCTAAAACAGGCCGAGGGTACCTACAGGGAGATAAACGAGGCCTTGGAAAGGCTTGCCAACCAGATGAGGGATCCCGAGATCGCCCGGATGGTGATGGAGATCAGGAGACTTTTCAAGGAGGTCATGGACGAAGACCTGCAGAGGGCGTTGGAGGAGCTCCAGAGGGCGATGGAGGAGTCCGATCCCAAAAAGGTGGCCGAGGCCCTGCGCAGGATGAGGATGGACCAGAGGAAACTCAAAGAGACCCTTGAGAGGACAAAAGCCCTACTGGAGAGGTACATGGAGGAGAAGAGGTTTAGGGAGTTCTCGGAGAGGCTTGAAAACCTCGCCTTAAGGCAGAGGGAAATGGTGGGGGAAAGGAGCGAATACCAGCAGGCAAAGCTTAGGAGCGAGCTTGAGGAGCTCCAGAGGGAGCTGGACAGCCTAAAGAGGATAGGCGATGTAGACCGTGAGAAGCTCTCCGAGGTTGAGAGGCACATGAAACAGGCCCTGAAGTCCATGGAGGAGGCCATCGGTCGCATGCGCTCCGGAGGGGATTTCAAAAAGAGCCAGGCAAACGCCGGTGAACACCTTGAAAGGGCTGCAGAGCTCGCCCTGCAGGCCTATCAGGAGATGAGGGAGAGGAGGTTGACGGAAATCGTCCAGAGGTTAAACCGTATAGGCGATGCTGCCACTTTCATGGACCAAAGACTTGAAAGGGATGCGGACACGTCCTCGTTGAAGGCGGCCACATCCGCCCTGATCCAGATGGAGAGCGACCTGAGGGACCTCTCAAGGAAAAACGTGTACGTATCCCCCAAGATGGCGGAGCTCGCGAGGGAGGCAAGGGAAAAGCTGGAGGACGCCCTCCGAAAGATGGAGGGAAACGATGAAGAAGGTGCGAAGGCCGATATAAAGAGCGCACAATCCGCCCTGAGGATGCTCTCCATCATGGCCTCATCTTCGGCCCAGGCATGCCAGAACGCGGGCGGGTCAACGGGACTGGCCAGCTACATGAGACAGCTCGCAAGGATGGCCGGTGAACAGAGGAGTATATCCCAGCAGCTCTCCGAGGGCATGTCCCAGGACGTACTGGCGGAGATGTTGGCGCGGCAGATGGCCTTGAGAAAGGCCCTTGAGGGTACGTTGCGGGGATTGAGGGAGCGGGGAGCCCCGAGCGACGCCCTGCAGGAACTGGAAAGGGCCCTTCAGGAGATGGAGGAGCTCGAGAGGGAGATGAGATCCCCGGACGCACTTCAGAGGATAAAGTCCCTGAGGGAAAGGGCCAACCGGATAACGATACGCCTACTCCAGGCGAGGAAGGCCCTGAGAAGGCAGCGCACCGAGATGAAGTACGAGGCCCAAAGACCCAAACCTTACGAGATAACCCAACAGAGGACCGGAAGGGTAATAGACAGGAGGTTGATGTTCCAGATCTACAGGGAGTACAGCAGGCGCCTTCCTCCCCATCAGAGGGCCGTTTACGAGAGGTACTTTGAGGAACTCCTCAGGTAGCGACTTTAGAATCACAACCCATGAGGGTGGAAAACATCTTGGAGGAGGCGAAGTTTTACATCCTCAACAAGAAGTACGAGAAGGCCGAGGAGATACTGAAGAGGGCGTTGGAGGAGTTTCCCGACAACCCAGACCTCCTTTACAACCTCGGCATAGTGTACGAGCTCATGACCGAGAAGGACAAGGCGGCTTACACCTACCGCCGGATAATTGAGGTTGCGGGAAAGGGGAAGAGGAGGGAAGACGCCATACGCCGCCTTACCAAACTCCAGGAGTGATATGCTCTGGGCCAACAACCTCCACGAGGAGGTACTGGATAACGGTTTGGTGGTCGTGATCCACGATTATCCCGAGGATGTGGGTGGTGTTGTGATGCTTTACACGGCAGGCTCTTCGTGTGAAAGGATCGGTAAAACGGGTGTTGCCCACGTCTTGGAACACCTGATGTTCAACGGCACAAAAAGGTTTGCCCCTTTCAGCCTCTACGTTGACTCTTGGGGTGGTCAGGACAACGCCTTCACGGACAGGGACGTGGCCGTCTACCACACCTCAACACCCGCCTCTAAGGTTAAGGACGTTCTCACCCTTGAGGCCGACCGCATGGTCAACCTCTCTTTCACCAACTTTCACGCCGAGAAAAGGGTTGTGATGGAGGAACACCTTCTCGGGGAGAACGAGGATGACGAGCTCCTCTGGAACGAGGTCTTCTCCCAGCTGTGGCCCGATTCTCCCTACTCCAACCCCGTAGGCGGATGGCCGGAGGACGTAGAGGGTCTGGAGGTGGAGGACGTGGTGGGGTTTTACGATGAGTTTTACACGCCGAACAACGCCGTCCTGACCGTGGTATCACCCATGGACGTGGATGAGGTCCTCGCCCACGTAGAGGAGGTCTTCGGGGATATCCCACCCAACCCCAACCTCCGCCTTCCCAAACACGGCCACCCACCCTACGCTTGGAGAAAGTTCTCGGACGTAAGGGCGAACAGACCACGACGGTTTGTAATGGCCTTCAGACTGGATAGACCCGACGTGAGGTACAACGCCGCCCTCAACGTCCTGACGAGAAT
The DNA here is from genome assembly GCA_027002825.1 of Caldifarciminota bacterium. GTDB lineage: Bacteria > Hydrothermota > Hydrothermia > LBFQ01 > LBFQ01 > JAADCS01. The sequence continues at coordinate 14,587 of JALWZG010000105.1, forward strand.
TCTGGACCTTGAGAGGTCCTCGCCCCTCTGGGGGTTGGTTGAGGACAGGAGGCTTACCCTTTTCAACGTCAGGGTTTACGAGTACCTGGGGGGAAACGTTTTCGCAATAGCGGGTGAGGTGCCGATCGGTTCAACACCCCCCTACACCGATATCCTGTCCATCCTGAGCGATTTAAAACCCGAGGAGGAGATGGTTGAAAGGGTCAAGAGGATGCTGAAAAGCGAGTTTATCTTCAGTCTTGAAGAGGTGGAGAGCCTCGCCCTGAACGTTGCCCTGACGCGCTATCTGTTCGGAAGGGTGCCGGGTTTTGACGAAAGTGTGGAGATCATAAACGGGGTTTCCGTTAAAGACGTGGAAGAAGTCCTCGCACAGGTCATCCGCGCCCCCCTTGCCGCCGTCCACTACACGTGATCAAAACCTCAGGTAGGGTCTGATCCTCTCCAGCTTTTTTGGACCTATACCCTTCACCTCCAAAAGGTCCTCCGGAGTTCTGAAAGGGCCACGCCTTTTCCTGAGATCGAGAATCCTCCTGGCGAGTTTGGGGCCTATTCCCGGAAGCGCCACCAGCTCCGAGATCCCCGCCCTGTTAACGTTTACCACCCTGGGCCTGGCCTTCCTCCTGTAATAGACCTTCCTCTCGTAGAGGACGTAGTTGGTGTCCACCTGCGGTGGTGGGCGTCTGACAACCTCCGCCTCGTACGTTTCACCCCGTGGTACGTTTGACCTCCAGGCTATGTGCCTGTAGATGTCGTACGCTATCCCAACGGCAGCCAGAAAGGCTACAAACAGTCCCCCCTTGACCTCGGAGGGTGAAGGGGTTATGAAGGCCAATAGGTATTTGAAGAAACCGCCACGCATACCGCAACGGCTATTCCACCCGCATGCGATACGGAGACCAGGAAGGTCAAACCCTTACAGATCTCCTTTACCCTCCCGTGAAGGACCAGGCGGGGAGGGGAATCAACCCCTCCCAAAACCTCAACATCCCTCCACCTTATACCGTCGGAAAGCCCTTTCCCTATGGACTTCAAAAAGGCCTCCTTCAGGGCAAACCTCCCCGCCAAGCTGCCCACGTTGTAGGCCTCCTCCCTTTCCCTCTCCGTAAAGAGCCTTTCCAAAAGCCCCGGTGTCCTATCCAACCTCTTCTTGAACTCCTCCAGGGGTACTACGTCTATCCCTACGCCCTTTACCAAAACACCCTTATTGCCGTGGCGACGAACAGGTTGGCGAGGGCCAGGGGGAGGAGGACCTTCCAGGAAAAGTGCATGAGCTGGTCAAACCTGAACCTCGGCAGGCTCCACCTCACCCATACGAACAGGAAGAGGAAAAAGGCCATCTTCATCACCATCCAGTGCGGACCGGGTAGCAGGTTTAAACCCGGAAGCGGCCCATACCACCCACCGAGGAAGAGGACGGAAACCGCCGCGGATGCTATGACCATGTTGGCGTACTCCCCGGCGAAGAACCAGGCAAACCTCAAGGAGGAGAACTCCGTGTGGTACCCACCGACGAGCTCCGATTCCGCCTCCGGCAGGTCAAAGGGCAGGCGGTTGGTCTCGGCATAGGTGGTGATGAGGAACACGACGAAACCCAGGACCTGTGGGATGGCGAACCATACAACCCTTTGGGCCTCAACTATGTCAACGAGGGAAAGGGAGCCGGCCATGAGGGCCGGGCCGAGGGCGGCTATGACCATGGGTATCTCGTAGGATATGATCTGGGACGTGGACCTCAGACCGCCCAGTACGGAGTACTTGCTCCCGCTGGAGAGTCCCCCCAGGATGACACCGTACCCCGCGAGGGAGGTGGCCGCAAGTAGCCAAAGGAGGCCGAAGTCGGGATTGCTTATGTATATTCCCTCACCGAAGGGTATAACGGCGAGGGCGATTATGGGGGCGGCGAAGAGGATACCCGGTGCCAGAAAATGGACGAGTTTGTCCGCCCTATCGGGTATGATCTCCTCCTTGAACGCCAACTTCAGGACGTCCGCGAGGGGCTGGAGGAGTCCAAACGGACCTACGACGTTGGGCCCTATCCTGTCCTGCATCCAAGCGGCCACCCTCCTCTCAACCCACACCATGTAAGCCGCCGCCGTCATCACAGCTCCGAAGATTACAAGTGTCTTTACAGCCCAAAGAAAAACCTCGTTGGAGATCAGATCGGCCAAGTGGGCGCGGGAGGACTCGAACCTCCGACCTCCGGTATGTGAGACCGGCGCTCTAACCTGCTGAGCTACGCGCCCGGAAGGCGGATATTATAACCTTGAAAATCACCCCACCGCCACCGCTATCTCACAACCCTTAGCACCACCCTCCCATCCTCGGACCGGACGAGGAAAATCCCCTTTCGGGGGGGTCTGAAGCGGGCGCACACGCCGGAGTAGAGCAGTCTGCCCGAAATATCGTAAACCCTCACCCTTTCAACACCTCTCATCCGGGAGGTCCCGTCAAGGAGAAGAGGGGGATCGCCTCCAAGGGGTGAGCATATCACACCCCTGCCAACGCTTTGGGCGGCGAGGTTGAGCGAGAGGGATGTGTCCGGAGGTGTCATGCGGGAGAAGGAGACGCTGGCATCCGTTACGGAAATGCTATCGGTTAGGTCCTTGCTCTGGAAGGTTATGTCCCTCAGACAGGGCGAGTAGCCGTCCGAGGTGAGCTTCCAAACGTCCCTACCGTCTCCTATGAACAGACCGTTCAAACCCGCATAAACGGCGGTGTAAAAGGGCGTGCTACCCTCCGAAAGCCTTACGAACTCCACAACCCCAGAGGGGTTTATCTTGGCGATGAAACCGGTATCCCTGGGGAACGAGCGATCGGCCACACCCACCAAGAGGTATCCGTCGGGTAAGAGGACAAGGTCCATAGGCTCCAGGTTGAGGTTATCAACCCAGAACTCCGTCGCCCATACGACCCCTGCGGCGCTGTCCAACTCCACGAGTATCACACTGTTGTACGTTCCCCTATTCCTGTTGCCCGCGGCCGTGATGTGTCCACCCGGCCCCTCCCTCACCAGGGTCAGGTAATCGGATGTCCCGTCTATGCCCAACCTCTTCGTCCAGACGGGGATCAAACCATCGTCAAGCCTCAAAACGAGGGGATCGTTGTAGTCGGGCGGAGGGTAGTTGCGCCAGATCCCCCCGACGAGGGCCAGTCCACCGTAGGACAGGGTGGTTATATCCGTCATGGAAAGGCCGCTGTACGAAACCATACTCTGAGAGTGTGAAAGGGAGGTTCCGACGCTTCCCGAAGATACGTCCACCGGTATTAAGTAGCGATAGATAACGTTGAAGGCGAGGCCTCCGGCGAGAAGGTAGAGTGTGGAGCTGTCGTGGGATAGGCTGGCCGAGAAGACGGAAACCCGCAGAAGGGAGAAAACGGTAAAAGGGATACCCACCGCCCATTCCAAGGAGCCGGCCGTGTCAAACCTGAAGACGAGCGGCCAACTCTCCGTCGTCGTAGACCTGTTGCCTACGACTACGAGTGAACTCCCCATTCCGAAGATGTAATGCCCGTTCTCCAAGGCCCCACTGCTACCCACAAGCCAACCGATCGCATTTCCCGTTGTGTCAACGTAGAGGAGGGACACGTCCCTGTCGCCTCCGGAAAGCGATGCACCCGATATTACGTACCCGTCGCCCACCGGGAGTATTCCCCTTCCCTTCCTCCCGACGGAGACCAGGGAATCCGCACCTCCAACCGTATACCTGTAGGCCCACGTCAGCGCTCCAAGGGGAGCGACACCTTTCCCACCCGGTGCTATGGTGTAGAGGGTAAAAACCATCACAGTATTGTAATGCTGAACCTTGGGGTTGGCGCGTCTATAATACGCAGCTTATGGTTGAGAGCCTCCCTTTGGAAGAGAGGATAAGGCGCTATGCGGGTATAGTCGCGGAGAACAACACCATAACCCTCACGACGAAGGGGAAGGACGGAGAGCTCTGGTCCGCGAAGGTCTTTTACGGCGATAGGGATGGGTTCATCTACGTCATACTGGAAGATGGGGGACACACGTTGCGGAACATAAAGGAGAATCCGGAGGTCTTCTTCGTAATAGAAAACGGCTCTCCGGAGAGGTTCGTTCAGGGGCGTGGGATCGCCGAAATCCTGGGCCCCACACACGAGCGTCCGCAGGAGAGGGCCTCCGTCACCTTTAAAAACCTGCCCATAGTCCCCTTTCTGAAGGTAAACCCCAGGACTACGGTCGTCCGTATAAGGCCGCTTGAGGTCTTCGTGACGGATCTGAGCAGGGGGTTCCTACCGAGGTTTTCAATAGAGTTCAACGAGGATACACTGAGAAGGCTGCGTGAGGTTTATCCGAAGCCGTCAAAGGTCGCCCTTCTCATCCGGGCCACCCGTCCATGGGTGGTGTACGCCACGGTTTCCGCCGTCTTGGTGGGTACACTCCTCTCCGGCGGTTTTGACCTCCTCCGCTTCGTCTTGACCCTGTTAGGCGCCGTTCTGGTACATCTCGCGGTGAACGCCAGCTCGGACTTTTTTGATTACCTAAAGGGGGCGGACAGGTGGGACACCTTGGGGTCAAGCCGTGTGCTTGTTGATGGGGTCTTGAGGCCCCGTGAGGTCCTCTACCTCTCCCTCGTCCTCTACGCCCTCGCATTTCTGTGCGGTTTGGGTTTGTGGTACGTCATGGGTTTTGACGTTCGCCTCCTCTACCTGATAGGGGCGGGGTTTGTTCTCGGATTCTTTTACGCCTTCATACCCGTGGGTTGGAAGTACCTGGCGCTCGGGGATGTGGCCGTCTTCCTGGCGTGGTCCCTCATAGCCGTAGGGTCCTATTTCGTCCAGGCGGGTGAGATGGCGTGGAAACCCTTTCTCGGATTCATCCCCCTCGCCCTTCTGATAGTCGCCATCCTTCAGGGGAACAACATGAGGGACATAGAGGACGATGTGAGGAGTGGATACAGGACATTGGCCGCCCTTATGGGCAGGAGGCTCTCGCGCTACTACTACGCCGCTCTGGTGGTTTCGGCCTATCTCCTGCTTCCGGTACTTGTGGTCTTCGGAGTTCTGCCCATCTGGACCCTGCTCGCCCTCCTGACATTACCGGAAGCCCTGAGGTTGGTCAGGTGGTCCTTTTCACCCAACCACATACAGAGCGGAATGTTGGACATGTTGACCGCGCGTCTCCAGATGAAGTTTTCCAACCTCCTTATCCTCGGCCTGCTCGTAGATCTGTTGCTCAGGCTCACGCCCTAAATTCTCCAATATAATTCCCGCCCTATGAGAAAGGTAGCGGTATTTTTGTTTGTGGGCGCACTGGCGGTCTCGTGTGCCAGGCGGATAAAGGAGGATGCTTTCGTTTACGATAAAAACCTGAGGGAGGGTCTCTTTGCGGAGCTGCGGGGTGAGTACGATGAGGCGAAGCGTATCTTTTCCTCCTCCGCGGACAGGTACTGGGGCGGGCTGCTGCTGGCCGACCTCTACTTTTACAGGTTCAGGGATTACGAAAAGGCCCTGAAGGAGGTGGAGGCCGTAGAGAAGATTACGAATCCGAAGTCCCCCAAGGCGGAGGAGGTCCTTTACAGAAAGGCTCTGATACTGGAAAACCTCGGGAGGTATCCCGAAGCCGGGAAGATTTACGAGAAGGTGGCCGTTGACTTCCCCCAGGGTAAATACTTTGAGAGCGCGACGGAGGCGGTGGAGGAGATGTTCCGTCGCAACTTCCCGGAAACCCTTGCCGTGTTCAAGGGAGGGTTTGTCAGCCGTATGATGCTTGAGTGGGCTCTTGAGCAGATACCCCCCTTCCAGCGGGGGAGGTTCAACACACCCGAGGGTAAGAAGGAGCTGGTGGAAAGACTCGCCATAGAGGAGATGGCCCTACGTGAGGCCGAAGCCCTACGTCTGGACACCACGAAGATGGTGCGTGAGCATCTGGAGGGGGCGAAGAAGAGGTTTCTCAGACAGGCCTACTACACCTATGGCGTCGCGAAGAGGGTAAAAATCTCGGAGGAGGAGCTCAAGGCCTACTACAACTCCCACAAAGAGGACTACAGGGTGCCGGGAAAGGTTGAGATAGTCAGAGTGGCGTTGAAAGACAGCGCTGAGGCCTACAAAGTCCTCCAAAGGGTCAAGTCGGGTGAGGCTTTGGACAGCCTCGCCAGGGATACCCTCCTGAACGTCCTGAAAAGCGAGGCGAGAATAGGTGGGAAACTCACCATATACGATACCTATGAGGGACAGAAGGACCTCTACGAGGAGGCCTCCAAACGGGACACCGGTGAGGTTTTCGTCTTCAAGAAGGACACCCTCTGGATGGTGGTAAAGCTCCTCTCCAAGTCAAAACCCCGCTACAAAACCTTTGACGAGGTGAAAAACACGATAAAAAACCTGATAAAGAGCAAGAGGGAGAACGAGCTTTACACCAAGGACAGGGAGAGACTGAAGGAGTTTTACGGTGTCAGGGTGTTCATCAAGAGGGATACGGCCGAACCCCAGGAGGAGAAGAGGGAAAGGGGTGAGAAAAAGCGTAAAAAGAGCATATCCGACCTCCTTCAGGAGCTGCCGGACACGGTCGCCGTGATCGAGAGGCTTTCCGTGGTGATAACGGACAGGGACGTGGCCAAAAGACTTGAAAGGCTCTCCGAGAGGTACAGGGAAATGTACATGACCCCCTCCGGGGTTTTGAACCTCCTGGAAAACGGCATGCTTCCCGAAATCCTGGAGGTCGCGGAGGCGGAGCTCAGGAGGTACTACCTCCACTACCCCGTTTACAAAAAGCTCAAAAAGGCCTACAGGGACGCCATGCTGACCGCCCTATACGAGAAACTGGTGAGGGAAAAGGTTAAGCTCAGCGAGGATTCGCTCAGGGCTTATTACGAGAAGAACAAGAAGGACTTCTACGAGGAGGGGAGGATAAACCTCCAGAGGATAGTGGTGAAAAGCCGTCCTGAGGCTTACAGGCTCATCAGAAAACTCCGCAGCGGTAAGGTCAACGCCGATTCCCTCGCCAAGGCCCTGACGGATATAAAGGGGGAGAAGATGACATCCGGACGCACCACGATAACGGAAAAGTCCGAACCCGACTTCTACAAAAAGGCCATGAAGGCTCCCCTGAAGAAGTGGAGGGTGACGAGGCTGAAGGACGGGCGTTGGGCGGTTTACAGGGTCTTCCACAAGAGGAAGGGGAGGTTGAAGTCCTTTGAGGAGGTGAAGAGGTCCATAGAGTTCAAACTCCGGAGGGAGATTGAAAGCCAGATCTATCAGGAGGCCCTTGAATACCTCAAGAAGAAGTACGCCCTGAAGGTCTTTGAGGACAGGATTGAAGAGCTGGGAGGAAAGGAAGAGGAAAAAGAGGGGAAATGAGGGAAGACGAGTTTATAAGGGAGCTGACCGAAATCCTACCTCCCCCCCACCCCCGCGTGATCAAGGGGGTGGGGGACGACTGCTGTGTTATCAAACAGAATCCCTCCAAAAACCTTGTAATAAGCGTGGACACCTCCGTTGAAAACGTCCATTTCAGCTTTGACCTCCTGACACCGCAGGAGGTGGGTTATAGGGGACTGGCGGCGGCCCTCTCAGACATAGCAGCCATGGGAGGAGAACCCCTCGCCTTTATGGTAAACCTGCAAACCCCACGGGACTACCTTGAAAGGTTAAAGGACATATACAGGGGGTACATACCCCTCGTCAAGGAGTACTGCCTCTCCCTCGCCGGTGGAAACATCAGCAGGGGAAAGGAGCTGGCCATAACCTATATCGTCTTGGGTGAGGTTTCGAGGAAGGGTGCGTGGTTGAGATCGGGGGCGAGACCCGGAGACGTACTCTTTTTGAGCGGAGATCTCGGAAGGGTAAAGGCGTTTTTTGCCTCTCAGAAACTGAACCCAAGGGGGGACGAGGGTTGGTACATGGCCTGTAGGGAAAAGTTCGCCCATCCCACCCCCAGGATAAAAGAGGTCCAAAGGCTCAGGAGTGAGGGTGTTGAGGTCACATCCGCCATAGACGTATCGGACGGCCTGTCAACCGACGCCTTCCGGTTGGCCACGTCTTCAGGGGTGAATCTGAGGGTGGACCTGTCCCGGCTTCCCATCCACGACTGCGTCAAACGCGTATCCGAGATGTTGGGGAAAGATCCGGTTGACATCGCCCTTTCAAGTGGAGAGGAGTACGAGTTGCTCTTCACCGTCCCACAGAGGTACGCCTCCAGGGTGGAGGGCCTTGGTTTTCGCCGCATAGGAAGGGTTGTGGAAGGGCCTGAGGCCGTATGGGATGAGGAGGGAAGGGAGATAAGACCGGCCGGCTGGCAGCACTTCTAACCTTCGGGGCCTCCTGCAGCCCTACCCCTTAGAATTCACGCTCATGGCACTCCTCATAAGCCTGCTTTTCGGTGTGCTCTCGGTTGTGATCCTCAACGTAGCCCATCTCCAGCCCTACTGGGAGGCTATCCTCGGAGCCGTCGCCATAATGTCCGCGGGGTATGTTCTATCGGTGGCCGTTGAGGCCGCCCAGAAGGATATGGCCAGGGCCTTTGCCGTGATAATCCTGGCCCTCTTGGCCGTCCTTCCGGAGTACGCGGTTGACATATACCTCGCCTTTAGAGGGGCGACCGAACCCCACTACGTGCATTACGCCACCGCCAACATGACGGGGGCGAACCGTCTCCTCCTGGGACTGTTCTGGCCTATAGTGGGTGTGATAGGGATCTACCTTTCAAGGGACAGGCGGGTTGTGAAGGGTAAGGCCATAATTCTGGGTGCACCCTTTCGCCTTGAGGTCTTTTTCCTCTTCATCGCGACCCTTTACTCCTTCAAACTCCCCCTGTTCGGCCGCATATCCGTCTTTGACTCCCTCATCCTCATATCCGTGTTTTTGTTGTACGTGAGGGTTGCCGCTTCATCCGGTGTGCACGAGGAGGAGTTTGAGGGTGTAGTGGAGAGGATCACGGAGCTGGAGAAGGGTTTCAGGATATCCGTTGTCCTCCTCCTGTTCGCCTTCGCCGGTCTGACCATCTTCCTGTCCGTGGAGAGGTTTGCGGAAGGCCTGATCAGCACGGGAAAGCTCCTGGGTATAAACGAGTTTCTGCTCATACAGTGGATAGCCCCTCTCGCCTCGGAGCTTCCCGAACTCGTAGTCGCGAGCATCCTGGCCTACAGGGGAAAGGCCACGACGGCCATCGGCGCCCTCATATCTAGTAAGGTGAACCAGTGGACGCTCCTGATAGGAGCTTTACCCCTCGCCTACTCGGCGGGTGCGGGGACACTCAAGGCCATGCCGTTGGACGCGCTCCAGAGGGAGGAGATCTTCCTGACGGCGGCCCAGTCCCTCTTCGGTGTCGTCGCCATAGCCGATCTGAAGCTGAACAGACTTGACCTGACCCTCCTGTTCGTCCTCTTCTGGATACAGTGGCTCATACCCCTCCCACAGGTGAGAATGCTAGTGGGTGTCGTCTACATAGTCCTGGCGATAACACTCGTAGTCCTGGACCGTTCCCGCCTGATGGGGCTGATAAGGTACGCCAAGAACCTCCTATGAGACGACCGTTCTGGGGGGAGGCTTCGGTGCATCCGGAGGGGGAGGTGCGTTGAAATCTATCCTGTGGAGTCCGGCGCTCTCCCTCTTCCCCTTCAGACCAAAGGTGTGGAGGAAGATCTCCCTTTTGAGAAGCTGCAAGGCCATACCTGGGTCAACCCCCTTGGGACAGGCCTCCGAGCAAGCACCTACGAAATGACATCTCAAAACCCCGGACACCATGTCCGAGACCACCTCCCTGTCAACTATATAACCCTCGTCCCTGTTGTCCACGGCGTACCTGTAGGCCTGAGTCAACGCCTGGGGGCCCAAGAAGTCCTCGTTTCCGGATACCACCGGACAGGCGGATACACAGGCCCCACACTTTATGCAGTACGAGAACTGCAGGTAATCCTCCAGCTGTTTCGGGGTTTGGAGGTATTCACCCGTGGGATTGTTGAACTCATCGGGGTCGGAGTACCGGAGGATGTACGGTTTCACCTTTGAGTGTTTCTCAAACAGGGGTGAGAGGTCGGGTACCAGGTCCTTTACAACCGAGTAGTTGGAGAGAGGCTCAACGTTCAGGGTGTCCGCGCCGAGCTTTAAAACCTGTGTCTGGCACGCCAGAACGTGCTTTCCGTTTACCTTCATCGCACAGGATCCGCAAACCCCCATCCTACAGGAGGCGCGGAAGGAAAGTGTGGGGTCGTATCTCTCCTTTACCTCGTACAAGGCCTGGAGCAGGGTCGTCCCCTTTACGACCTCTAAGGTGTACTCCGACCACCTCGGTTTGCCCTCCTCCGGGGAGTACTTCAGAATCCTAAAAGTTATCTCCTTTTTCTCCATGGGCGTTTATTTTAACGTGGACCTCAGGGGTAAAACGGCATACGTTTCAACCTTAAAATAGCATCCTCACGGCGGCCGTAGCTCAGTGGTTAGAGCACCAGACTGTGGCTCTGGGGGTCGCGGGTTCGAGTCCCGTCGGCCGCCTTTTTTTCTATGCTCCGGGAGCTCCACGAGATAACCAAGGACACATCGGCGAGGTTTATCCCACCTTCCGAAAAACCCGTTCCCTTCAGGGAGTGGATGGGGACGGAGAGGGTAAAGCTTCCCGTGAGGGAGGATCCGGATACGCCCGCCTACGGCATGTTCTTTCCCCTACCCGATGGCCCGGAGTTTTCCCTGGAGAACATAGCGAAGTTCCTTGAGTTGGGTGCGGGTATAACGGCCGTCTACGGCGGTGACCTCTACAAGAGTGTGAGGGTGAACCCATCGGCCGGGAACCTCCACCCCGAAGAGGTGTACGTCATACTCCCACAGGAGGGGATCTTCCATTACGGTGTAAAGGAACACTCCCTTTATCTGAGGGCGGGGTTTCCAAGGGAGCTTTCGGAAGGACTCCGCTCCCTCCTCCCGGATGGGGGGTTCTTCGTCGCGGCCACGGCCATATACTGGAGATCAGTTTGGAAGTACGGTATCAGGGGCTTCAGGTACTCCCTTTTGGACGTTGGACACCTCCTGGGGTCCCTAAGGGCTTCGGCCAGACTCCTCGGATGGGACCTCGTCCCGGTGTGGAACGTATCCCCGGACACACTTGACGTCGTTCTGGGTTTTACGGACGTGGACTTTCCGAAGGGTGAGGAGGAGTATCCCCAGCTCCTCATGGCCGTCATACCCCTTGGTGGGTCATACCCCTCCTGTATACCGAAAGACATCGTTGAGATGTTCAGGGGTCTGGACTTCAAGGGCGAACCCAACAGGCTCTCCCCCGACCTCTCAGGTCCCGTAACCTTCCCGGAGATAGAGGCCTTGGAGAGGGAAACCCGCAAGGGGTATTGGGAGGGATTTGAGCTTCTGAAGTCCCAGGTTGAGGTCCCCACACGCAAGAGCGATTTCCCCGAAAACGTAAGAGGGGCGGACGTGATAAGGAAGAGGAGATCCCCCTTTGCCTTTAAAGGGGACTCCTTCCTGAGCGGGGAGGTCTTTGAAAGGATCGTCCGCCTGATCCACAACACCAAGGACGACGGGATAATGTTCAAGGTGTTCACGCAGAGGGTTACCGGCTTGGAGGACGGTGTTTACGATCCCTACATCAACCCCCTAAAACTGGGTAAGGTTCGGAGGTTTCTCGTAAAGCTGACGTGCAATCAGAAGCACGTGGGGGATGCAAACCTCAACTTCCCCATCCTCGCCGACATGAGTCTGGCCTACGAGGTTCCCAAGCTCTACCGGACCATACACTACAGGGGAGGGGCGCTCGCCCAGAACATATACCTCCTGGCCGAGATGTTCGGCCTTCAGGCGAACGCCATAGGGTGCTTCAACGATGACCTCCTTGAGGTTTACAGCATAACCGACCTGACATACGTCCATCACATCAGCGTTGGATTCGGGAACATGCCCCAGAGTTGGAGACCCGTCCCCTTCAGGTATCAGTAGATCACAACCCTACCCTTTCTCAGCAAACCCCTTCTACGGGTCCTCCTACCCGCCTTATCGTAGAGAGGCTGGTTTCGGACGTCCTTTCTGACCACCCTACCCTCATCCACGGCCACGGGTACGATCTCCTTTCCACTCCCCACGGTCAGGGTGTTGTCAAGGGAGAAACTCCCGTAGTAGGCGACCGTCCTTATGCTGTCCAACATCACCCTCGTTATGCCGAAGTGGGGTTTGTAGTAGTAGGACCTGTACTCGGTTATGAGGGTTGAGTCGGGGGAGAGGAGGGATGTGAACACGATCTTCTGGTTCAGAGATAGGACGACCTTCACGTTCCCGCCCAAACCGGCGACCACTTCATCCGTGCTTTCAACCCTCGCCGTTGATGACCTGTACACAAGCGTATCCGTAATGCTGTCCATGTCCATATCCACAACGGCCAAAGGCGTGTCCAGAGGTATTAAGCACGTGTTCCACGCCTCCCACGTATCACCGAGGACGGCGTTGTACTTTGCGAACCGGTGGAAGAGGGTGTGGTAGTACCCGTTCCCCACCCACATGAAAGTGGAGTCGTAAACCGTATCCCTGAAGATTCCAATCCTGACTATCTGTCCTGAGAGATCGCTGCACTTTCCCAGGGTCGGAAGTGGGAAGACCCACTCAACGCTGTCCCTCTCATGGTTTCCTGAGGGTATAAGCCTGTAATCCCACCAGTTCCCGGCCTGAAGACCCATGTAGAGCAGCATTCCGAAATTTTAAGGCCGGCCCATATGCACATCACAGCTGTCCTTGGGCTCCTTCCCCGCCCAGAACATCTCCAGGGACTTCTTCGGACAGGTGCTACGGGCTACCTTCCAGCTCTCGTTGCATATGTTCCTGTAGGTGAAGGGGCCGGAGAGGTCAAACCTCCTCGGCTTCAGGTTCTTGTGGGCCTGGGACATGAACTTCGCCCATATGGGCACGGCCAGTTCCGATCCCGTAGCACCGTAAAAGATGGTCCTGAGGGAATCGTAGCCCACCCACACCCCCACGGCCATGTAGGGGGAATAACCCACGAACCACGTGTCCCTGTAATCGTCGGTCGTTCCGGTTTTCCCAGCCGCCTGTATTACGGAGTTGTCCCAACCGTACCTCCGGGCGTTGTAAGCCGTGCCGCAACACACCACATACGTCAGGGCATAGGTGGTCATCTTGGCCACGTTGGGATCGAGAACCTGGATGAGGACGGGGGAGTTCTCCTCCAAGACGTTTCCGTAGGCGTCCTCTATGCGGGTTATGAAGTAGACGTTCGGCCTCCTCCCCACGTTCATGAGCGTGGATACAGCCCTCGTCATCTCCCACAGGGTCACCTCTATCCCGCCGAGGGACATGGAGGCGAAGGCGGGTATTCTACTGGTCACACCCATGTTCCTCGCGACCTCCGCCACATAAGAGGGGCCAACCGCGAGGGTAAGCTTCACGGCCGGGACGTTCTTGGAGAGGGCCAAGGCCCTCCTCAGGGTTATGAGGCCCTCGTACTTGCCGTCGTAATTCTTGGGGGACCATATGCGCCCCATGTCGTCCATCATCTCAACCGGCTCGTCCCTTATGGTATCACCCGGCGACCATCCCCTGGAGAAGGCGGCCGTGTACACGAATATCTTGAAAGCCGATCCCGGCTGTCTGTGGGCCTGACGGACCCTGTCAAACTGCGAGTGCTGGAAGTCCCTTCCACCTACGTAGGCCAGTATCCCGCCCGTCGTATCCAAGGCGATAAGGGCGGCCTGGAGGTATTTTGGTTTACCCCCTTCGTATTCCGAATACTTCGGCTTTATTATCCGCTTCCACTTCTTCTCGTAGTTGTTCAGGGATGTGCGCACCACACCCACGGCCATCCTCTGGAGGTCAAGGTCAAGCGTGGTGTATATCCTACCCCCTCCCCTGTACAGGAAGTTCTCGCCGTACCTCTCTATGACGTACTGCCGTACGAGTTCGGCGAAGTAGGGGGCATCGCCCCCGAAGGTGGTCTTGGGCCTCGGTTGTACCTTCGGTGGGTTTTCCCTCAGGCTGTCGTACTCCTCTCTCGTTATATAACCCTCCCTGTACATCCTCCAGAGGACTACCTTTCTCCTCCTGTCCGCCAATTCCGGATTTCTGTAAGGGGAAAACCTGCTGGGGTTCTTGGGTATTCCGGCAAGGAGCGCCGCCTCGTTCACGTCCAAGTCCTTGGCGTCCTTACCGAAGTAGAACCTGGCGGCGGACTGCACCCCGTATACCCCCTCACCGAAGTATATCTGGTTGAGGTACCTCTCCAGGATCTCGTCCTTAGTGAAAGTGGCCTCCAGCTTCAGGGCGAGGGCGAGCTCCTGCACCTTTCTCCTGAGCGTCCTCTCGTGTGTCAGGAACATGTTTCGGGCGAGCTGCTGGGTTATGGTTGACCCCCCCTGCCTGACCCTCATGGAGAGGAGGTTGACGAGCATGGCCTTGAGCGTGCGTTTCAGATCCACACCCCAGTGCCTGTAGAACCTCTTGTCCTCAAGGGCTATAAACGCCTTCTTAACGGCCGGCGATACGTCGCTCAGGGGAATGTACTCCCTCCGCTCCTCGTAGAACTGGTATATCACCCTACCCTTGCGATCGTATACGGTGGTCGCCTGCGGGGGTTTGAAGGCCTCTATTTTCTCAACGTCCGGCAGGTTTTCCGAGTTCACCACGAGCAGGACTACGGCGATCAAAAAACCCAAAGATGAGAATATGAGGGCGATAACGCCGGACACCAGGAAAAGTCTGAGCTCCCTCTTCAGGATTTCCAACTTGCAATTCTACACCCGGTTTACAGGAGCGCATCCTCCAAAATCCATCTACCACCTATGAGGACGAGATCCGGAACCACCTTTCCCCCAACCCTGAGAGCAAACGGACACCTTCCGGTTATGTACTTTTTCTCTATGGAGAACTCCCTGTCTATCCACCTCAAAGCCTCCCTTATCCCCCCCACCACGCTCATCTTTATACCGTCCTCCACAGCCTTTACGCTGTCCCTGTGGAGGTCCAAAGAGGAGAAGGAAAACGACCTGTAGACCGATGACAGCCTGGCCGGTGAGGGGAAGATCGGCCCCCCGTAGAAGATACCCCTGTAAACGACGTTCAGGGTGATGGCACTACCGCACACCACCACGACGGCGCTCTCGCCCCTTCTTATGAAGGGGTAGGAGGCGGCCAGACGGTCCGGACCCAAACTCCGGAGGGAATAGGCGGAGGGTAGGTCCAGCTCCCTTGGGACAAGTAGGGATGCCCTCGGAAAAAGCACCTTCAGATAGCCGTTCAGCTCGTAGACGGTTGACACTATCAGGCCCTTCTCGTACCCCCATCTGCGGACGTGTTCCGAGAGCCTTTCGGCCATGGAGTAGGAAGCCCTTGAGCGTACCACCATCCTCCTGCCGGAGAAGAGGGCGACCTTTAGCGAGTGGTTTCCGGCGTCTACCACGAGGAGTTTCAAGTGTTGATTTTAAGGTGGGTAAGGTGTTCCCTTTCCTCCCCTATAATACCCTTCCCATGTTCCTTGTGGCCTACATCGGGTTGGGCGGCGTGAAGTTTGACACGGCCGACGGAAAGGCTATTATATCCTGGGAGTACCCCTCTGTCAAGCCCGATTCAATAAAGGTTTTCAGAAGCGATGCTTCACACCCGAAGGAATCACCTCTCCTGCTGGCGACCATTGTTCTGGAGGGTACACCCTCCGAGAGCGTCTTCGTGGACACGACCTATCCGGAAGGCGCGCGGTACCTTCTGAGGACGTTTGTGGGGTCCGACAGCAGCGACACGGACTGGATGGCGGCGGGGTTTCACATGGAGATTTCACCCCCTGCGGAAAAAGAGAAGGAAGAACCCGCCGGAAAAGGGGGAAAGGCGGAGGAGAAGCCCAAAACCATCCTACACAGGATATTTGACGTCAAGAAGACCAACATAGGTGTGGCGATTCTACTCTTCATAACGATATTCTTTTACCTGCTCAACGTCGCCAGAAAAAACCCGAACGTCTTTATCAGGAGGATAGCCGGTTTGGACGTCATAAACGACACGGTGGGTAGATCCGCCGAGATGGGTAAACCCATAATGTTCACAACCGGAATAGGACCAATAGACTCCCTACCCATACTCGCCGGTATAACCATCCTGAAACAGGTGGCAAAGCGGGCCGCCCTTTACGAGGTTCCCGTGTTGGTGCCCAACAACGATCCCCTTGTGCTTGCCGCCGCCAGAGAGGCCGTAAAGGAGGCCTACACGGAGATCGGAAGGCCCGACCTCTACAGGGAAAACGACGTCTTCTTCCTCACCACATCCCAGTTCGGCTTCGCCTCCGGTATGAGCGGGATGATGAACCGTATAAGGCCGGGGGCGGTCTTCTTCATGGGTTACTTTTACGCCGAATCCCTCATACTGGCCGAAAACGCCTACGTGAGCGGCGCCATATCCGTCGCGGGTACCACGTCCATAGACCAGCTCCCCTTCTTCATAGCGGCCTGCGATTACACGATAATAGGTGATGAGCTCTACGCGGCATCCGCCTACATATCCAAGAACCCCCTTGAGGTGGCCGGTGTCAAAGCGGGGGACTGGTTCAAGGCCTTGAGCATACTTTCCATCCTCATCGGAAGCACCCTTGCCACCCTCTCGCAGCTCTTCCCCCAGTTCGGCACCGCCTTTGAGCTGTTCAAAAAAGCCTTTGAGGCCATAAAGTGAGAAAATGAGCGGTCCTATCATAACCGTGATGATCACATCTGTGGTCACGGTTTTACTCTTCTTCATTCCGGGGCTTGAAAAGGTCCAGCAACAGCTTCTGGACGTGAGCATAATAGTGAGCGGCTTTGCCATGCTCATAGGTATAGACAGCCTGCTCCTCTTCCACGCCCGGAGGGTGCAGAGAAGGCAGAACACCTTTTTCAGCGCCACGCTTCTGGCGGCCTTTTTCATAACCGTCGGCTGGGGGATAAGGGATTGGACACTCTTCGGCTCGCCCTTTAACCCCAGCGCCCCCTTTATGTGGCTCTTCAGGAACGTCTACCTGCCGCTTGACGCCACCATGTTCTCCATACTCGCCTTTTACATAGCCTCGGCCGCCTACAGGGCGTTCAGGGCGAGGAACAGGAACGCACTCCTCCTCCTGATCTCCGCCTCGATCATAATGATAGGCAGGATCCTCTACGCCCACGTGATATTCCCCATAGCCGTATCCGTTTTCCTGCTCTTGGTGGCCATATGGCTTATCAAGACGAGCAGGAGGATTTACGGAGAGGAGAGGCTTGTACGGTTAATCCTGGCCGTAGTGTTAATAGGAGGGTCGGCCTTTCTCCTCGCGCCACCCGTGTTTAAAGCCGTCGGGAACTCCATAGAACCTCTGACGGACTGGATAATGAACACCCCGCAGAACGCCGCCAAAAGGGGTATGTTCCTCGGCCTGACGTTCGGAAGCATCGCCTTCAGCCTGAGGGTGATGTTCGGCATAGAGAGGTCATGGACCAGGTGATATGCTGAGGGAAGACGTTGAGTTCAGGAGGGCCTTCACGGTCAGCCAGAAGCCCTACAGGGCGAAGTTGGATCAGAACGAGAGTCCCTACGACCTGCCGGAGGACGTGAAGACCCACCTTCTGGAGAAGGTAAAGGAGGTTGCGTGGAACAGGTATCCACAACCCCTAACCTACCATAAGGTGAAGGAGAGGTTTGCCGAGGAGATAGGTGTACCCCCTGAGAGGTTGGCCCTGACCTTCGGCGGAGATCAGACCATACTGTCCGCCTTTCTGGTGGCCGGGGGTCCGGGAAGGAAGGCTTTGGTGTTTGAGCCGACATATCCCATGTTTGCGCATTACGCCAGGGCCACGGGTACCCCTCTGGACGTAGTGGTCCTCGGTGAGGACTACAATCCCTCGCCGGAGCATTTCCTGAAAAAAGATTACAAGCTCATCAACTTCATCTCCCCCAACAACCCCACGGGCAACCTGATGGACGTCTCCGTGATCCGTGCGGCCCTTGAAACCGGCGCCCTCGTCTTCGTGGACGAGGCTTACTACCCCTTTGCGGGTGTATCCGTTTGGGACGGGTTAAAGGATTATCCCAACCTCATGGTGGGTAGATCCCTCAGCAAGTCCATGCTCGCGGGGATGCGTATGGGATACGTCCTCTCCTCGCCGCAGGTCATATCGGCCGTGGAGCATATGAACTTCGCCCCCTACAATTTAACGCACGTTCATCTGGTCCTGTTCTCGGAGTACGGCGTTGTAAAACCCCATCTCAGGAGGGGAGCTGAGACCGTCGTAAAGGAACGTGAGCGTCTGTTCGGCTTCCTGTCGGAAATGGGGTTAAGCCCGTTCCCCTCCCGTGCGAACTTCATCCTGTTCAAGACGGAAAGGCACAAGGAGCTCTACACCTTTTTGGTGGATAGGGGTGTGAGGATAAGGGACGTTTCCTCCCTTCCGGGCCTCTCCAACCATCTCAGGATAACCGTCGGGCTTCCGGAGGAGAACGACCTCTTCATGGAGTGTGTCGGGGAGTTTTTGGGGAAATAAAAAAAAGCCAGCGGTGGGACTCGAACCCACAACCTGCGCATTACGAATGCGCCGCTCTGCCGGTTGAGCTACGCTGGCCTGAGGTGGGAATTATAAACCCGAAAGGGGGGTGGGTGAGTCGTCCTTAGAATAGGCAGATGGGCGGAGAGGATCTGAGGGAACTCCAAAGGCTTGCCCTTCAGGTCAGGAGGGATATAGTTGAGATGACCTACAGGGCGCAGTCGGGTCATCAGGGCGGTGCCCTCTCGTGGGTTGAAATAGGCCTTCTGCTCTTCTTCAAGGTTATGAACCTGCGGAGGGAGGACCCTTTTTGGGAGGGGAGGGACAGGTTCGTCCTATCCAAGGGACACGCCTGCGCAACCCTGTATTCCATATGGTCCCTCTTGGGGTGGGTGGACAGGGAATCCCTTTGGAGGTTCAGAAGGGTTGACGGGGAGCTTCAGGGCCACCCCTCGCGCAGGAGGACACCCTGGGCTGAGACCTCCACAGGCTCACTTTCCCAGGGGACGTCCGTTTCCGTGGGGATGGCCCTGGGACTGAAGATATCGGGGATAAAATCCCGGGTGTACACGCTCATAAGCGATGCGGAGCTACAGGAGGGACAGACCTGGGAGGCCGTTATGACGGCCGGCAACAGAAACCTTGACAACCTAACCTTTATCCTTGACTACAACGGACTTCAGATAGAGGGAGACGTCCACGGGATAAACGATCCCACACCCATAGCCGATAAGTTCAGGGCGTTCAAGTGGGAGGTGGAAACGGTTGAAGACGGCCACGACTTCAACCAACTCTACGAGGCCCTCACGTGGGCAAAGAGGGTTAAGGGTAGACCCCAACTCGTCATAGCGAAGACGGTAAAGGGAAAGGGGGTCTCATTCATGGAGAACAGATATGAGTGGCACAGCAAGGTCCTGAGCGAGGAGGATTACAGACGCGCGGTTCGCGAGCTTGAGGAACGCCTGAAGGATCTCAATGGCTAACCCAAGGGATTACGTAAGACTCATAAGGGTAAAGCAGTGGGTTAAAAACGTACTGGTTTTCGTTCCCCTCGTTTTCGCCGCAACATCGCCTGAGTGGATCCTCGGACACCTACCCCAGACCCTTATGGCCTTCCTATCCTTCTGTTTTATCTCATCGGCCGTTTATGTGTTCAACGATATAAAGGACGTGGAGAGGGACAGACTCCACCCCGTCAAAAGGCTTAGACCCCTGCCCTCGGGAAGGATAAGCACGGCTACGGCCACGGTTGTGGGTGCGCTCTTCCTCTTTTTATCCGCCGCCCTCGGTTATCTGTTGGGAAAGCCCTTTTTACTCGTCCTTGTGCTTTACACCCTCAACAACCTTCTCTACACCGTCCTGTTGAAAAACCTCCAGCTGTTTGACGTGTTTTCCATAGCCTTCGGCTTTGTCCTGCGGGTGTACGCGGGTGCGGTTGCAATAGACGTCCCCGTATCGGCCTATCTCTTCTTAACCGTTTTCTTCCTCGCCCTCTTCTTGGCAATAGGTAAGAGGAGGTACGAGATACTCCTCCTCGGTGAGGAGGGGAAAAACCACAGGAAGTCCTTAAGACACTACAGCGTCTATTACCTTGACCAGCTCATGAACATATCCGCGACCCTGACCCTTGTGGTGTACACGATTTACGCCCTGAGCAGGGATGACTTCCTGTTCGCCTTTACGGTTCCCATCGTCGTGTTTGGGCTATTCAGATACTACCACATAACACACAACAAGGGGAAAGGAGAACCTTCGGACGACCTTTTGAGCGATCCCTTTATCCTTTTAAGCGGTGCGCTTTACTCCGGCGTTGTGCTTCTGAACTTCTTTTTGTGAGATCCGGGAATGGCGCGTGAAGCAAGACGGATCCTGATGATCACCGACAACTACCCGCACGAGGAGCGACCGCACATAACCCCATTTTTCAGCGATCACGCCAAAGTCCTACGCAGGATTGGAGAGGTCAAGGTGATCACCCTGATAAGGACCCGCGGGTTCGGATACCGTCGCTACGTCTGGGAGGGAGTACCCGTTGAGGCCCTGATGATGCCCTACGTCCCCCGTATGGGCCTCATCTTCCTCCCCCTCGCCCTACTCATGCACACCGCTCTACTGCTGAAGAACCTCCTCACCTTCAAACCGGACGCCGTGGTGGTGCATATGGCCCTGCCGGCCGGGATCCCCCCGGCGGTCTTCCTACGAAAGGGATTCCTGTTGGTTGAACACTCCTCCCGTTTTGTAGGTGGGATAAACGGCTTGCTTTCAAGGTTTGTTATGCAAAACGCCTCAGATGTCCTTGTGGTAAGCAAATTTTTCAAGCGTGAAATTGAATTGAATCTCGGTATAAAAGGGTGTGACCTCCTACCCAATCCCGTTTTTGGCTGCGAAAATCCCCCTCCTCCACCCTTGGCCAAAAGCGCACTCTTCGTAGGCGCAATAACGGGGGGTAAAGACCCGATTCTCCTCAGGGAGGCGGCCCGTCTCCTCCCGGACTTCCGCTTCCGGTTCGTCGGTAGCGGTTCGGATCGTCCGTACCTGAAGCGTTTCCTCGCCAACATGCCCCCGAACTGTGAGTACATCGGCCCTCTCCCCAAGTCTGAGGTTTTGAAAGCCATGCAGAACAGCGACATACTCGTAAGCACGAGCAAGTACGAGACCTTTGGCGTGGCCCTTGCCGAGGCCCTCTCCTGCGGTAGGCCGGTGGTGTGGACCGACTCCGGTGGACCCAGGGATTTCTTGAACGAAAAAAACTCCGTAAAGGTTGTGGAGAGGACACCGGAGGCCGTTGCCAGGGCGATAAGGGAGGCCTATGAAAGATTAAAAAACGGCTACTTCAAACCGACGGAGATCAGGGAGAGCATCTTAGGGTACGCATCACCCGAAAGGGTTGCCAAACTTTACGAGGATTACATCTTCAAAAAAAACAAAAAAAGCAGGTAGCGCAGGGAAGTGAGGCGACGAAATCCTCGGGCTATTGGAACCGCTCGGCTCAACCCCTTGCGGGGCTTACACCTGCGGCCCATCTACCGGGTAGTCTCCCCGGGCCCTTACTCCAGAGTCCGAAGACTCTGG
>JALWZG010000106.1 GCA_027002825.1 Caldifarciminota bacterium
GTGTATATGACCATAAAGAGGTGATCGGGGTCGTAGGCCTTCACCTCAAGGTCGCTGGACTCACACCTGACGAACTCCTCGTAGTCCAGCTCGTTGCACATCAGGGAGGTGTTTTTGTCCCGGCGTAGGACTATCACCCTGTCAAGGGAGGGGAGGTCCTTGTAGGTCTGGCGGAGGGTGTTGAGCATGGGGATGCGGTTGCCCTTACGCCAGGCGTAGTCCGTCGTTATAACGACTTTGGCATCGGCGTCCGAGAGCCTCACCCTTATAGGCTCCGGGCCGAAACCGGAGAAGAGGGGTACCACCACCGCCCCGATACGGGATATGGCCAAGAGGGATATGGCGGTCTCCGGTATGAAAGGCAGGTATATGCCGACGGCGTCCCCCTCCTTTACGCCGAGTTGCTTGAGGGCGTTGGCGAGGCGGTTCACCTCCGCCTTCAGTTGGCCGTAGGTGTAGGTGCGCACCTCTCCGTTCTCCCCCTCCCATATCAGGGCCACCTTGTCCTGGGGGTGGCGATCAAGGGCGTTGTAGGTCCAGTTGAGTTTGCCCCCCACCCA
Organism: Caldifarciminota bacterium; assembly: GCA_027002825.1. Taxonomy (GTDB): domain Bacteria; phylum Hydrothermota; class Hydrothermia; order LBFQ01; family LBFQ01; genus JAADCS01. Next base: position 561 of record JALWZG010000106.1, read on the forward strand.
CCACTTCGCCCAGGGCTTGCCGCGGGAGAGGTCTACGGTCTGCTTGTAAGGCTCGTGCCAGTGGAAGCCGGTGTCCTCAAAGTAGGCCCGCCAGAACCAATCGTAGTCGCTGAAGGAGCGTTTCAGGAACTCCTCGTAGGAGTCTATGCCGTACTTCTTCATCTGGTGGTAGATGTTGGAGTTCTCAATCCACTCGTCCGTGGGCTTCCATTCAACGGGGAAACTCAGCACCTTCATAGGTGGTATTTTAAGCCGGGAGCGTCCGTTAGAGGTTCACCCGACGTCGTATCGGCACGGCTGTTGTACCCTTCGGGTCGGGTTATTCACACTTATGAGGAATTTAACCACACAGTGTAAACGGAATGAACGGTGTAAAATCTCAGGTTATGTATAGCATTAAAACGATCTTAAGGTGCGAAGTGTGTGGCAGCTATGACATCGTCAAGCACGCCGGCATACCCCTGCGATTCAGGTGCAGGACCTGTGGGAACACCTTCTCCTTCAACGTCCAGCACCCACTCTACAAGAAGCATGGGAAGAGGTTGAGCGACAGGGAGAAGGCCAGCATAGCGGCCGACTACAGGATGGGGATACCGGTCTCCCATATCATGAAGGACCACTCCGTCTCCTACGGGACCGTGATGAGGGCGGTAAAGTACTTTGAGAAGGGGAGAAAGATCTACCTGTGGAAAATACTCCACGATCCAAGCATTTCTATCGGCGAAAGGTGGGATATTGAGATAGAGTATATATTACCTGAGATTGAAAGAGGCAGACTGAGACAGGGATGGGGTCTGGAAGATCTGCGCAAAGGCCCCGGGGCCTTTTATAGGGCTGTTGAGCGGAAGTATCCGGAAAAAGCAACAGCTGAAGAGGATGATGAAGTTGATTCGTGGGTCATAAGAACGTACGACGTTATAAAGCCAATGTTGCTTCTGAAACCGGGAGATTACGTGATAATACGAAGGTTGGGCAGGTGGAGGAAAGACTTTCTTGTAATCGCGGAGGTATCGGGAGGATACGAGTTTGACGGTTCCGGTTTCTTCGGACATTACATCAATATAGGTCGTACTAAAATATTTGCTCTAAAGGGAAATCCCGAGGACCCCGAGGAGATCGCCGAAGGCTATGACCACAACTTCCAGACTCTATGGAAGATACTTGAGATAGGGAAATTTTTCAGATTGACCAGGAGGGGAGTCTTGGTCGTGGACAGGCGAAACCGGGAGCTGTACAGGGTGGTTAGCCGGATAATGGGAAATGGGAACCGTTAGGTGTTTTAAACTCCACGGCTGGACGGTGGGGTTGACGATCTCATAAGGTTTAACGGAGGATTGGGCGGGTATGGGGTTCAATTTACACAGATTCGCACCCCACATGGGTCCCTACTTTATAATAATCACCTTATGGCCCTCCTTTGGGTGACTTCATCTCTTAATGGTCTAAACCTGTTTATAAAAGAAGTTGAGAGGGGGGGTAGTGCATTACAAATATCTTTGCACCTTTGGTGAGTCCGACTGCAGATGCCCCGAGGGGGAGGACTGCGCCATTCTCCTATCACCGGAAGATACCTCCAACTATCGCATAACGAACGAGTTGGTATGCGGCCCCCTTTTGGATGACCCCTTGGAAGGTCCGCTGATGGTCACACCCGACACTTTCAAAATCGCCGTTGTCATTGACGATAACTGCCTGATAGGAGAAGGAAGCGGAGGTGGAAGTGGTGGTGGTGGTGGCGGTGGAGGGGGCAACTCCTCGGGTAGCAGGCCGCTGTGTCTTGACGAGGTCGTATACGAAAAGGTGGTCGGCCATTCGGGGAACTCCTACAAGATAGGCCTGTACTTCAGAGAACCAAACTATCCTATCAGAACACTGCCCGTTGTCCTCCTCATACATGGCATGGGAGCGCAGTGCAGCAGGTGGGATCACACGTTCGGAAATTGGTTTGCCCAAGATAAATTCCGGGTTGCCGCGGTCAACCTCTTTCCGCACAATCTGGATGCACCTCCAGAAGCTGCGGGTGATATGTTCTCGCCCAACGGTAGGCAATTGGATGAGCTTATAGATACCCTGCACGCTTTTCTTGCCCGCAGGTATCCGGGATGGAACAACAAGATAATCGCCGTTGCCCATTCAAGGGCTGGCCTTGAGGTGGAGGATGCCATCTATATCAGGGGAAACCGCTATCTTGACGGAGTTGTGACTATTGGAACCCCTTTTTACGGAACTCCACTGGCCGATATGGGGGTTGGTATATGCGAGGATCGGGTGGGAGCAGCGCTCCTGTGTTCTCCCTTGATAAACGAGGATATCGCTCTCTACCTTATCTGTGTTGGTGCGGTTAGCGCGTTAAAGCTCCTGCTCTGTACGGCTTTCCCCTCGGATATGTATATCCTAACGGAGTCGGCCATAACCAACTGGAGGAATACTTTCCGTTTAAAAGACAGCATAAACCGTTATCCTCTTAAGTTTGATGTGGGGATAGGATGGACGCCTGAGTGGAAGTGTGGCCCTTTCAGCGGCACCAATCAGGCCGGATGTATTCTTATGAGGTACGTTTCTTGGGCGGGTTGTAATGACGGAGCGGTGCCTTTTTACAGCACGAGGAGGAGATGGGTTGACAACGCCTCGGCAACGTACATCTTTTCCAAACAACCCACATCTTACTCTCCCCTGTGCGAAGGGAATCCGAGGGAATGGGAGAAGGATCACACGCAGAGTGTGGAATCGCGTGATATATACCAAAAGGTAGAGGACAGGGTGAGAGTGTTGGGTTCGTTTTTGCACGTCGCATCCCTGGCTGAGGGTCCGGTGCCGTTTTCAGCGCCGAGGTCCATACCCGATAACAATCCAGTGGTCATATACAGCCGCGCTTTTATAACGGCCGTGAATTCCAACAGGATTGACGTTGAGCTGGCTCCGGGGGAGGATTCCATACTCGTATGGAGCTCCGAGTCCATAACCTTCAAAGATGCGTATGTGGAAGGCTCACACCGCTTGAACGGTGGCAATCTGTACACCGTCTTCCCTTACAAGCCCCGCCTTAATATGAAGATGGCAAATGCTGGAGTGGAACTGGAAAGTACAACCTTCAAACCGCTGTTCGTCATCGTCGCCGACGGTGATCCCCTATATGTCAAGTTGAACAAAAACACATATCTTACAAACGAGCTCATCTATATTAAGGCACACTATAACGGCAACGGCTTTGATACCATAGGGGCAGTGTTTATAAACACGTCCACCACCCCACCCACCGTTTATCCAGTCAATTTCGTAAGGTACGGTGATACGGCATATGCCACGACCTCTCTTCCACAAGAGGGCGTATACAAGCTTTTCGTCTACGCGGCAAGAGTACCCCTTGAAAACTACCATGTATCTCCCCGTTCGGCCATTGCCACCGTTTTGGTCGTCAAAAGTAAGGATATGGACAGGGTTGTTGATGTGCTGACCGGCAAGTATCCAAAAGGGGAAGAAAGAACTCCACCGGGGGATGGTGGAAAGGCGCCCATACACAGGGATAACCTGCGGGTAGAGCAGAGAGAGGGCGCCTATACCATATACAACGTAGCCGGATACAAGGTGAAGGGTGGGCGCTTCAGAGATCACCTCGTTCCCCTTAACGGGCTGGGACGCGGCGTGTATTTCGTAAAGGTAGGGGCGAGAGTTTATAAGGTCGTGCGATGAGATGGACGTACACCTTTTTGTTCTCTACACTTGCGATTGCCCTCCTTTTAGGCTGTAGGAAGAAGGATCTGAGCGATTATCCGGGATATGTGGATTTAAAACACGTCAGGTTGTTTGCCCGTCCGGGTGAGTGGTGGGAGGGGCATGACGTAGTTGAGATGCCTGACGGCAGGTATGCGGCGACCGGCGTGAGCGACTTTGCAGGGGACAAGATGAACACAGTGATAGTGTTGGTGAGTCCCTCTGGAGAATCCCTTGCCGTGCATTACATACCGCACAGGGCCAGGGGGACGAACATAGTGGCCCTTGACAACGAGAGGGTTGCGGTGAAGAACAGGTTTGGGATTCACATATTTTCCCTTTCCAAGGGCAAAATTGAGAGGACGATAGATCTGGGGTACAACAGGGAGATAGTTGATGAGAACGACGTTATGCTCTACGATAAGAGGAGTAGGTCGTTTTTGGTGCTTTGGGAGAGTGATGAGGGTTTGTGCCTGAGGCAGGTTTTTGAGGACAGGGTGGAGGGATGGATGGCGTGTTCTGGTATAGACGCCCTTCCTGGGGCTGTTAAGGATGTGGGGGATGGGTATGTGATAGCTGGGGACAGAAAGGACGGAGTGTTGCTTTTCAAGGTTGATACGCTTGGTGATACGGTTTGGGTTAGGAAGGTGGAACTTCCCTTTGCGGATGGGAGGGTTTTGTTATCGGTTCGCAGCGTTGAGGTGGCGGAAAACGGGGATATTCTCGTGGCGGTGGAGAACAGCAACGAGAGGTGCGGCTGTATAACGCCCACCGTTGTAAGGGTTGATACGAACGGGAACATAAGGTGGATGAAGGATTATTACTCGCCTGGGGATTCGCTTGAGAGGTTTGGAGGGTATAACTTCAGCATAGTCAAGGCCTCGGATAACACGTATATGCTTTTCGGGAACAACACCTTGGGTGGAGATGTTATAGGTATGGTGAAGATAGACGGGAACGGGAACGTGATAAAGGCCCGCAACTATTTCTGGGCGGCCACACATCGTACCTACAATTTTATAAGGACGTCGGATGGAAACATAGTTATCGTTGGGGCCTGTGGTATGGACAGCACGGATTACTTTTTCCTCTTCAAGATAGATCCGGAGGGAAGACCGGTATGGTGAAAAAGGAGGTAAGGATATGGTTTTGACGTTTTTGGTCCATGCACTTCTTGAAGATCCGGAGAATCCCCCTGAACTCCAGATGGGGGAGGTTTGGAAGGAGAGCATACCCGTGCGCTCGGCCACCCTTTTCTTCCATAACCAGAGCCTTCTGCCACCGGACGTCCTCTTCGCATCCACCAACGCCTATCTGCGCATCCTCAAGGACGGTGCGATAAAGATAGGAGGGATAACCCTACGCCTCTCAGACACCCCACCCCGCTTTATAACCGCCGAGAACCGTGAGGGCAGATTCGCCTATTTCGGTCCCAGAAAGAGGGTATCCGGCATACCCACGTACAGGAGCGTGCGCTTCAAGGAAATACACAAAGGTGTTGACTTCGTTCTAAACGGCGTAGAAAACGGCAAGCTGGAGTATTACTTCTACGTAAAGCCCGGAGGTGATGTGGGGAGGATAGCCCTAAGGGTTGAGGGAGGGGACGTTGAAGTTTGGGATGATGGGGTGAGGGTTGAGGTAGGTGGAAAGGAGGTACTCCGGATAGAAAAGCCGAGAGCCTTTCAAGGGTCAAAGGAGATAGGCGTATCCTTTACCGACCTCGGCGACAACACCTTTGGCTTCAAGCTCGCAGGATATGATCCCTCCCTACCCCTCGTTATAGACCCCACCGTAATACTCGCCGGTCCATCCTACGAAAAGCTCACGGACGTGGAAATTGATGATTACGGGAACGTGTACGCCGTGGGATTTACGACGGATTACATCAACTTTGCCGGCGGATACGACCGTCTCTTCGGCACTGCCATATTTGACTCCATGTCGGTCTTTGTCAGCAAACTTTCCCCGAATCTCACAACCCTCATCGCCAACGTCATAATATCCGGGAGCCACAGGGATTACGGATGGCAGATACTCCTCGGAGGCGATGGCACGCTCTATGTGGGTGTTTCCACGAATTCGCCGGATTACGCTCCCCTGCGCACGGTCTTCGGCACGTACTCCGGATGGGACTTTAACACGGCCATCACCCGCTTGGACACCTCCCTCATGACCCACATATCAACGGTGGTGATCACGGGATCTGATCACGACATCCTACGTGCCATGGCGATGGCGTCCGATGGGTCCATATACATCACGGGATACACCTACAACTCGTCCAACTTTGCCCCCGCGAGGGTGATCCATGGATCACCCGGACTTATAGACGTGTTCGTAACCCGTTTAAGCCACGATCTGTCCACCCATATGGCAACCGCCATCATAGGCGGATCATCAAATGATGTTGCCTACGGCATAACCACGTATGGAAGTGGGGTTTATATCCTGGGGGCGACGAGCTCCTCGGACTTTGCGCCCTTCCGCACGGTGTGGGGGATCTCCGGTGGATGGGATGCCTACGTGAGCAAGCTCAGCTTAGACCTGAACACCCACATGGCCACCGTCATAATAGCAGGAGTGGCCGACGATGCGACATTTAAAGGAGAAATAGACCCCTCCGGGAACCTCATCGCCGCGGGTCTGACCTATGATCCCACAAATCTGTCCCTGAGCCGCACCATCTGGGGAACTCCCGGAAGTAAAGACGTCTTCTTGACGCGTACGTCCTCGGATCTCCTAACCCACATAGCCACCACCGTGATAGCATCTCCGGACAGCGTCAACGTCAAATACAGGAGCTTTACACTCCGCGGGGATACGGGTTTCGTCTTCATGAGCGTCACGGATCCGGCGAGCTGGGGAGGGGGTGAGTGTGCGGCGTGCGACTACGCATCCGGAGGAGGCCCTCGGGACAACTTGGTGATAGGGATCACATCGGACCTCTCCACCTGCATAGGCAAATCCGTAATAACCGGTGCGGGAAGCGAGGACGTCTATTCCATAAAGGTCAGAGGGAGCGATATCTACACAGCCGGCTTCCTAATTGGCTTTGACACCACAACCCTTTCAACCTATCCGCAGCCCTCGGCCATATACGGTTATCCGTGGGACGTTGACGGTCTCGTGATCAAAGCGCGACCCCAGTGTCTCGTCGGAGTTGAGGAGTACAACCCGGAAACAGCCGAAGAGGATGTGTTCATAACCGGTGAAGGTATAACCGTAAGGCTCTCCGTCCCGGCCTACGTGGGATACGACGTTTACACCCCCGACGGCAGGAGGGTGAAAGCGGTTTCCGTCGGTTATCTGCTTCCCGGCACGTACAACCTACCCCTTCACCTGAGGAGGGGTGTTTATCTCCTGAGGTTGAGGGTCGGAGACAGGGTGTTCATGAGATCCGTCGTGAGGTAGTGCCGCCACATCACACCCTTATAATGCAGGATATGAAAAAGGCCCTTCTCCTCGGAAACGAGGCCATAGCCCGCGGGGCGTGGGAGGCGGGTGTGAGGGTTGCCGTGGGTTATCCGGGGACGCCCAGCACGGAGGTTTTGGAGACCATAGGCAAGCGGTTCAAGGAGGACATAAGGGCACAGTGGAGTCCGAATGAAAAGGTGGCATACGAGGTGGCCCTTGGGGCGAGTTTCGCCGGTGCGAGGGTCCTAGTCACCATGAAACACGTTGGTCTGAACGTAGCGGCCGATCCCTTTGTAAACTCCTCCCTCGTCGGGGCGTGGGGTGGCCTCGTAGTCCTCAGCGCCGACGACCCCAACATGTACTCCTCCCAGAACGAGCAGGATAACCGCTACTATGCAAAGTTCGCCCTTGTGCCACTCCTGGAGCCTTCCGACCCCGCCGAGGCAAAGGAGCTGATAAAGGTTGCGTACGATATATCGGAGGAGTTCCAGACCCCTGTCCTCTTCAGGACCACCATGCGGGTGAACCACACAGTGGGGGTCGTAGAGCTCGCTGAGAGGGAGGAAGTCCCCCTGAAGGGGTACAAACCCGACATACAGGCGAGGGTCCTCCTTCCCGTCAACGCTCGCAGACGCAGGAAATGGGTCCTTGAGAGGTTGGAGAGGCTGAAGGAATTCTCCGAGACGTTCTCCTTCAACAGGGTTGAGTACGGGGACAGGAAAATAGGCATCATCTCTTCGGGTGTGGCCTACGCCTACGCCAGGGAGGTCTTTCCGGAGGCGTCCTTCCTGAAGCTGACCATGACCTTCCCCCTGCCCGAGAAACTCATAAAGGAGTTTGCATCTCAGGTGGAAAGGGTGGTCGTCGTGGAAGAGCTTGAACCTTTCCTTGAGGAGCAGATAAGGGCGCTTGGTATAGACGTTATAGGCAAGGATTACGTTCCGAGGGATGGGGAGCTGAACCCCTACAGGCTGAAAACAGCCCTAAAGGACGTCCTGGGCCTTGAGGTTGAGGAAGTGGAATACGACGTACCCGAGGCTGCGCCGAGGTTTCCCGCAATGTGTTCCGGATGTCCCCACACACCCATATTCTGGATACTGAAAAAACTCCGGGCCAGCGTCATGGGGGACATAGGTTGCTACACACTCGGCGCCCTACCCCCCATAAACACCATGGAATCCACGGTTGAGATGGGTTCAAGCATAGGAACGGCCATAGGGATGTCCCTGGCACTCGGAAGCAGGTACGCCCAACCCGAAAAGAGAAAAAGACCCATAGTCGCGGTAATAGGGGACTCCACCTTCTTCCACAGCGGAATACCCGGCCTTTTGGACGCCGTACACAACGGCCACAACATCACCGTAATAGTCCTGGACAACTCAACTACGGCCATGACGGGACATCAGGACCACCCAGGTGTGAACTACAAACTTGATGGGGAGCTCGCCCAGAGCGTATCAATACAGGAGATAGCAAAGGCCTCAGGTGTAAAGCACGTTTATACGGTTGACCCCTACGACCTTGAGAACACGGAAAAGGTCATAAGGCGCGAGGTGGAGAGGGATGAGCTCTCGGTCGTGGTGACGAACAAGCCCTGCGTTCTGAAAAAGGAGGTAAAAAAGCACCTTCCGGAGTTCGTCGGTGTTCAGGTAGACCCGGAGAAATGCACGTTCTGCAGGTTGTGCTTGCAGGTGGGATGCCCCTCTATATACTCCGAAAACGGCAAAGCAAAAATAGACGAACTCTCCTGCATAGGGTGCGGTCTTTGCGTGGAGGTATGCCCCTACGATGCCATATACTGGCTTGACCCTGAGGCCCCCAACATAAAGGAGTTTGAGATGGCGGGTTAGTTTGAATTGTACGACCGCTTCGGGGATGAAGGGGTGGGGTCGGTAATTCCCGCCGTAAGTCCGGAAAACATCCCAGGCGATTTTTGTTCTGCAACGCGTACACATTTTACCGTTTTTCGGCTATATAATCCGGCTGATGATGTGGGTCCTCGCCTTTTCCGCGGGTGAGCAGACCCTTGAGACCTACGGCAAGGGTCTGAACATGTCGTTTGTCCAGAACGCCGGCCAGCTTTCCAACGAAGTCGTCTTCTACAGCATGCACCCTTCTGTTGTTTACGTCCTGAGGGACGGGACGGTTTACATCAACGGCGTAAAGGTATCTTTTGGGTCAAAACCGAGGTTTATAACCGGAGACATGCCGCTTAGGACGAGGATTTTTTACTTCGGTCGGAACAAGGCCATAAGCAACGTGCCTACGTACAGGCGGGTCGTTTTGAAGGAGGTATATCCGAGGGTAGACGCCATACTCACGGCAGATGGCAGGGGTGTGGTAGAGTTTCAGTTTGTAGTGCATCCCGGAGGAGATCCGAGCCGGATAAGGGTTGAGACCGATGGTCGTGTGGTTCAAAAAGAAGATGGCCTTTACATCGTTAAGGATGGGAAGGATCTTGTCAAGGTAAGCGAGCTGAAGGCGTATCAGGGCGCAGAGGAGATAAACGTAAAAGCGGAGGTTAAAGGCAAAGGTGTAAGGTTTATCGTTAAGAGCTGGGACAGAAAGCACACGCTCGTTATTGACCCGGTTGCCACCGCTATTGTCGCCTCAAGCATGGGAGATGTCGCCAACGCCGTGGCCGTTGACAACAACGGAAACGTTTTCTTAGCCGGGTATACCCTCAACTACCCCGATTTCTCCGAAAGCAGGAACGTCTTCGGGAGCTTCAGCGGGTATCAGGACGCCTTCGTCGTGAAGCTCAGTCCGGATCTGACGACGCACATATCAACGGCGATAATAATGTCAGATCAGTGGGACGAGGCCTTCGGACTTGCCGTTGATAACACCGGGTACGTTTACGTGGTGGGATGGACGGGGGATGCCACGAACTTTTCCGTCAGCAGGATAATTCACGGAAGCCCGAACAACTACGACGCCTTCATCACGAAGTTGAGCGACGACCTCTCCACCCACGAGG
>JALWZG010000107.1 GCA_027002825.1 Caldifarciminota bacterium
GGGAGGGGAGGGGGTGGAGCTTTTGGATCGTCATGGATATGTGAACTAAGGGGGGTCGGTGTGTGTCAGGAGACTGACCTTGTACATCCCTTTGAGAAGGCGCAGGAAATCCCGTGGGTTGACGGGTGAAACCGGGAGTACTTCAACCCCTTTTGGGGATAGAACATCCAAAACCCTGAGAAACCGTTCCGCCTTCCCCGTGTAATCAACCCCGTCTATCAGGTGTATCCTGATGATCAGATCACCACCGAAGGTTGAGGAAAACCCCTCTATACCCCTGAAAACCCTGTTGTAGTCCAGAAGGGGGTGCGGTCTCAAGATCCTTTTCCAGTCCTCCTCGTCAACGGCATCAAGAGAAAGTATGACCTTGTGGAATTCCATAAGGTCTTTCACCACATCTTCTCTCCAGAGCATGCACCCATCCGTTACAACGGATACTTTAAAACCGGCGCTCTTCAAAACCCTTGCACTCCTTCCGAGGTTTATGTCAAGTGTAGGCTCACCCCTTGATACGAAGGCCACACCCCTCGCTTCCCTCCCCTCCGCCCTTAGTTTGTAGTATTCAAGGTTCACCGTCCTGTAGATCCTGTTCGGGCTGTAAAAGGCCTGCCGCCCTACGGAAATACCCCCCACCCTCTTGTAGACGGGGGCGCACGGTGAAAAACCCGTCGGAACGTTGTCTATCTCTATGAACTCCATGGTCTTATCGGTTTTTTACCTCCTCAAGCATCTTCAGGAACTCCTCCTCGCTCAGGGTGGGGATGCCGTACCTCCGGGCCTTCTGGAGCTTGGAGCCGGGGTTCTTGCCTACGACGAGGTAGGTTATCTTCCGGGATACGCTGTTGGCGACGCTCCCACCCAACTCCTCAACCATCTTCTTGGCCTTGCTCCTCGGACAGCAGTCCAACTCCCCCGTGAAGACGAATATCTTGCCGGCGAGGGGGCCTCTGCTCTCGTCCTCGTAGAGGATCTCAACCCCGTACTCAAACATCTTCTGGATGGTCCGGCGGTTATGCTCATCGGAGAAGTACTTGACTATGGCGTTGGCCGTCTCCGGTCCTATCCCCTTGATCTTCATCAGGTCCTCCTTGGTGGCCCTCATCAGGTCCTCAAGGCGGGGGAAGTGTTGGGCGAGGAGTTTGGCCGTCGCCTGTCCCACCGATGGGATTCCGAGGGCGTAGATGAAGCGGTGGTAAGCCGCCTTCTTAGCCCTCTGGATGGCCAGGTAGAGCTGCTCGGCCGAAACCTCGGCGAAGCCGGGGAGCTTCAGGAGGTCCTCCTTAGTTAGCTTGAAGACGTCGGCGAGGTCCTTCACCAGTCCCTTTTCAACAAGGAGGCGGGCGGTCTTGTCTCCGAGTCCCTCAATGTCAAAGGCGTCCCTGCTGGCGAGGTGCTTGATGCTGGCGACCAGACGGGCGGGGCATGAGGCGTTTACGCACTTGAGGTAGGGGCCTTCCTGAACCACCTCACCGCCGCACACCGGACACCTGTCAGGTATGGGTACGGGCCTCTCCTTCCCCGTCCTCCTCTCCGGAATGGGCTTTATTATCTGGGGTATCACGTCCCCGGCCCTTGAGACCACCACCCAGTCCCCTATCATCACGCCGAGTTTCTTGAGTATCTCAACGTTGTGGAGGGTGGCCCTTGAGACGATTACTCCACCTATCTCAACCGGCTGAAGCTCGGCCACCGGGGTGATTATCCCCGTCCTCCCCACCTGCCATACGACGTTCAGGAGCCTCGTTGTCCTCTCCCTCGGCTTGAACTTGGCGGCGAAGGCCCACCTCGGCGCCCTCGCCGTGTATCCGAGCCTGTCCCAGAGGGATATGTCGTTCACCTTAACAACGAGGCCGTCCAACTCGTAGTCGTAGGAGTCCCTCTTCGCCTCCCACTCCCTGTAGTGGCGGATTATCTCCTCGTCGTCTATAGCTGTGAACGGGTCCGGGGCCTTAAAGCCCAACTCTTTGGCCTTTTTCAGGAACTCCGACTGCTTCTTAAACTCTATCTCGCTCCTCCCGAAGCCCCAGACGATGAAGTCAAGGGGTCTCTGGGCGGTTATGCGGGGGTCCAGCTGCATCAGAGAACCTGCTGCGGCGTTCCGAGGGTTGGCGAAGGGCCTCTGTCCCTCCTCTATCAGCCTTTTGTTCAACTCCTGAAAGGCCTTCTTCGGCATCACCACCTCGCCCCGGATCTCTATGGAGATGTCCTCAAAGAGCCTTAAAGGGAGAGTCCTTATCGTCCGGGCGTTGGGCGTGACGTCCTCCCCAGTATGGCCGTCCCCACGGGTTATCGCCCTCACCAGAACCCCCTTCTCATAAACCAGCTCAAGGGAGGTGCCGTCAAACTTCGGCTCAACGCAGAACTCCACCTCCCCACCGGCCAGTTCCCTTATCCGCCGGAGTCTCTCGGCTATCTCCTGCTCGCTGCGGGCGTCGTCCAAGGAGAGCATGGGGATGCTGTGCCTCGCCTGGGGGAACTCCCTTCTCGGCCGCGCCCCCACCCTCTGCGTCGGCGAGTCGGGCGTTATCAACTCCGGGTACCTCTGCTCTAACTCCATCAGGCGGCGCTTCAGCTCGTCGTACTCGGCATCGGAGACCAACGGGTTGTTTAAGACGTAGTAGTAGTAGTCGTACTTGCGTATGAGCTCCCGCAGTCGCTCAACCTCCTCCTTCACCTCTTTCGGAACGGCCATAGGCGGGATTTTACGGGCGGTCTGCACGTTATATCTCACACCCTTTCCAAAACGGCCGTTTTGCTGCCAAAGAGAACCCTGACCACCCTCATCTTGTAGGTTTTCCCGTATTCAAGCGGATTTCTGCTTTTCACCTCCATCATGATCTCGGGGACGAAAACCCTCTTTTTGGCCGAGGCTATTCCGTACACGAGGGATTTCTCCTTAAGGTAGTGCAGCAGAAGGAATGTGTTCCTCTCCCTCTGAGCGTTATGCCTCTTCAACTCCCCGGAGAGGGCGAGCTGCATCCTGTAGGTTAAATCCTCGGCCGTCAGGGGTTTTAAGAGCTTTAAGGTGGCCAAAACCTGGTGTTGGTTTAAAACGTCGGAATATCGGCGTATAGGGGATGTGGCCCTGGCGTAGAAATCCACACCCAAACCCCTGTGCGGCCCCGGTCTTATCCGTGTCATCACGGGTCTTGCGAGGGATTTCACCTTTAGGAAATAGAGCGGATGGGATGGGGGAGGGGGTTGGGG
>JALWZG010000108.1 GCA_027002825.1 Caldifarciminota bacterium
GGGGGAGGTGGTGGGGGAGGTTGGTGATCACCCCCGGCCTACCATCTTGAACAACGCCTCCCTTTCTATCACCCTCACGATCCTCATATCCCCCCTCGTGTTGGGAGAGTATCCCAGGGTTGGGTATCCGGCTTCAAAGAGCTCCTTCAGCGGGACGTTCACAAAATCCCTCAGGTGCATTTTCGGATGGGGAACGGTAAGCTCGGGCGACCTAACCCTAAGCCCCTCGTAAAGGAGTATATCCGCGTCAAAAGGTCTGGGTGAGTATCCCTTGCGCGGGAGCGTCTTCCTCCCCAACCTCCGCTCCACGTGTTTTAAGTAGTGCAACATGGCAAATGGGTTCTCGGATGAGCGTACCAGGAGGACGGCGTTCAGGAAGTCCCTCCCCTCAAACCCCCAGGCCTCCGTCAGATAAACCGAGGATACGGCCTCCACGGGGTACCTGAGTCCTATCAGGTTTATACCCCTTACTAAGTTCTGAAACCTCTCACCCTCGTTCCCACCCACGGCGATGTACACCACCCTCATAACACACCCCTATTTTAGGGGGGATGAAAACGTGTGTTTGACGGGGGATGCCTTACCGCACCTTTCAGGTCTATAATATTTGGGTGCTATGAAAAGCGACACCAGAGACGGTATAAAGAAACTTGAAGACGTTTTTTTGTCCGAGGCCTCAAAGATAATAAAGGAGATTGAGGATGCTGAGGCGGTGGTCTTCGTCACCGCCGACGGTTTACCGGTTGCCTTTGAAAGCAGGTTCAATCCAAACGTTGTTGATAGGATATCCGCGCTTTCGGCGATGCTTTTCTCGGTTGGTAAAAGGGTGGCACACATATCCTCACTTGGGAATCCGGAGTACACCGAACACGCCATGGAAAGGGGTAAGCTCTTCATCTTCCCCGTAAACGGAGAGATATTCCTGACCATCCTAACCTCGGCCGAAACGAACGTGGGTCTTGTCCGCCTCCTCGCACGCAACACCATCTCAAAGGTGAAGGAAGAGATGGAAAGGAAGCTGTAAAAGGGAGGTGGATATGTTTCGGGATAAACACATCTCGGAAATGAAGGACCTCATATCGCTCTCGGAGAACAGACATGTGATGGACAGGTACCGCGAGAGGCTCATCTCGTGGAAGGATGAGGTTTTGAGCGAGATTTTCTCGTCGGTTTCCGACGCCGAGGGCATAAGGCCCATCCTTGAAAGCTTTTACACATCCCTGCTGGAGGGAACGGTTGAAAAGTTCTGGCAGGGCGCCTACGAGAGGGGAAAGGAGAGGATCAGGAAAGGCCTTGACGAGGGTAAAAACTTCCTCATACTGGCCACCCTCCTCTCCAGCCTGACGGCCAGGATCGTCCAAAATCTCCCGAAGGAAGACGCCGTTGCGGTCGTGTCCTACATAATAAAGGCCGCAGTACTGAGTCTCTACTTTACGATGAAGGCCTACAGGGATGCCGAGCATGAGTTTGCGGGGTTCAGCGACGAACTCATGAGGAGGGTGAGGGAGCTGGAACTCTCGGAGTGAGGACAACTGCATAGCTCCTCTCCAACGGATCCAGGGGATGGATCTCGGCGTTAAACCCCTCCTGTGCGGCGATACGGGTGTAATCCCGCGGCTCCACTATGCCTACGTCCATACCAGTCATGAAAAGGTGGAAGGGTCGGTGTAGCCTGGTGAAAGGGGAAACACCCGTTAGGGTTATCACGTGGAGTGGGGCGAGGGTCCTCAACTTCTTCAAGGCCTCCCTGTGGTTGAAGAGGACGAAGACGTGCATACTCACCACCACATCGTAGTACCCCCTGTGGTTGAAGAAATCGTCCTTTAAAAAAACGACGTTGGGCAGGGATAACCTCCGTGCCTTCACAACCGCCTTCTCGGACGTATCTATGGCCGTTATACGGGTGTGGGGAAGGGCGAGGGCGAGGCGTTTGGTGAGGAAGGCGTCCGAAAAGCCGACCTCAAGGAGTGTCCGTGGCCTCAACCCCATGACTATTTGAAGGAGCTTGAAGGCGGCCTTTCTCCTAAAGCCGTAAAGGGGAGGCACAAGGAACATCAGGGCGCGCAGCGAGGGAAAGGCGTAATAAAAGGAAGAGAGGATACCCCTCAAATCTCCAGGACGGCTCCTGTCAGTATTCCAAACGCCCTTTTTCCGGACACCACGAAACTCTCCATCAGGTCAAAACCGAGGTCCTCCGCGAGGCTGCTCAACTTCCTTGAAAGCTCCCTGTCCTCGGGGGAGGGGTCGGGGTTGCCGCTTGGATGGTTGTGGGCGACTATAAACCTGTGGGCGGAGGATTTGAAAAGGGGATCGAACACCTCACGCGGGTGGACGTAGGCCACGTTCATGGAACCTATGGCTATTACCTCCTTTCCCAGAAACCTCCCGGAAGCATCGTACATCAGGAGTATAAGCGTTTCCCTACGGCTCAGGGACAACCTCCTCAGATGCTCCCTCAGATGTTCGTTGTTTAAGACGTCCTCCGAGACGGAGTACAGCCTCCTTCCTATTTCAAAGGCCGCCGCCAAACGTACGGCCTTCGCCGGTCCAACACCGTCTATACCCATAAAGGCCTTAAGGGGCAGGTTGGAGAGCTCCCTCAAGGTGAAACGCTCAAGTATGCCCCTTGCCAGCTTGAAGACATCCCGCTTGCTGTTTCCGACCGAGAGTATGAGGGCCAAAAGCTCCTCATCCTCAAGAGAGGACACACCGAACTTCAGGGCCTTCTCCCTCGGAAGTAGTCTACCGCTCCGTCCAATCCCTGGCATATCCAACCTGAAAGTTCATGTAAAAGCCGTACGGTAGAACCCGCGGACCGCCCTCCAACCTCTCAGATCCGTAAAACCAGTCTTCAACGTAAACGGGGTGATCGTATCCCAGCGAGATTCCGAGGGTGAAACCGAAGTCAAACGAGGCTCCCAGCCCCAAGCCAAGGGTATAGGTCCCCCTGTGGAGGGTGCTTCCCAGACCTGGGGATGATACGGCACCTCGGAAGTCCCTCCTCTCCTTATCCCGGAAGGAGACGTTTATCCTCCCGTACCCGGCCTGCAGAAAGGGGTAAACGTCAAAGAACCTCTCACTTATCCTGTTCCTGTAGACCACGTATCCTACACCACCCCGCAGTATGACGTGGTTTAGGGAGAGGA
>JALWZG010000109.1 GCA_027002825.1 Caldifarciminota bacterium
CCTTTCTCCTCTTGAAGCCCAAAACCCTCACCTTCAACACCTCTCCGGGGGAGAGGACGTACTCAAAGAGCCTATACCTTCCGATCGGCGCACCCGGAACGTCAAACACACCACCCCCTTTGAAGTCCACCTCCAAAACCACGCCCAACAGAAAACCCAACACCGCCCTGTATTTTACAGCTGTTCCCGCCCTTTTTCCACAGCGGGTTTGCCGTAGAATAACGGAATGCTCCTTCTGGGACTTATACTGCAGTATCCGCCTTCACCCTCATGGGAATCCCAGGCGGGGAATTATTCCACGGGTTTGGGGGTCTGGGACGTGGATGGGGACGGGTACTTGGACGTTGTGGTATCCAACGGGAACGATATGGCCACGCAGAGGGTTGAGCTTTACGGCGGAACCTCCGGCCTGCCCTTCACCTCTCCCTCATGGTCCTCCTCTGTCTCCATGTACCACGGACACCTCGCCTTGGGGGATGTTGACGGGGACGGCGATATGGACCTGGCCGTGGCCGGCTTCAGCGGGTATTATGCGGGATGGAACAGACAGGTGAACACCCTTTACGTAAACACGGGAACAGGCTTCTCCCCAACCCCCGCGTGGGTTTCGGACAGCGGGAGGTGTTTCGGTGTGGCTACCGGCGATGTGAACGGGGACGGTCTCGCCGACTTCCTGTTTTCGTGTGGGAACGATTACTCCTCCGATCCCGAAAGGGCCCGACTTTACGTGTCGGACGGAAACACGCTTGTGGGGCCCGTCTGGGAAACCAAAGACTCCGTGTACTCCCTCGGCGCGAAGTTCTTTGACGTGGACAAAGACGGGGACCTTGACCTCTTCTTGGGGCTTTCGCCGGGGAGACACCGCCTTTACCTGAACCTCGGGGGCCACTTGGACACCCTACCGGTCTGGGAGAGTGATAGCGTCGGGTTTGCCAACCGGATAGCCGTGGGGGACATAAACGGGGACGGATGGGAGGATGTGGTGGTGGCGAACACGTTTCAGTTCTCCCCCTCAAACAGCCGATTTGAGGTCTACCTGAACACGGGTGGGGGTTTGGAAACCTCACCCTCCTGGGTCTCCTACGATCCCGGTGATTACCACTCGGCCGTGGCCTTGGCGGATGTTGACGGCGACGGGGACAACGACCTGGTCGGTGGGGGGTGGTGGGATCCCCTGATGTTGTTTGAAAACCTCGGTGGCGTCCTCGCGCGCTCACCCGTCTGGACGTGGCAACCCCCCTCCCAGTACGACCTCGTGAGCGAGCATATAGTTCTGACGGATGTGGACGGCAGTTCAACCTCCACCCGCGTGGACACCTTTTACCTGGTCAACCCTGAGCATGTGGTCAAACTCTCAAATTTCCCCGTTGTGAGGGTTCTCTCCGTCTCCCTTGACGGGAGAAATGTGCCTTACGTTCTGCTGTACGAGAGCGGATATCTGTCCGTCCCCAGGGACTCCGTTGGGACGTCCTCAACACTCATCGTGAGGTATTCCTACGCTCGGACACCGGATCTCGTGGTCAGCAACTGGGAGAACGGTAGGGGGAATTTCATATTCCTGAACACCGTGGGTATCTCCGTTCGTGAAAGGCCGGTGTACCTCCACGGCGGAAGGGTTTATGATGTGTCGGGCAGGAGGGTTGAGAGGGTTAAGAGGGGGGTTTACTTCGTGGAGGAAGGTGGTAAAGTTGTAAGGCGCATCATTTTGAGGTGATGGAGAGGTAGACGTTCAGGTACTCACGTGCGACGGATAGAGGACGGTACCTCTCCGCCTTTTTCCTCCCCATCTCACCCATCCTCCTCGCCATCCCCTCGTCCCTGAGTATACGCTCCAGTTTGTCCGCCAGATCCCCGTAGTCCTCCATCTCAAAGAAGAGGCCGTCTTCCCCTTCACCGATAACGTCCAACGGCCCCCCCACCCTGCTCGCTATCACGGGGGTGCCGTGCATCATGGCCTCAACGAGGACCACACCCAGACTTTCCGTCCAGACTTTGGGGTCCGACCTTGAGGGGAGGACGAGAACCCAGGCGCGGGCGTACTCCTGCGACAGTTCCCTTCCGTGCAACCATCCCTTAAATTCCGCGTCAACACCCAATTCTCTGGCCAGGGCCTCCCACTCCCCCTTTGCCGGGCCATCCCCTACGAATACGACCTTGGTTCTGTACCCCCTGCCTTTGAGGATTGATGCCGCCCTTATGAGCAGGTCCCCTCCCTTCCAGTACACCAGTCTTCCCACGAAGAGTACCCTCCCCCTCTCCTTCAAAACGCCCTCCACCATGGGTGTCCAACCCACGGGTAGCGGAACCGTTCTCTTTTCGGCCGGCACGTCTCCAACCGTGTTCAGGAACTGCGTGAGGGTGAAGTTGGATATGAACGTCATGGCCTCCGCCCCGCGCATAACGGGCAAGAACACCTTCCCCACCACGCCCAACTTCCTCATGAGGGAAAGCTCCGTGTTGTAGAAGGTGAAAACCCTCCTCCCCCCGAAAGGCAACGCCCATATAGCGTTGGGGATGGGCCAGTGGACGTGGACGATATCCGGCCTGAAGTCCCTCTCAACCCTTACGGCTTTCAACAGCCCCCCCAACATGAAGAGGGGCAGCTGAAGATACCTCCACTTCTGGAGCCTAAGCCTCTCGTATATGGCGACGTCGTAGGTAAGGTTCTCAAGGAAGGCCGGGGAGTATCGGAAGCGATAGACCGGGATACCCATGTACTGGCCGTCCCCCACCCCCCTATGGGCAGAAGTCAGGACCCGGACATCCACCCCCAGCTCTTTCAGGGCCTTCAGGGTCTGGGTGAGCCAGGGGGTTATGTGGGGCGCCCCCTCATACGCGAAGGCCGTTGCTACGTGCAGGACCTTGAGGGGACGCCCCGCGTCCTTAAGACTTCCTTCCGAACTTCTCAAGGATGATGTCGTAAAGGGTGGGCTTACCTATCTCCTGAAGCTCGTACCGGACCCTGACCCACGGCTTGTTGAGGTTGAGGATGCGGCCGAGGTTTATGGGCGTGGCCACTACGACCAGATCAGCGGGAGTGTCGTTTATGGTCTTCTCAAGGTCCTTAAGCTGCTGCTCGGAGTAGCCAACGGCGGGCAGGACGTACTTGGCCTGGGGCCACTTCTGCAGGGCCTCCTTGACC
>JALWZG010000110.1 GCA_027002825.1 Caldifarciminota bacterium
GTGGGGGGTGATAAGGACAAAGGGGGAGTTGACGGAGAGCCTTGTGAAGATCAGGGAGGGGATCAAAAAGGTGTGCGAGGAGTTCGCACCGGAAAGGGCGGTGATGGAGGCCGTGATATACCACAGGAACCCAAAGGTGGCCATACTCTTGGGCGCCGTCAGGGGGGTTATACTTCTGACCCTATCCGACATGGGGGTACCCGTGATGGAGGTCTCACCCTCAAGGCTCAAAATGGCCTCCACGCGCTATGGGAGGGCATCAAAACACCAGGTGGCCCAAATCCTCAAGAACCTCTACTCGCTTGATGTGGATGTACCCGACCACGTCACCGACGCTCTGGCGGCTGTAAACCTCCTTGTGAAATGATGATATCCAGGCTGAAGGGCAAGGTCGTGGGGTTGCAAAACGACCTATTGGAGCTGGAAACACCCGCGGGTATAACCTTCCTCTTGAGAGTCCCACGTACGGTCGTCCTGAGGGAAGGGGACGAGACCTGGCTGTACGTCCATACCGTGTTCTCACAGAGCGGCTTTGAACTCTTCGGCTTCCTGAAGAGGGAGGACATGAGCGTGTTCAAGGCGCTCCTTGAGATTCCGGGCATAGGTCCCTCTATGGCCTTGAGGATACTCTCCGAGCTGAGCATATCGGAGATCTCGGAGGCCGTCCGGAACAGAAACGTGAACGTGTTCAAGAGGGTAAAGGGATTGGGTACGAAAAAGGCCGAGATGATAGTGTTCGCCTTGAAGGACACCCTCCTACCCGAGGAGGATTCGGATGAAAATCGGGTCTTCCTTGAAGCCGTGAAAACCCTCACCGCCCTCGGATTAAAGGACAGCGAAGCCGTAAACCTCACCAAGGAGGCCCTGAAGAACGGCTTGAACGACCTGGAGGGCGTGGTGAAGTACGCCCTCCAGAACAGAAAGGTTTAGTCGCCCTTTTTGGCCTCCATCACGTCCTTGACCATACCCAAACCCGCCACCAGGTTGGAGAGCTCAACCGGGAAGAAGATCTTGTTGGCCTCGCCTTCGGCGAGCTTCTTAAGAGCCTCCAGGTATTGAACGGTGATGACCTCTCCCGTGGGTTGTGCCTCCTTTATGGCGTTGAAAACGGCGAGTATCCTGTACTTCTCAGCATCGGCCACCAGCTGTATGGCCTGAGCCTGACCCTCCGCCTCAAGTATCTGGGCCTGCCTCTTACCTTCGGCCTGGAGTATCTGGGCCTGCTTTTCACCTTCCGCCCTCTTTATCTGGGACTCCTTATAACCCTCCGCCTCCAGGATCATCGCCCTCTTTTCGCGCTCCGCTTTCATCTGCTTGTGCATAGCCTCCATCACGTCCCGCGGAGGGTCTATCCTCTTGAGCTCAACCCGCGTGACCTTTACACCCCAGGCGTCCGTCGCCTCGTCAAGCGTCGTCCTGAGCTTGGAGTTGATTATCTCGCGGCTGGTCAGGGTTTCGTCAAGCGTGAGCTCACCTATTATGTTCCTCAGGTTCGTCTGGGCGAGGTTTATAACGGCATTCCTGAAGTTGTGGACCTTGTACACCACGTCCTCCGCCTTTATGACCTTGTAATATATGACACCGTCAACGGTCACGACGACGTTGTCCTTTGTGATAACCTCCTGAGGTGGCACATCCACCACCCTCTCCCTCATGTCAACCTTTATGACCCTGTCAACTATGGGGATGACGAAGTGGAGGCCGGAGTAAAGCGTGCGTTGGTATTTTCCGAACCTCTCCACTATGGCGGCCTCGTACGGCCTGACGATCACCACCATCCTGGTGATGAAGACGAGAAGCACCCACAGAAAGATAACGGCGACGACTATGGTGAATATTCCTCCTGTCATGTTTTACCTCCTTTTTACTTTCAACCTGACCCCGACAACGTCCAAAACCACAACCTCCTCCCCCACGGATAGGACATCCTCGCTCTCCGCTCTCCACTCCTCACCGTTCACCTTCACCACGTATCCCCTCTCGTCAACCGATACGACCCTTGCGGTTTTCCCCTTTAAAGCCTCAGGTGTGAAGGCTTCGGGTGGGGGCCCATCCTCCCTCCTTGAAAACCTGTAGGCGATCACCACTATTGAGAACACGACAAGGGTGAAAACCACGACCTGCACCACGACGGGCACACCCATGTACGTCATTATGGCCAGGGATACAAAACCCATCCCTATGGCAAACATCTCAAAATTCGTAGGCAAGCCCATCTCAAGGATCACGAAGACGGCGGCTGTTAGGAGAAAAAGACCACTCAAAACCTCCTTTCCCCACCCCTGCATCACGGAATTATAGCCCCGAAAAGTGGCCCGTAAACACCGGTTTGGGTTGCAAAAACCCTACACGGGTGCTTGCTTCGGACGTACCATATACCCTATGCCGATGGGAATTGTGTTCGCCACCTTGGAAGGCGGTAGCGGTGATACCCTGTCCCCGAAAAGGGATAGGGACGAGATGACGTTCGTGGCCAGTCAGTGCGTCCTCGGATGCTGCGTTTACCCCACGCTTGTGGGTTTTTGGGTTGGGATTACGACGGAAAACGCTGACCTGGGGTTGTGCTGCTGTATGACCACACCCCTCGCCGTCCTCGGTACCTCATCCTTTATAGCCCTGAACAGACCCATAAGGAAACCCATGGGTGTGGCGACGTTTTCGTGGACGCTCAACGGCTTGGTTTGGAGCGCTTTGGCATACTCAAACCTTGTGGCCTGGACGGAATCCCCCGAGCTGGCCGATCCGAAGATCACATCCACGGCTCTGCTGTTCGGCACATCCGCCGGCAACACCGTCGGCTACTTTATGGGTGCAAGCGGATACGGCTCTGAAGGCTCACACGTCCTCAGCCTCTTCGCAACCTTTCAGGGACCCTATTACTACTTTCAGCTCAAAAGGTTGGTGTTCGGAACGTTTTATGCGAACTGGGAGAGAGGCATCACCTTTGCCAAGGTTGACCTCACGCTTTCCTCCATGGCGGGTGTTGGTGCATCCCTCCTCGCCTTCAACGTGACCAAGGACTGGAAGGACTTCACGGGTGGGGACGGAATCTTTATGGGAGCAAACGTGGTAAAGGGTTCTGTGGCCTTCAGCGCACCCGTCAGGAGTCTTGCCGTGGCCACATGTGGGGGGCAGGCCGGGGAAGAGGACATATGGACGGGAACGGTTTTTATGGACGCCTACACGTGCAACGGTCGGGAAAACACGCTTCTTACCCGTCTCTCCTCCCTTGCCCAGATAGGAGGGGCGTTTGCGGGGATTTACATATCCCACAGGATTATAAAAGAGGAGGATTTCAACCTTGTTGAGGGTCTCGTGTACGGGGTTGTGCCTATACTCGCATACTACGCCGCCGCCGCGCCTCTGATCCTCTTCAGAAACGATCCAAACACCGCCCACGCCTACTACACCGTGATGCCGTTGGTTCAGGTGGGCTTGGACCTCGGAACCTCCTACATGCTTTACAAACTCTTTACCAAGCGCTTTTAAACCACGTGGGATTTCGTTCCAAAGGCCCCGCGGAAGGGGAAATCTACCCCAGTATAATAGCCGCTTATGGAACTCGCAACCAAAGAGTACCTGGGGGCCAAGTACATCTCAGGGCCCCTTGTGATAGTTGATAGGGCGAGAGAGCTCCCCTACGGCAGCTTGGTTGAAATAGAACTTCCGGACGGCACGAAGAGGAGTGGGCAGGTCCTGGAGGTTTCGGAGGATCTGGCCGTAATACAGGTTCTTGAGGGTACGCTGGGACTTGACGCTGAGTCCATACGCATCAGGCTTGTGGACAACGTGGTCCGTATCGGCGTTTCCGAGGAGCTCATCGGCAGGGTTTTCAACGGTAGGGGTGAGCCTATAGACGGCCTCCCCCCCATAGTCCCCGAAAAACGCCTCCCCATAATCGGTGAGGCCATAAACCCCGTGGCAAGGGACAAGCCCTCGGACTTCATACAGACGGGTATCTCCTCCATAGACGGCTTCAACACCCTCGTCCGTGGCCAGAAGCTCCCCATCTTCTCCGGCGCCGGTCTCCCGGCCAACGAGATAGCCGCCTTCATAATGAGGAACGCCACCGTCCGTGGTGAGGGGGAGCAGTTCCTGGTGGTATTCGCCGCCATGGGAATAACCCAGAGGGAGTACGCCTTCTTCAAGCAGCAGTTTGAGGAGATGGGAGCGGCGAGCCGCCTGATAGCCTTCATAAACCTCGCCGACGACCCCCCAATTGAGAGGCTCTTAACCCCAAGGTTCGCCCTCACGGTGGCCGAGTACTTCGCCTTTGAAAAGGACTACCACGTCCTGGTGATCCTCACCGACATGACCAACTATGCGGAGGCCCTCCGTGAGATAGCCGCCGCCCGTGAGGAGGTCCCCGGAAGGCGAGGCTATCCGGGGTACATGTACACCGACCTGGCCACCATATACGAGCGTGCCGGCCGTATAAAGGGACGCAAAGGCTCTGTCACGCAGATCCCCATCCTCACGATGCCCGACGACGACATAACCCATCCCATCCCCGACCTGACGGGGTACATCACCGAGGGTCAGATCGTCCTTTCCCGCGAGCTTCACGCCTCCGGTGTGTTCCCTCCCATAGACCCCCTGCCCTCCCTGAGCCGTCTGATGAACCTCGGTATAGGGGAGGGCAAGACGGCGGAGTTCCACAGGAACTGGGCGGACCAGCTCTTCGCCGCCTACTCAAGGGGCAAGGACGTAAGACGTCTCGTTTCAATAGTGGGTGAGGACGCCATAGACGAGAACGAGCGTGTCTACCTCTACTTCGCCGACAGGTTTGAACGGGAGATGTTGAACCAGGGGAACAGGCCGCGGAACATAGAGGAGACCTTTGAGATAGGCTGGAAGCTCCTCGCCATGTTCCCGGAGAGCGAGCTGACACGTATAAAGAGGCAGTACATAGAGAAGTACCTCAGGCCGGTGAAGGAGAAGCTGGAGAAGAAGGAATAAACCACACCCGATGTCCCGGAGGAGGGTCGGTATCCTCACATCCGGGGGTGATTGCCCCGGTTTGAACGCCGCCATAAGGTCCTTCGTCAAACTCGCCCTCAGGCGTGGGGTGGAGGTGTGGGGCTTTGAGAACGGTTGGGAGGGGGTCGTGAACTCCCGATACCTCGTCATGAAGCCGAGGGACGTCAGCGGAATACTCCCGCTCGGCGGGACGGTTCTTGGGACCTCCCGCTTCAACCCCGTCTTTGACCGCAGGGCAGAAGAAAAGGCCCTTGAGACCCTTCAGAACGTAGACGCCCTTGTCGTAATAGGTGGGAACGGGTCCCTCCACATAGCCCATCACTTTCAGAGGAAATGGGGCAGGGTGATATTCATACCCAAGACAATAGACAACGACATATGGGGGACGGAGAGCATAGGCTTTCAGACGGCCGTTGAAGTCGCCACCTCCCTCATAGACCGCCTGCACACCACGGCCGAATCCCACAGGAGGGTGTTTTTCGTCCAGCTCATGGGCAGGCACACCGGATGGATAACGCTCTACGCCGGAATGGCAGCCGGTGCGGACGTTATGGTCATACCGGAGTACCCCCTGAGCGAGGAGGAGATAGCCGAATACATAATGCACAGGAAGAGGATGGGAAAGAGCTTCAGCATAGTGGCCGTCGCCGAGGGCGTCAGGTACTCCGGACAGAAGGAACAGAACGTGGGGATATACCTTCAGAGGCGCATCTCGGATCTCCTAAAGGTGGAAACGAGGTTCGTTGAAATAGGTTACGTCCTCCGCGGAGGTGTCCCCTCATCCTACGACCGCCTCATGGCCCATCAGATGGGGTATTTCGCCTTTCACCTCTTTGAAGAGGGGATGTTCGGATACATAACCGCCTACAACGGGTACGTTGAAAAGGCCATGCCCATGGAAAGCGCGGTGGGGCGTCTTAAAACCGTAAGCCCGGAGGAGTACTTCGCCGCCTTACCCTACTTCGGGTGACCCTATGGGTTCTTCTACTATTGCGTCCGAAACCCTGTAGACCCTGTACGCCCAGGCGCCGTCATAGGCGGAGAAAACCCTTTCAACCTCGCCCTCCGTGAAGAGCAGGGCGGCGCCGTCGTCTATGGCGTAGGCGAAGTCCATCCTCCCCTCCTTTAAAAACCTGTGCGTGTAAACCCTCCTCTCGCCTTCAAGCATGTAATGTGGGGCGCAGGCTCCCTTCAAAAACCCCAAACCGTCTATCAGCTCCAACCGTCCGGCCCAGGAATCCGTGAGGGCCTTCTCAAACCAGCATATCGCCCCCGCACTGACACCTCCCAAGACCACACCCCTCTCGTAAAGTTCTCTCAGTATTCCGTCCAGACCGTAAGCCCTCCACACGGCCAGCATGCTGAAGGTGTTTCCGCCACCCACGAAGACGGCGTCCACATCCGAGAGAACACCTTTCAGATCGGGTGTCCTCCTGAAAAGGGGTACGACCACCGGCTCCGCGCCGCTCTCCTCACACAACCCCACAAACCTCTCAGCCCCTTCCGCCCGATCACCGCTTGCCGTACCGAGGTAGGCCACCCTTGGAAACTCCCTACCCGTCAGACCCACAAAAACCCCGAAGAGCTTCCTCGCCGCCTCAACGCTCGGCAGTCCACCTATTGCGAAGATCCTCCTCAAGACAGAACAACCCCCAGGATCAGCAGGAGGGTTGTACCCACGTTCAGGAGAATAGTCCTGGCGCAGAGCCTCTCAAGGGTTTTCCTGTCCCTCCACCTACCCCTCAACACGTCTGAGACGTTCCACACGGCGAGGGCGATCGCGGGCAGCGCGGGGAGGAACGCTCCGTATCCGAGCAGGGCGGGGATCAGGACGCTCAACGTGAACAGAAAACCCGCAAGGGCGTAGAGAACCGCCGCCCTCTCCCTTCCCAACCGCACCACAAGGTTCCTTTTACCCACCAACCTGTCGGCGGGGTAGTCGGGAAACTCGTTTATAAGTATAACCATAAAGATGGAGAGGGCCACGGGCGTTCCGTACAGGATTATCGGGAGGATATCCCACGACCTGGTGTGCAGGTAATATCCCACGGCCACGGGAACCCACCCGTAAGAGATGGCTATGAAAATCTCGCCCACACCCCTGTAGGCCCAACGGAACGGCGGTGTGGTGTAGAAGAACCCCATGAAGGATACGAGGGCCCCCACGGCGAAGAGCTCCGGTCCGTAGCCGAGACCCAAAGAGAGGTAAAGGCCGAGGACACCCGCCAGGACAAAGGCAACGCTTGCGGCTACAAAGGCCGTTCTCCTGTCTATCCCACCTCCCTGCAGGACGAGGGTTCCCCCGGAAAACCTGTTCCTCTCCATCTGGGCCGAAAGGACGTCCACCTCGTAGTCAAACACCTCGCCGGACCAGTACGTGGCCAGCATTACAAGGATCACGCAGAGAAGGGCCAAAACCGTGGGAACGAGGGTGAGGTATCCCACAGCCTTAAACCCCAGGGCGACCCCTAAGAGCAGGGGGAAAACACCAACCGTGTGGAACTCCGGTCGTGAGAGCCTGATCCACTCCTTCAGCATAGAAGCCGCTATTATACGAGCGCCCACTTCAGAAGACCACCTCTACGAGCTTTTCCCTCCCCTTAAAACCCCTCAGTATCCTCACGTGTGTTTTCGGAACGTTGAAGTACCTCGCCAGAAGCTCCACGGCCTCGGAGTTGGCCATACCCCTCTGAGCCGGCGCCTTAACCCATACGGTTATCCGGCCGTCCCTCTCCTCCACCCTCGCCATTCTGGAGTTGGGCTTCACCCTGACCTTTATACGTCTGCGAGCCATAAAACTAAGATTTTACGCGTGTTTCTAAGGGCTGAGGTTGGATTCCAACACCTCCCGATGTTCGTGCTTATAATATCTGTATCATGATGACCACTCTCTTGGATCTCTTTCAGCGTGGTGGCCTGATGATGTGGCCGATCCTCATCGTGGCCCTAATAGCCTTGGCCATATCCCTTGAGAGGATTTACTCCCTCTTCTTCAAGATAAGGACGAACCCCGTAAAACTGACCGAGCAGGTTATATCCATAATTGACGAAAAGGGTGTGAACGAGGCCATAGATTACCTCTCCAAAAGCAAAAGCCCCATAGCAAAGGTCCTCATGGCCGGACTTGAGAAGGCCGGAAAGTCAAAGATAGCCGTAGAGGAGGCCATGACCCGCCGCGCCCTGCGCGAGCTCGCCTTCCTTGACAGGGGGATGATATACATAGCGGCCGCCGTCACCCTCGCACCCATCCTCGGATTCTTGGGAACCGTCTCGGGAATGATAAACGCCTTCAACGCCATAGCAAAGGCCGGTGAGGTTGAGCCTACGGTGGTGGCCGCGGGTATATCCGAGGCCTTGATCACCACGGCCTTCGGTCTGCTTGTGGCCGCACCCTTCTCACTCTTCTACGCCATATTCATGGACAGGATCAACTCCTATCAGAGGCAGATAGAGGAGGCTGCCAACTACCTCTTGGAGTACATGGCGGAGGCCGGCATAGTAAGGGAGGCCTGACATGGCCATAGTCAAGAGGGTGAGGATGGAGGAGGAGGCCGAAATCCCGACGGCATCCATGGCCGACATCGCCTTCCTCCTCATAATATTCTTCATGACCACCACCAACTTCGCCCGCGAAAAGGGGTTGAAATTCCTCCTGCCGGAGAAGAAGGACCAACCCCAGGAGCTCAAGATAGCCAAGAAAAACCTCCTGAAGATCTCCATAAACGACCGCGGTGAGGTGTTTTTAAACGACGAGCAGATCAACCCCAACTCCCTTGAAAAGGAGATAAAGAGGCGGCTTGAAGAGAACAAAAAGCTGATAATCCTCATAAGGACGCACGAGAAGGCCCCTTACGGCATGATGATAAAGGTGTTTGACGCCGTAAAGGTTGCGGGCGGTAAAAAGGTGGGCCTTGGTGTTATAAAGGAGGAGACATGAGGCTGAAACGCAAAAAGGAACTGCGCGCGAAAATTCCGACGGCTTCCATGTCCGATATCGCTTTCCTCCTTATAATATTCTTCATGACCGTGACCGTGTTCAGGAAGGCGAAGGGGCTACCGGTCCAGCTCCCCTTCGCAAAGGCGACGGAGAGGATACTCAAGCAGCGCGACCTCGCCTTCATATGGATAGGGAAGAACGGAAAGGTCAGCGTTGACGACAACATAGTACCCCCTGAGAGGGTGGTCCCGATCTTCCGGACAAAGGTGGCGGAAAACCCCGCCCTGGTCGTCAGCATCAAGGCCGACAGAAACGTCCAGTACAAGTACGT
Organism: Caldifarciminota bacterium; assembly: GCA_027002825.1. GTDB lineage: Bacteria > Hydrothermota > Hydrothermia > LBFQ01 > LBFQ01 > JAADCS01. The sequence goes on from JALWZG010000110.1 coordinate 9,249, forward strand.
TTACAAGGTAATGGAAGCCCTGAGGGAGGCACGCGCGCTTAGGGTGGTGTTCGCCACGAGGAAGGGTGGGTGATGGAGAAAAGGGACAGGATCTCCCTCATAAGGAAAATCTTCTTGGAGAGCAAGCTGGAAGAGGAGTATCCGAGGGACCTCAACCTCGCCTTTACGTTCGCCCTGCTCCTGACCATAGGCGCCTTCCTTTTTGTAAAGGGGTGCAAGATGCAGGAGTACGGCAGGAGGGGAAGTCAGGAGACCATGCTTGAGCAGATCGACATACAGACGGAGTTTGAGGAGCCACCCCCTCCACCCCCTCCAAAGCCGAAGGTTTCCCTTCCGGAGGAGATAGAAGAGGTGGAGAGCGAGGAGGAGGCCGACACCATAGACATAGCCGAGACGGTTGACTTCAGCGAAGAGGATATACCACCACCACCACCACCATCTCAGGTGTTTGAGATTTACGAGGTCAGCGAGGAGCCGAAACTGCTCGTAAACGTCCAGCCGGAGTATCCGGAGATAGCCCGTCAGGCCGGACTGGAGGGGAAGGTTATAGTGGAGGCCATCATAGACGAGAACGGAAACGTGATAGACGCACGCGTCGTGTACAGCGACAACGAGATCTTCAACAAGGCCGCCCTGGACGCCATGCGCAAGATGAGGTACAAACCGGCAAAGCATAAGGGCATACCTGTAAAGGTTAAGATCAGGCAGCCCTTCGTCTTCAGACTGAGGAGGTGAGCTATGGTTTGGATAGGGGCGTTTGTCTCGGGATCGTTCCCGGTGGCCCTCACATCTGCCCCCAGCGGAAACGTCGCATGGGCCGGTATAAGCCACTCCACCGACGAGATCTTCAACGAGGCGGCCCTTGTCGCCGCGCGCAAGATGAAGTTCAAGCCGGCCAGGGTAGGAGGAAAACCCGTTAAAGTTAAGGTCGTTATACCTTTCGTCTTCAGCCTAAAGGAGCGCAAAAGGGGAGGTGAAAGGTGAAGGGTATGGTGGCGCTTTTCAAAAAGGAGGTGAATATGAAAATGAAGAGGTTTTTTGCATCTCTTTTGGCGCTTACGTTTGCCCTACCGCTCTTCGCCCAGTACGGCAAGATAGTCGGTAGGGTGGTCAGCGCGGAAAACGGCGAGCCTATACCGGCTGCCATCATAAAGATCGTCAGCGGCCCTGCCGTGGGTGGAACGTACGCCGATGAAAAAGGCTATTACGTCCTCCTGAGGTTGCCACCCGGAACCTACACCTTGCAGGCCAAAGCCGTGGGCTATAAGCCCCAGATCATAAAGAACGTCGTGGTTGAGGCGGATCACACGGTTGAGGTCAACTTCAGCCTACCCTCCGAGGCCATAGAGGTGGAGGCGGTCGTGGTGGAGGCCAAGGAGAAGATAATAAGGAAGGACGAGACGGAGAGCAAGGCCATCATAAAGGGTGAGAACATACAGAACATACCCGTCGCATCCTTGGAGCAGGCCATCTCCCTTTCCTCCGGCGTCAGGGTGAGCGGCGCCGTGATCCAGGTGAGGGGTGGCCGTCCCGGTGAGGTCTCCTATGTCGTGGACGGCGTTGAGATAACCGACCCCTACAGCGGCATCCAGACCATAAGCCTTCCCCTGAACGCGATACAGGAGGCATCCGTCAGCAAGGGCGGTTTCGGTGCGGAGTACGGCTCGGCCTCCTCCGGTGTGGTCCAGGTCTCAACGAAGGAGGGTACGGAAAAGTACGAGGCCTCCCTGCAGATCTTCTCAAGCGCTGGAATGGGTGGGTTCTTCAACACCAACGTCGGAGACCCCTATATGAAGTACTTCCAGCCCCCCTACTTCTACGGCGGAGACAGGTACTACGTGGACGCCGAGAAGAGCAAGACGGGTACGGCGCTGTGGAACGAGTTCGCACAGTTTGACAGCGTAAGGGCGGCCGTTTACAACCAAAAGGCCTCCGAATTTATCGGTAAGGATCCCTACTTTAAGGATTTCGCCACGTACTTCATAGGCAAGGACTACTTCATGTATCCCTGGCGTGAGAACTACTTCAGGCCCATAATCGGCATAGGCGGACCCCTGCTTCCCTTCTACAAGGCCCTGAGGTTTTATCTCTCATACGATTACCTGAGGTCAAACGGCACTTACCCCAACACGCAGGGGGTCACAGGCTCTTACCAGTTCAAGCTCTCCTGGTTCATAACACCCCAGCTGAAGATCTTCTTCGGAAGCGTCGGGGATAACAGCCAGTCCGGATGGGGGTTCGATCCCGAATGGAGACTCCTTCTGACGAGGTTGCCCAGCATAAAGACCACCAGCCGTCAGTTCGCCTTCGGTGTCAACTACGCCTTTAACCCCAAGACCTACGCAGAGCTGCGTGTGGGTTATCACAGAAACCTCGTCAGGGCGATCACGCCCGTTGATATGGACCTTGACGGCGTCATAGACTTCACGGACAGGGATGGGGACATGCTCGTGGAGGTTGACCTGGACATGGTGCGCAAGATAGGGAGGTCCGTAAACCCAGCCCTTATAAACGAGGAGAAGGAGAACTGGGTGGAGCTGAAGGCCTGGTGGTGGGAGCAGACCGCCACGGGTCTTTATCCCACACTCGTCAAACAGACGACCAGGCAGAACTACTTCCTTGGAGTTGTGAAGGGGACGAACGACACTGTCCTGGTCGCCGTCGGTGAATACCTTTACGACAAGGACGGCAACCCGGTGGAGCTGGACACGGTCTTCAGGGTAAAGGACTGCTACGTCCCGGCCGAGGATACCGTAAAGTCGTGTACGACTAAGATGGTCTTCTCCAACATATACCAGCCCGCCGACCACATATGGTACAACAGGACGGTGTACTACACCCGCAAGACTCAGACCTGGAGTACGAGGTTTGACTTCCTCGCTCAGGACCCCCTCAACCTCCGCGGCCACGAGTTCAAGACCGGATTTGAGTTCTACAAGTACAGCGTGTTCACCATAGACGTGGACTACGCCTCCGGTGGCAACATATACATGAACTACGTGGACGCCCACCCGGTTAAGTTCGCCTACTACATCCGTGATAAGATGGAGTTTGAGGGCTTCATAGCCAACGTCGGTTTCAGGTTTGACTACTACGACGCCAACGCCTGGGTCCCGGCGGACCTCAGGGATCCCGTAAAGAACTACTCCATGGCCCAGAGGGGCCCGGTCTTCCTGAGGGATTCCGCGGCCTGGACGAATCCCAACATCAGGGATACGTTCTTCATAAAGAATCCCAAGCGTGTCCCGGCCACGTTCTACGTAAGCCCCCGCATAGGAATCTCCCATCCCATATCCGAGAGTGACGTCCTCCACTTCACCTACGGACACTACTTCCAGGTCCCCAGGATGAGGTGGCTGTACGCCAACCAGTTCTGGCTCATGACGGGTGCGTTTGACATAATAGGAAACCCTGCCCTCAAACCCGAGAAGACCATATCCTATGAGGTGGGTATAAAGCACGCCTTCAACCCCTACACCGTCCTTGACGTGACGGCCTTCTACAAGGACATAGCCGACCTGGTCCAGAGCCAGAACGTCCAGATAGGAAACACGCAGAACTCCTACACCACCTTCGTGAACCAGGACTTCGGTTCTGTCAGGGGTCTTGAGTTCAACTTCATGAAGCTGCCCGGCGGAGGTATACCGCTGTTGGCTCCGCTCACGGTCAACATCTCCTACACCCTGCAGTTCGCGAAGGCCACGTTCGCAAGCCAGTACGCCATGTACCGCCTTGAGTGGCTCGGAATAGCCCCCGACTACACGGAGGAGCATTACGTGGACTGGGATCAGAGGCACGTGATAAACGCCGTCGTATCCTACGATGTCCCCCTGGTGAGGAAGACCCTGACCACCCAGTTCATGACCGGATACGGCCTCGCCTTCATATACAGCTACGGCAGCGGTACTCCCTACTCACCTCCCCTGAGGTCACCTCTGGACGTCATAGAGAGGACCAACTCCATGCGTCTTCCTTCGGTTCAGAACGTTGACTTCAGGCTTTACAAGAACTTCGGTCTCCCCTTCGGCGCCACCCTCAGGCTCTTCGCGGACATATACAACCTCTTGAATGATAGGACTATTGTGGGCTACGCCGACATAAACTACTACTACTACTTCGGAGATCCCGAGGGACCCTCCAAGCACCCGGCCGTCTACCGCAGGGGTAGACTCACGCGCTACGGTTTGCAGATAACTTGGCGTGCCAAGTAAAGGAGGTTGAAAATGAGGAGGTTTCTGCTCTTGTCTTTAATTGCGGCGACCCCCCTCATGGGGAGGGATAAGGACGCCCCGGTCGGAAGTTTCAAGGCCCTACCGGTTGACAAAAAACCCCTGGCCATAACCGTGGGGGAGGTCTGGAACACGCATACGAACTACGGAAGACACGGGGACCCGGCCGGTGTAATGCCCAGCTACAGCCGGCCGGGGGATGCACCCGGTGAAAACGTGTACTACCTCTGGCACGGGGGCCTCTGGATAGCGGCCTTCGCGGGTGGCCAGAAGTACGTGACCCACGACGAGTACAACGAGGAGGAGTGGACACCGAGTCCGGACAACGGCGCGATCGGTTTTGCATACGTAGGACCGGGCAAGTCCTACATGGACGTTGAGGCCCGCTATCAGGACTTCTCCGGAGATCCGGACAACGCCTCCGGCAGGCACCTCGGCCTGAAGGTGATAGAGAGGGTCCTGTCCTGGCCACACCACCCCTACAACGAGTTCTTCGTTTATGAGGTGGGTATAACCTACGACAAGAACTCCGCCGACATACCATCACCTCCGGACGTCCTGCAGATATACGTGGGCTACAAGTACGACGCCGACGTGTGCGGCGCGGACCACACCGATCCCCACATAGACGACCTCGTGTACTACGACGGCGCCCCTGAGGAGTGCGGAATACTCCTGATGGATCACAAGATGGGTTGGGAGGACGAGGTGACCGTCCTTTCCGATACCGTAATACCCCTGCCCGACGGGATTCCCGACGGCTTTACGGTTTGGGGAGACGATCCGGAGGAGAAGCAGATAACTATAGCCTATTACGAGACACACTTCGGTCCGGGCGCCAGACCCGATAGCTTCCAGCTCACAAGGCCTGCAAGGGATGGTGGAACCGAGACGGTGTACTACTACTACCTCATACCCCGGAACATGTCCGTCATATACGACGGTGATAACCCCGCGGAGCCCGGAGATGACCGTGGGGAAGGGGGTGCGTGCAGCGGATGGATAGGGATGAGGCTCATATACGCCCCTCCGAGTCCCGAACACAAGGTGGCCACCAACGGACAGGCCACCGGATCCTTCTGCTCGGCCATAACCACGGCCAAAAGCACAGGCCCCAACGATACCATATGGATGATCTACCCAAGGGGCCATCAGTGGTGGAACTGGGAGAACGATCCCCCCAACGACGTGGCCAAGTACGACTACATAGTGGGGGATCACCCCGCCACACGGCCTTACAGGTTTGCCCCCCATCCCTACGATTTCGGAGCGTCCGAGTTTGACTACAGGTTCCTCCTCACCAGTGGTCCCCACTCGCTCGCGGACGGTGATACCCTGTGGTTCGTTTTCGTGGGCGCCGTGGGTGAAGGGTTGAACGGAGGTCCGAACGATCACTGGTACGGAGGTGCGTACAGGTGGGGTCTCCGCACGCTCATGGACAAGGCCCTCGTGGCTTACTACACGGGTGTTGACGGCCTGTGCGATCCCGCCCACCCATGCTCTCCGATTGAGGGTAACCACTGGCAGATCCCCGTTCCTCCCGTTTCCCCATTCCTCTCCTACGGCACATCCGAGAACTCCGTGATACTCATGTGGGACAAGAGGGCGGAGAACACACCCGATCCCATCAAACAGCAGATAGACTTCGTGGGATACGCCGTCTACAGGGCCGTGTTCGCCCCCAACTTCACCGATCCTCCACTCAAGGTGATCATAGACAAGAGCAAGCCCCAGAGCGTGAAGGATGCCCTCAGGGGCTACTGGGCGCAGTACTTCCAGGAGATGGGTGTTGACACCAGCGGTAGGATCGTGGAGAAGGACCTGACGGGTCAGAACACGTACGTGGACAGCGATCCCCCTGTCGGTTATCCGCTCTACTACGCCGTGACGGCCTTTGACACTGATACGCTTGAATCCGCAAAGGACAACTACCTCAAGACGGCCAGCGGTGCTCCCATGCCCGTTTACGTGGGAGGCGTCCCCGGCACGGGCGATTGGACGAAGGACATCGTGATAGCCCCCAACCCGGTTTACGGTTCAACCTTCTGGTCCGCCACGAGCCTGACACCGGAGGTGAAGTTCTTCAACGTACCCGCCCACGCCCGCATAGACATATACAGCTTTACCGGGGATCACATCCAGACCCTCTACAACAACCTACCCACCAAGGGCTACGTCACCTGGAACCTCCTCACGCCTCAGGGAAGGCTCGTCGCCCCCGGCATATACTTCGTCCGCATAACCGACGGTGAGAAGGTGTACTACGGCAAGTTCGTCGTCTTAAGATAGGAGGTGGAAAATGTTGATGCTCATGGTTTTGTCTCAACAGGGTGAAGGGGAATGGAACCCCTTCGCCAAGGTCGGAATTGCGGGAAGTAAGTTCCTGCAGCTTCACACCTCTCCCAAGGTGGCAGCCATGGGAGGCGCGGGTGTGACCCTCTTCGGAGACGACCCCCTCCTCATGATCAACAACCCGGCATCCGCCATGTTCGCCACCAACAAGGCCGTGGGTGTGGGCTTTATGCCCTACTGGGTAAGCACATACGTGAGCGATATAGCCTACCTCCATCCCCTCGGTAGGTTCAAGCTGGGGGGGTACATCCACGGCGTCACATCCACGGGATTTGAAGAAGTTAGGCTCAACGAGGAAACCTACATGTACGAGAAGACGGGTAAGACGTTCAACTACACGGCCATGGCCCTCGCCTTTGTCGCCGGCGCGAGGCTGACGGACAGGTTCTCAGTGGCCCTTGCCCCTAAGTTCATATACGAGGGTTTCGGCAGCTACACCAGCACCTGGGCCGTGGCCGTGGACGTGGGTACGGTATTTGAGACCGGATGGAGAGGGGTAAACCTCGGGATGAGCGTCCAGAACTTCGGAACCGACCCAACCCTCAAAGGCTCCTACATCAGGTACTCCTTCCAGGGCGGCCAGGTGGTCCAGGACACCATACCCTACAAGAGCTACAACCTTCCCCTGACCTTCAAGGCCGGTCTCTCCATGGACATATTCAGAAACTCCTACAACGCCGTTGTCGCCGTAGTTGAGGCCAACCACCACACGGACAACGCCGAGTCCTACAACCTCGGCTTCCAGTACTCCTACTCCGACATGTTCTTCCTCAGGTTTGGGAAGAGGTTCTTCGGAGGGTTTTCCTGGGTGCCCGAATCCCACGATGAGGTCTTCGGTCTCGGGTTTGGCGTTAAGTTTGCCGGCTTCTCCTTTGACTACTCCTACACCGTAAACTACCGCATGCCGGATCTGAACAGGTTCAGCCTTGTTTACAGGTTTTAAAAGGAGGTTGGAAGATGAGAAATGCCTTTATCTTGGGTTCTCTTGTTGTGGCGACTCCCCTGTTGGGGGTTAGCAGCGTTGACATATACCTTCCCACCCTCAAGATCATGTACTCGGTTGACGATATGCCCACCAGTGTTCCGGTAATGGACTCCACGCCCTACGCCTATATAGTCGGCCTAAAGGCGAACGTATACCCCATGAACCTCGTGGACGTACCGTCTTTCCGGGATTTCCCACCCATAGGATGGAGCGCCGATTCCGGATGGTTCAGGAAGCTGGAGCAGTCGGGCCAGACCTTCCTCTTCCTCGGCGCAATACAAACGGCGACGTCCAACACCGGGGATTACGCCCTTACGTCCTCCGACATAAACCTTGACACCACGAACGTACCTCTGAACGACACGTTTAAGTTCAAGTACAGGCTCACGTATCTGAACCCCAGCGATACCATATTCGTAGAGATCAAGAATGCCTCCGATGCTTCCACGTGCTGGACGCCCATAGGAAAGCTGACGGATGCCCATGCCACGGGGGATACGGCTTGGGCGGTTTTGGACGTTGTACCGGCATCTTACCCGTGCGGCTCGTTGACGTCCAGCAGTGTGGTGAACGTGAGGTTCCGCTTTGACGACAACAGCAACGTCTCGGACGATACGTCCAAGTACTTCGCCCTCTACGAGATGTACCTCGTGGGCAAATGGTACAGGCCTACACCAAACGATACGCTGTCCGACGCCCAGCTCGCCGATTACGTGGACAAGGTCAAAAGGGCGTTTACGGGGGTTCCCGAAGCCGTATTCGGCGTAGCCGGTATAACACAGGAGGATCTCAAGACCAAAAGGAGCGACAAAAAAGTCGTGATATTCGTAGGCCCGCTCAACATGTCCACGAGTGGGGTTGACAAGAAGATCCGTGTTGGCTTTTGGGATATGTACGATACGCTCAACACCAGCGATGTGATATACATAAACACCGCTCAGGGATCTGCCAATCTACTGTTCGGCGCGGTCTGGGACACCTTAAAGATAAGGAAATACCTCGCCTTCCAGTACGCGAGGATAGTGGCCTACAGCATGGACACCACGGAAAAGAACGACATTTATCCCGAATGGTTCAACCAGTTCCAGGTGGTGGCAAAGGCGGCCTGGCTTGCCCACAGAGCCCTGCAGGACATGGGAGATCCCTACGGGTTGGCCTGGGGGATAGAGCAAACCTCCTCGGCCGTTGGCAAATCCGACATGCACGTGTATCCCTTCAGCTTTGAGTACGACGGTAAGGTGATCTCCCAGCAGAACCTTACCAAACTCCTGTCATGGCTCGTGTTCGTTGAAGAAAAGGTGGGAACCGGAAATCTCGTGAACTCCTTCAAGGAGGCCGATGTTCCGTTTGCCTATCTACCAAGTCTACCCAACTCCATAGGGAACGTACTCGCCCTGAACGGGTTGGACTTCTACGAGGCGGTTGAGGAGTACTACCTGAGGTTGCTCTTCACCAACCAGCCGTGGGCTTTGGACGAGTACAAGTTCATCGGTCCGGATACGGTTTTCAACAAGGTCACCATGGGCAAGTACTCAGGGGCCGGAACACAGGAGAACACGGCGTTTCCCGGACTCGCAGCGGTCCGCTACAACTTGGTTCCCATCTCCGTCCCGAAGGTCTACTTTGACGGTTATGACTACAACAAGGTCGTGACCATAACCGGCGATACCTTAAACGGGTTCTCCCTTTACCTGTTCAATACCAACACGCAACAGCTCCAGAAGGTGGATCTGGACGAGCGGATGAGGTTCAACCTCTACGAGAGCGACGGTTTGGGCGAGTACAAGCTCTTCCTCATAAACCTCGGTCCCGTATCCTCCATGTCCCTGGGAACGCGGGATACGATCGCCCCGCAGGTGATAGACGTGGGCATACTGCCGAGCGCAGCGGCCCCTGAATACGTGGACATTTACGTCCTCGGAAGGAACTACACACCCGACACGGGCAACCTCGATCTGGGCAAGTTCTATTACGATGCCGGATCGGAAGGTGTGCTTTTCGCCTTTTGGCCGGCCGAGAACACGGATCTCTACGATACGCTTTTCGTCGTCGCCAGGTTCGTGGCATTTGTTGAGGATTCATCCTCCCACTTCGGTACGACGGAGGGATGGGTGTATCCGTTTAACTTCGCCAGCGTCAGGATGGAGTTCAAAGACCTCTTCGGAAACAGGTACTACGGCAAGATCAGGTACCGCATAAAGTACGCCCAAAACCCCACAGGTATAGACTACACGAAAGCGGCGGGTGTGGACGACGATGAGGGTGAGATTTACAGCGTCAGGATAGGAAACGACCTGAGCGAGATAATAGAGGGCGAGCTCTACATGTCCTCCCTTACGGGTGAAAAGTCCTTCATACTCATACCCAACGGTAAGGAGTACACGTTTACCTCCCCGGTTTCCGCCCGTGTGAAGGTGAAGATGGAAGAGGGTGAGCGCGTGTACGCCCACATGGACGGTGAGTGGAAAGAGGTCCCCTTCTACTACTACCCCGAAGAGGGCTTGGCAGAGGTCTTTATAAACTCCGCCCGCGGCATATACGTGGGCAGGGACAAGCCCAAATCCTCTTACGTCTCCGAGTTCTCCGTCAAATCCGACGTGAACCTCGTGCGCGTTTCCGTTCCCTCCGCGGGCAAGATCACGCTTAAAATATACAGCTCAATGGGTCGCCTGGTTAGGATGATAGACTACGAGGCGAAGGAGGGTGGGAAGTACGCCTTCAACCTCTCCAACCTGCCGCGCGGTGTATACCTCGTGGAGGCCCGTTTCGGAGACGAGAGGAAAACCGTAAAGGTTATAGTCATAGGAGGTGAGAGATGAGGAAGCTGAGTCTGGCGCTGGTAGCCGTTTTTGTGGGGGGTGTTGTGGTGGGGTGTAGGCCTTCGGATGAGCTCAAGGATATTCCCGACCTCGTTAAGAAAGAGGACCTGCTGAAGAGCGGTTGGAAGCTTTACAAGGAGGGCAAGTTTGACTCCTCCTTCGCAAAGTTTGACAGCGTCATCACCTATATGGACGCAACGGACCTGGAGGCCCACCTCGGAAGGGGTCTCTCCGCTATGCGCCTCGGAGACTTTGCCCTTGCCCACAAGGAGTTCGGCCTCTTATACTCCCAGTACGTAAAGGAGGAGATCAGAAGCTACACCCTCTACGTGCCGGATGCCCAACAGGACACCATAGGGGGTGGAAAGTCAAACGTTCAAATGGTGTGTCAACCTTTGGCCGCCCTTCCGAGCGGTGGAAACTACACGATGGGCGTCTGGAAGATGGGGGTTTTCGCCGATGCGAACAACCCATCACAACAGCTGAAGGACCTGTTTGAGGACAGCGACTACATCTATTTCCCTGTGGATGTGCTTACCGCAAAGGTCGTACACGATGGAGGAGGTGATAAGACCATAGACCCGGCCACTTTTGGTCTTGCCTTTACGCCCACAGCCCAACCGTTAACCGAAAACGGCGGAAGCCTGTCATACACGGATACGGCGGGTCCGGTTTTCATGTACGCCTCCTCCGTCAGCGGTGCGAGCGAGGAGCCCATACTCTGCGGATGGATGTACGATGGAAACGGCGATACCGTCAAGGTGTCCTTCGTATCCTACAGGATAAGCAAGCAAAACCCCCTTGGAGGTGAGAATCCCGCCCTCGTCTGGATAGCACTGGCGGCCGACGCCTACGCCTATTACACCGACCCCTCCTTTACCTACAAGAAGAGGGCGGCCTACCTGGCCTACATGGCCTATCTCCTCCACCCCTTCAGGGGTGATGTTCCCACCGACCTCCAAAACCTTGAGGGGCTTACGGAATCCGACGATGTGGTCAAGAACGGACTTCTCGGCATAGCCACGCTGGGGTATTACAAGGACAAGAGGGTTGGAAACGCCGTATCCCTCATACGTTTTTACGGTGATAACGCCTTCCCCGGCTCCGACTGGAACTACCTGCCGGGTACATCGCAGGAGATGAGCGGGACGGTGGGCTTTTGCAAGGATCCGAACGCCAACGTTTCCGTCGTTTGGAAGGTTAACGAGCTTTTCTATGGAAGGTGATAAAAAGGAGGTATGAGCATGATGCTTTTTGTAGCCTATGCGGTTGCATCGCCTTATCCGATAACCAAGGCGAAGGTGTGGAGGGAGAACCTCCACGAGAGGGTTGCACCCTTCAGCTGGAAGGCTGGAGGTGCTGATCACTCGCTCTTCGGTGGGAGCGTCCTGCTGACGGACTCCTCCGGACATTACTGGACAAACCTCCTCAACGGTCCCCGTCCCCTCCTCATCAGGGGTGATACCATAGCGTGGGTCCACAGAGGCGTTCCCGCTACCGAGAATCTCGTGGTGTGGTGGTCCTTTGACGGTGGTAACACGTGGCACTACAGGGACAACGTTGAAGAGGGTATAACCGGAGGCTCTGGATTCGGATGGTATCCCCAGCTTGCCGGTTTCACCAGCGATGGGAAGGTGGTGGTAGTATATCCGGACCCTGCTCCCGGTTCTAATGCGGTATGCGCCGTTGAGGTGGTTGAGAGCGGAACGCTTGAGGGCGCCTGTGAGAGCAGCGTTCCCCACGACGACTACGCCCAGTACGCTTGGCAGATAGGTCCCGATCAGTTCGCCATCCTCTCCTCCTCTTACCGCTTTAGCGATACCGCCTCCCTGTACTACTTGGTCTACGATGCCAGCACAAACTCCTTCTCCACTCCTCAGGCCATAAGGGACGGCGCCGCCCAGGAGGACTTCACCATCATAGAGGCGCACCTCTTCGGGGATTCCGTCTTAGTGGTCGGAAGCAGCGACAACGCCACCGCCGTATGGGGTGAGCCTTCGGGATACGGGTACATCTGGGTCAGGAACGACGGGACCACCAACCCCGATGCTCCCTCCATCAGCGGGGACATGTTCTACGGCGACCTCTCAAGTCAGTTTATCCTGACCATAGGCGGCACAGAGTACTATCCCTTCGGTTATACGAACGTGCAGTACCACACGGCCGTCTCTCCGGACGGAAGCGTCTGGATCGCGTACCCTTCAAACGACACGTCTATCACCGGCTGGAGCTGGGAGGACCTCGGCGGTTGGTTGGAGCAGTCGAGCCACATAATCGTCACGAACAAGTCCCCGTTCACCACGGGTATCATACCCTTCTTCTACCCCGATGACGGCTCCGGCGGCGTCAACACGAACAGGACCCTCACGTGGCCCGTCGTGTTCTTCGGAAGCACACCCGATACCATGGCCGTGGTCTGGATTCAGTACGAGGAGAACACACCTCCCGCCTGTAGCCCCGATCCCGCAAGCCTCACCACCTTTGACTTTACGAGCGTTCTGGCCTTTGCCAAAAGCACGGACGGGGGGTACACCTGGTGCACGGACACGATCCACGTTGAGGGTGGGTACTTCGGCTTCCCCGTCGCCCCTGTGGTGGGCAAGTTCGCCAACAGGCTCGTAAACGACTCCGCCTATATAGTCTACGTCACGCCCATGGCGGCCTCCGGTGCCAAGGATCCCTTCTGCCACCTCATGCACAGGTTCCAGGGTGGAACCGAACCCTACTACGCGGTTGACGTTAAGCTCTTCAAGTTCTCCACGTCCTGCAGCGGTGATCCCACGGGTATAAGCGCGGACGTGATCCTTGACGTCGCCGAGAGACCCGCCCAGCTTCCCGACAGGGTCGTCGTTGAGGTCGTAAAGGGTGGTGTAAAGGTCTCCGGTGCCGCTTCCGTATACGACATCAGAGGATCCCTCGTCGCCGAGACCGAAGGTGGATTCGTCGCCCTCAAGAGGGGCGTGTACTTCGTCAAGACGGCAAACGGTGCCACGAAGGTGGTCGTCAGGTAAGCTATAACCCACAGCTTAGGGGCCGCCCGATCGGGCGGCCCTTTTTTTGTTTGTGCAAACTTATAATATCTGGCCGTTGCTCATCCCGCTCTTCCTCTCCGCTTCGGAGATAGACTCCCTCCTGAGGCTCTACCCGGAGATAGAGCCTTATCTGCTCTACGAGAAGGTCAGGAGGGGGTATGGGGACGTTTACACCGCCGCCGGGAGAATTTGCAAGAGGGGATGGGACTCGTGGCCGTGCAGGGCGATGTGTTCGCTCGTTGCGGAGAGAAAACCGAAACTGCTACCGCGCTTGAGGTGTAGACCTACGCTTAAGGTCTTAAAGGCGCTCTACGAGAGTACAGGCGATAGGGGTTATCTGATCGAAATCGCGAGGAGATATCCGCGCAGCAGGGATGCCCTAAAGGTTTTGGAGTTGAACGGTGTGGATAAAACCCTTAAACTCTCCGTGATGTTGGAGCATGGGATGTACGACAGCCTGAAGGCTTTGGCGGATACCACAAAACCCGAAGAGTACGCCTTTGTCCTTCTTGTCAGGTGGAGGGAGGATGGAACCCTTCCCGATTTCAAACACATCCGCTTTCTACCTGTCAGGTATAGAAAGCGCATCCTCATAAAACACCTTGTGCGCTACCTGAAGGCCGAGGACTACGATTCCATAAAACTCGCCCTACTCTATCTGGTGGATATGGGGGACGGGAAAAGGGCCTACAGGGTTATGGCCTCGGAGGTCGCCAAGCCCTTCCTGAAGTACCCGTCCATGGACCTCTACTACGCCCTTACATCAACTGTGGGAGAGGACCTTGAAGCGGAGGGTTTCGTATGGTTGGGCATAGCGGCCTACGGTGTGCATTACTTGGAGGACGCGTACAACTGGTTTGTGGAGGCGAGGTTGAGGGCTGACACGGGTGATTTCGTATGGACGAGGGCCACGTTCTGGCTCTACAGGATAACCCGCGATGAGAGGTATTTAAATGACCTGCGGAAGTACAACCCTTTGAGCTTTTTCTCCTTGAGTTTGGGGATCAAGCCCGTGTGGGTGGAGGGTGAGGTTTGGGATACGTCCGGAGACTTGAGGAATTACCGTATGGGCCGTATAGTTGAGGGGATAGCAGGCTACAGGGAGGCTTTGAAGTGGTACGTCAGGGATGTGCCTTCCCTTTACAGGAGGGCGAAGGATTTCCTTGAAGACGGAAACTTCGTCGCCGCCTCCTATCTGCTGTTCAAGCTCTACGAAATAGCCCCCAAGGAGGGGGGTATCCCCCTCTGGTGGGGGAGGATGACCTTTCCCTACGAACCCTACAGGGAGGAGATAGACTCCGCCGCAAAGGAGTTCGGTGTCGATCCCCTGTTTCTCACGGCGATAGTCAGGGAGGAGAGCAGGTTTAAAAGGAGGGCGAGGTCAAGGGCGGGTGCGATGGGTCTGGCCCAGATAATGCCCTTCAACGTTAAAAAGTTTGCGAGGGAGATGGATGAAAGGGTCAGAAACCCCTACGATCCCCTGACGAATCTGAGGATGGGGGCGTGGCTACTCTCAAAGGACCTAAAGGTTTACGGATCGTACCACCTGTCCGCCGCATCCTACAACGCCGGAAGGGGAGCGCTGAACAGGTGGCTCTGCGATTACGCTTACGAGCTCCTTGACTTCCACCACTTCCTTGAGATAATCCCCTACACGGAGACCCGAAGGTACGTGCGCAGGGTGATGAGGAGCTATTGGGTCTACAAGAGCCTTTACGGTGGGGTATGGGAAGAGTAGCAGTTTTGGGGGCGAGCGGAACCCTCGGAAGGGCGCTTGCGGAGGTGCTGGGGAATTCCGGCAAGTACCACACGCGTAAGGTCTGGGATCTGCGAAAACTTGAGGGTCTTGAAGACTTCCTTTTCGCATTCCTTGAAGACGTTGATGCCGTTATAAACGCCGCCGCCTATACGAACGTCAACAGGGCGGAGGAGGAAAGGGAGGAGGCCTTCGTGCTGAACGCCCTCTTTCCGGAGGTTCTGGCCAGGGTTTCAAGGTCTCTGGGACTGAAGATGGTGCATGTGTCCACGGATTACGTCTTTGACGGGAGGGTGGGTTTTTACCGGGAGGATGATGAGCCTTCTCCCCTGAGCGTCTACGGACGGACAAAGCTGGAGGGTGAGAGGAGGGTTTTGGGCGTTTATCCAGACGCCCTCGTAGTCCGGACCTCATGGCTCTTCGGTTTGGGTGGTAAGAACTTCTTCAGCAGGTTGCCTTTTATGTTGAAGAGGGGTGAGGACATTTACGCCCACTCCCACCAACTCTCCTGTCCCACCTACGCCCCCAGACTCGCAGGGGTTCTGATCGGTATGCTCCGCGCGGGGCTGGAAGGTGGGATTTACCACATAACGGGCAAAACCCCCACAACCCCCTACGACTTTGCCCTGACGGTTTCCGCCCTCCTTCACCCCACGTCGCGTGTGGTGCACTTCTTGCCCGATATGAGCATAAGGCCGAGGGTTTCCGTCCTGCTCTCCAACAGGTACGATTACCCGGCTTTTCCACTCTTTGAAGACTTCTCCCGGTACTACGCCCGCTCCGTAGCGGGCTTATAATCCTCTGGCCATGAGGTACGTTTTCGCGTTTTTGCCGACGTTTTTGCTCGTAGGGGTTTTAAACGCACAGGCTCTCAACTACCTCGGCATAAGGGTTGGGGCTGAAGGCGTGTACCAGGGATGGGAGTACGATTCAACCTACAACTCGTTCTCAGGTTCCACGGCCGGCTCTTCAACCGCCGCCGAGACCCTTCAGGTGAACCAGGAGTTCACGTATTCGGGCAACCTCGGAAGGGGGATACTCAGAAAGAGGTACTTGAGCGGCTTCAACAACGACACCACGGTTTACGTTGACACGGTTTACGAGGTCGGGGGCGATATGCGCCGCCTGATGATAGTCGGCACGGACTCCAACGCCACTTTGGGGATATTCTTCAAGAAGCTGGACGTACTCGCGATAAAAACGCCTCTGACGGTCGGAGATGTGTGGACGCTCGGTGTGGCAGGGACTTCAGTCGCCGCCGAGGTTGACGGTGATGGAGATTACTCCCTTTTGGACACCTTGCTCTTTCTCTTGGACACGGTTAAGGTGCTTTCCATGGGGACTCTGACCGTGCCGGCCGGCACATTTGACAGTGTCTATACCATACACGTCGCCGTGCGCGGAAAGCTGTGGTCCTCATCGGCGTACAACCAGACGGGTAGCAGCTCTGAGTCCTGGTCGGACACCCTTATAAGGGATTACTACGTCTTCTGGAGGCCGGGTGTGGGACTTGTGAAGGATTCCATGTACCAGTACGTGGAGTTTACCCCCTTCTTCGTAACCGTCAGGGTTTTCAAGTGGAGTGTGAACGAGATGGTTTACCACAGCGTACCCGTAGATGTGTCCGAGCGGGATTTCACGGACCACGGGGGTATAACCCTGAGCGGAAACCTCCTCATACTTAAAGAGGACGGAGTGGTTCATGACCCTTCCGGAAGGGTGGTCTTCCGGGGTGAGGGGAGTGTGCGGCTGAGCAGGGGTGTTTACTTCGTGGTTGAGGGGAGGAGGGTTTACAGGGTACTCATCAGGTAGTTGCGTCCCCTTACCTTTCGGGGCTATAATTTCCGGCCGGATATGAGGAGTCAGTACGTGCCGATGGTCATAGAGCAGGAGGGGAGGGGGGAGAGGGCTTACGATATATACTCCCGGCTTCTGAAGGACCGCATAATTTTTCTGACATCTCCCATAGACGACCACGTCGCCGGACTCATCATCGCCCAGATGCTCTACCTTGAGACCCAGGACCCGGAAAAGGACATATACTTCTACATAAACTCCCCTGGAGGACACGTCACGGCGGGCCTGGCCATTTACGACACCATGCAGTACATAAAACCGCCCGTGGTGACGGTTGGACTCGGCATGGCGGCCTCCATGGCCGCCGTCCTCCTGGCCGCGGGGCATCCGGGTAAGAGGTTGATGCTCCCACACGCGAGGGTGATGATACACCAGCCCTGGGGGGGTGTTCAGGGACAGGCGACGGACATAGAGATAGAGGCGAGGGAGGTCTCACGTTTGAAGAGGATGCTCAACGAGATCCTGTCCAAGCACACGGGACAACCCCTGAAGAAGGTGGAAAAGGACACGGACAGAAACTTCTACATGTCCGCCCAAGAGGCCGTGGCCTACGGCATAGTTGACAGGATAGTGGACCTGAGGAAGGCTGGAGATGGCAAAAAGGGCTAAAAAGGCGGGGTTGAAGTGTTCCTTCTGCGGACAGCCGGTGGAGGTGGGGAAGTTCTTCACGGGTAACGGTGCGGTCATATGCTACGGATGCGTTCAGACGGCCTTTTACATGATAGAGGGGGAGCTTCTGGAGGGGGAGGAGAGGGATCTCCCCGAACTCCCAACACCCTCAGAGATAAAGTCCTATCTTGACAGGTACGTCGTGGGTCAGGAGGAGGCGAAAAAGGTCATATCCGTGGCCGTTTACAACCACTACAAGCGCATATACAACAGGGAGAGGTTGGGTGATGTTGAGTTTGAGAAGTCCAACATCCTCCTCATAGGTCCCTCCGGGACCGGCAAGACCCTCATAGCGAAGACCCTGGCCAAGATCCTCTACGTCCCCTTCGCCATATACGATGCCACACCGCTCACGGAGGCGGGATACGTGGGAGAGGACGTTGAGAACATACTCCTGAGGCTCGTTCAGGCCGCCGATTACGATATTGAGCGGGCCCAAAAGGGCATAGTCTTTCTGGACGAGATAGACAAGCTCGCCCGCAAGGGGGACAGCCCGTCCATAACGCGGGACGTATCCGGTGAGGGCGTCCAGCAGGCCCTTCTGAAGATCATAGAGGGCACCGTGGCAAACGTGCCTCCAGCGGGTGGAAGAAAGCATCCGGAACAGGCCTATCTGCAGGTTGACACGACGGACATACTCTTCATATTCGGAGGTGCCTTTGAAGGACTGGAGGACATAATACGCAGGCGGATGGGCAAGAGGGCGATAGGCTTCAAGGTCAACGATGAGGATGTAAAACCCCAGGAGGAGAGGTACAACCTCCTGAAGCACATAACACCGGAGGACCTCATAAGGTACGGCATGATACCCGAATTCGTGGGCAGGGTGCCGATAGTGGTGCCCTTGCACCCCCTTGGTGAGGAGGAGTTGGTCAGGATACTGACCGAGACCTACAACGCCCCCGTGAAGCAGTTCAAGAAGCTCTTTGAGCTTGAGGGTGTGGACCTGCAGTTTGATGAGGGTGCGTACAGGGCTATAGCCCGCAGGGCTATGGAGATGGGTACGGGTGCAAGGGGACTGAGGAGCGTACTGGAGGGGATACTCATGGACGTCATGTTCAAACTGCCGAGCATAGCGAGGGATGTTGAAAGGGTTTTCGTGGACGAGAACCTGAGGGTCATAACGGTGCCGAGGAGGAGGAAGAAGAGGGCGGTTTAATCGGGGGACACACGTATCTCCCTCCTGTTCCCGCCGAGGTTTTTGAGGAAGACCCTCACGCCTTCCACTCGTTCCGGGAGGCGGTCCGCCCATTCCACGATAGTCATCTCCCTGCCCAGAAAATCGGCAACACCGAGTGTGTAAAAGTCCTCAGGTGTTTCCACCCTGTAGAGGTCTACGTGGAAGATCCTGCGGATGGGTGTTTTGTACACGTTTACGAGGGTGAAGGTGGGACTTCTAACGCCGTACCCTCCGGCTACCCTTACCATTCCCCGCGTCAGGCTGGTCTTTCCGCTTCCCAAATCCCCGAAGAGCAGGAATGTCCTGTGGGTGCGCGAAAACCTACACATCAACCACCCCCCCAACCACTCCGTCTCCTCCTGTGAGTCCGTTATGAAAACCACTTCTACCTCAAAAGCACCTTGTAAACCCTTCTCTCCCTCTCGTCCTCGGCCTTCAGCAGATATACCCCTCGCGGGAATCCTCCGAGGTTCAGGAGCAGATCCGAATCCCCATCGGCGGATAGCAGGAGACGGCCCGAAACGGAGTAAATCTCAACGCTGACCTCCCCATAACCCTCAACCCTCAGCTCCCTACCCTTTAAGGTGTAGGTTAGCCTCCCGTATTTGGTGGTTTTCTCCGCTACGGATACGGCTATCTCGTCGGGCAGGGAGTCTACGGGTGAATTCGTACTCCACCTGTTGTAAAAGCGGTGGCCCCAAACGGCCCTTCCGTCGGCCTCCCATATGTGCAGGACGTTCGCCTCGGACGGCCCGTATATGTAGAGCTTGCCGTTGTACTCGTAAGCCGCCGGTGAAATAACCTCCGCGCTCCTGAAGCCGTTCCTGTCGGAGAGGTCTATGGGGAAACCGGGATGGTCCGGGACGTCCCAACCGAAGGAGAAGGCGTGCAGCTTGCTCCTGCTGTCCGAGAGCAGGAATTCCGCCTTTCCGTCCCCCGTTATGTCCGCCGCGATTCCGAACTTGGCCTTTGTCCCCAGTCTGAAGGCGTGGAAGAGGAGCTGTACCATACCTGTGTCCTGAACCTCCCAGACGTGTACCTTACTGCGGACGGTGTGGTAGAAGGCCACGTCCACCGTACCGTTCCCGTTGAAGTCAAGGGGGAAGCACATGTTAACCTTGTCCAGGAACTTGCTGTCGCTCCAGGATATCATGCCGTAAGGCTCAACGATGTAGTTGACGTCTCCGCACACGAAGATCTCCTCACCCGAATCCCCGTCAACATCGTAGACGAACAGCCCTCCGAACCCCCCCGTTATATCCGGAACGTAGACGGGGAACCCCGGTAAGGGGTTCAGATTTCCGTCCACCACCCACAGGCTGTCATGCAGCCTGAAGACTATCTCCCAGTTCCCATCTCCGTTGAAATCGTAGGTGGCGGGTGGTGATAGGACGTCCTCAGGTGTGTTCACAAGGGTATAGGCCGTAAGGTTCCCCCGACCGTTGAAGAGCAGCCTGCTCCCCTTCCGAGTCATGATGAATATGAAGGGGCCGCTGTCCGAGAAGGGTTTCGTTATCATGGCATAGGCCGGAAGGGGGAGGGAATCCTCCTCTCCGGGGAACACGGGCAGATCCACCTCCCACTCAAGGCTTCCGTCCCTACCGTTCAGAACCTGTATCCTGAAGGACGTTATGGCCACGACCTCGTAGGTTCCGTCATCGTCCAGGTCGGCGATGAGGGGTAGGGTGTATATCCAACCGTACGTGTTGACGTCCCACAGCTTCTCCCCCCCATCGTAGGTGAAGGCCATTATTCGGTTGTAGGCCGTGGCGACGACCACCTCGGGTTCGGCGGTGTTCGGCAAAAGTTGGGCCATGACGGGTTGGGAGTTCACGGTGTAGACGGGATGGGCCGAAAACCTTATGAGCTCAAGGTTCAGGGCGCGCACGCGTCTGGGCTGGGAGGAGACCACCTCGGCGAAGAGTGGAGGTCCTTCAACACCCCCCACAACGGGGTACACCACCAAGGTGTCCATATCACCCCACGCGATCTCGTGCGTGTAGTTTGACCCCCTCAGCATGCCGAGACTTACGGTTTTTCCACCCGCCCTTACCTTCCAACCGAGGGATAGGGTATCCGGGAAGTGGTAATCCCACCTCAGAACAACATAACCCTGTTCGGGTTCGCTCCAGTGTTTTAGGAGGATCGGGAGGGGCATGGGATTGGCGATCACCACGCTGAAGGTGTCGTACATAACACCCTCGGCGTAGAGTCTAAACCTCAGCCTGTGCCTGTTGGTGAGCGGTCCCACGAGCTTCATGACCATGGAATAATCGGTGCTCTGTCCTGGGGGCAGGAGGTCGTAGGTCGCAGGTCCGAGGGAGGACAACCCACCGGATACCACAACGACCCTTATATCCCTTGCCGTATCCGTGCCGGAATTCCCTATATCAAACTCAAGGACGACGGTATCGTAATTCATGAACCACCTCGCCGAAACGAATTCAACTAAGGGGGCGGCGAGGGAGACGTAGAAGGAGTCGTTTATGTGATCACCGTAAATCCTAACCCTTGTGAATCTCGGCGCGTCCACGAAGGGGGATCTGGCAACCCGCCAATCGTAGAAGGTCGTACCTCCGGCCGGTACCCCCGCGGGAGAGGGTCCGGATAACACGTAGAGATCGGGGGAGGAAATGTTGGGTGCGAAGGGGGGAACCGGTGTCCCTCCCCTGTTCCTGACCCACACCCTCAAAACGGTGGTGTCCTCGGGGGAGAGGAGAGAGGCCGAATCCACGACCAGCTGGGGGGCTTCCACGCTCACGTGTGTGGTGCCGACCTTTACAAGGGAGGTGGGATGCCATACGCCCCAAACCACCCTTCCCCCCTTCACGTGTAGGGTGGCCATTCCGGACGTCCCGGTGTACACCGGACCAAAGGTGACCCTACCGTCGGTGGCCGAGACGACGGACATGGGGAGGGGGGTGTTGAGCAGGGAATCCCTCACGTAGAACGTGAGGGTTGAATCACTTCCGTTTAAGGAAACTTTTATGGGTTTCCTCCTGTAGGTGAAAACCCTTACGGTGGGATCTCCTATGAGGTTGTACGAGAACATGAGGGAGCGGTAAAGGACGGAGACACCGGCCATCCACTCAACGTTCAGCCTCACCAGGTAGACCAGGTCTCCGATGGGTGGTGAACCGCCGAGGGATCGGAGGTTTTCAAAGAAGGGCGTCCAGAACACCTCCGCCGATATGGAGTAGTCGGCCTTGGAAGAACCGAAGGACGCCACAGCCTTCCCCCTCTTTACAACCTCAAGGCCTATGGAGTTGGAGAAGGGATCGTTTATAAAGCAACCTATCCATCCGGCCACAAACCTGTTGGGACTTGAAAAGCTACCCACGTACAGGTAGCTCAGGGCATCGTAGGCGGAGTTGGAGTTCCTTGTCATCAGTATCCTGTGGTTGGAGTGTCCTATGCCGAACAGGAAGGTGGGCTTGAAGGAGTTCACGGAATCCACCACCTCTACGGCCGGCCTCTCGCATACGTACCTCCTCTCACCGACGCTTATCTTGCTCCCCAGGTCGTAGGTTATGAGACAGCCGTCTGCGCTGTCGGGGTCCACGGTGTCCCCGAAGAGGTTGGAGGCCACAAACATGTACTTGGGCACGTCAAAATCGCTCGTAGTCTCATAGGCGTAGACGCTCGCCACGTACCTCTGGACGTCCTCAGGCGTCCTGACCGGAACCCTCCCGACTATTATGTCGGGCATCAGGTCTATTCCCGTGTCCCACCTACCCTCCATATCCCCTTCCCACGCGTCCCCACTGGTGTTCCACTCACCGTCAAGTGCGGAGTAGTAGTAGTCGGTCAACAGATAGTTCTGGAAGTACTTTCCGTAGAAGTTGTCCAGCGTATCGGAGAAGTTTTCAACGTACGTCCTCAGGGTGGGGACGCTCAGGTGATCCCCTCCGAGTAACAGGTAGGAGATCCCCCACGTCTTGTAGGCGTACTTGAGGAAATTTCTTATCCTCTCCTGGGGTGATCCACCGGGGAAGTTGGAGTTTATCCACTCAACCGTGAAGATCTCCGTGGCCAACCCCATGGCGTTCCTGAGATCGGCGAGGGGTTCCCAATAGGGTTTGAGCTCTTCCGTGGTTATTATAACGAAATCCACCCTTGACTGGGGGACGAAGTTTCCGTATACGGAGGGGTTGGAAAGTCCCATGGACGAGAAAACGTGCTCCCATACGGGTAGATCGGAGACCCTTGGGACCTCGTAATCGGCGTCGTCCGGACCTTTTAAAACCTCAAACTCAACCCTCTCGTTTAGGAACACCCTCCCACCTTCAAGTGTTATGGCGCTGACGGCCAGCACGGCTATTTTGCGTCCCCTTAAAAACCCCTGGTTCCCAACGAGAACCTCCCTTTCGGGGAATTTCCCCTCCGGTGTTATCTCAAGACGCCTGCGAAGGGGATCGCCGGCGCTGTCTATCACCTGTGTGAAGGTCGGCGCGTAATCTATGGGTCTACGCTCCACGGCGGTTATGCGCACTTCGCTTATCCTCTCCCCTGGGGAGAGGGGGACGAAGAGGAGCTTGACCGGAACCTCCGGATATCCGGGGTAGAGGGCCAGCTTCGGAAGCCTCTCCACATCCCCGGCCGAAAACACAACCGTATAGGACAAAACCCACATCATGAGGCGAGTGTATTTTAAAGCCGAGGGCAAAGGCTTTTCAAGGGTATAATAAACCGATGGCCACAAAAAAGGTCCTTGACATACTCAGGAGTATAACCTTTAACGGCAAGGATATAGTGAGCGGCGGTTTGCTCGGAAGCCTCTCCGTTGAGGGAAACAGGGCCGAGATAGTCCTCCTGATCCCGGAGGGGCAGGAGGGGTCGGTGGAGGAGCTGAAGGGGAGTATAAGGGAGGCCCTGAAAAAGGAGGGGTTTTGGGCCGAGATCACACACAGGGTTAAGAGGAAAGACCGTCCCTTCGTGAACGTAGGGGCTGTGGTGAGCCTTAAGAGGAGGATCCCCGGAGTTAAGAGCGTCATAGCAGTGGGGAGTGGGAAGGGAGGGGTTGGGAAGTCCACGGTCGCCGTAAACCTGGCCTCTGCTCTGAAGAGGCTGGGGTACAGGGTGGGGCTTTTTGATGCCGACGTTTACGGGCCGTCCGTCTCCGTCCTCCTTTCGCTTGAAGGTGAGAAGGTCTTCGTCTCCCCCCAGAAGAAGTTCATACCTGTGGAGAAGTTCGGAATAAAGGTGATGACCTTCGGGGTCCTGGTGAAGGAGGACACCCCCATACTCTGGAGGGGGGCCATGCTCCACAAGGCCTATGAGGACCTTTTGATGAACAGCGAGTGGGGAGATCTGGACTTTCTCGTGGTGGACCTGCCACCCGGAACGGGGGATTCCCACATATCCATCGCCCAGAGCTATTCGCTGGACGCGGCCGTCGTGGTGACCACACCTCAGGTGGTGGCCGTTGCCGACGTGCTCAGGGCGATAAAGGGTTTTAACAAGTTGGAGGTGAAGGTGGTGGGTATAGTTGAGAACATGGCCTACTTTCCGTGTCCGGAAACCGGAAAGAGGTACCACATATTCGGACGTGGCGGGGCGGAGCGTCTCTCCGAGATCACGGGAATACCCGTAATAGCACGGATACCCATAGACGAGTACATCTCCGCGAGCGGGGACGCCGGTGTTCCCGTCGTTGAGGCCCATCCCGATTCACCGAGCGCCAAGGCCTTTTTGGACCTAGCCAAAAGGCTTTCCGACGGAGCATGAACAGACCCAGGGTCGCCCTCGTGGGTTTCGGTAGGATGGGTAGGGAGGTGTACGGCGTTTTGAAGGAGAGGGGTTATACGGTGGTGGGTGTGGTGGAGAGGGGTGGAAGTCTAAAACCCATAGACGGGGCGGACGTGGTGGTGGAGTTCGCCCTTCCGGAGGCCACCCTTCCCGCCCTTAGGTACGCCGCCCAAAGGGGGAAGAGATACGTTATAGGGACGACGGGCCACACCCCAGAGCAGATGGAGGAGATCCTGAAGCTGAGCTGGAAGACGGCCGTCCTCAAGTCCTCAAACTTTTCAAGGGGAATAGCCGTTCTGAGGGTTGTGTTGAGGACAGCTCTCCCCCTGTTGGAGGACTGGGACAAGGAGGTGTTTGAGGTCCATCACAGGTGGAAAAAGGATTCCCCAAGTGGGACCGCTCTGGACCTGGCAAGGCTCATTTCGGACGACATAACCACAAACCGCTCAGGTCCCAGGAAGAAGGGGGA
>JALWZG010000111.1 GCA_027002825.1 Caldifarciminota bacterium
TCGTCCAGAGGCGGCCCCTGTACATGTTGGGATATACGCCGCGGGTGAAGGGGGGCTGCCCCGGAAGGCCGAGCTTCTCCTTGGGGTCAAAGTCCTTCAGGTCCTCGTCCGTGTAAAGCTCCTTTATCTCTATGCCGGAGGAGGTGATGTACTTCTTCTTCATAATCCCCGTAGGTTTGGGATTTTAAGGTTGCCCTTTGGAGAGGATTCCGTGCAGGAGAACACCCACTACGGCGTCCTCCACCTCCGCCATGTCCTCCGGGCGTGCATCCCTTTCAAAGATGTACCTCATAGAGCCGTAGATAGTACCCCTTATGGCGTGGACGAAGAGCTTGGGTGGCCCCTTTCTGAACAGTCCCCTCTCCTGTCCCTCCTTTATTATATCCGTCAGGATATCAAAATACTCCTGATGTTTCTCCAGTCCCCTTTCAACGTTCAACCTCTTGGCCGTCTCCGAATAGACGAACATATAAACAAACCTCAGGAAA
Source organism: Caldifarciminota bacterium (assembly GCA_027002825.1). Classification (GTDB taxonomy): domain Bacteria; phylum Hydrothermota; class Hydrothermia; order LBFQ01; family LBFQ01; genus JAADCS01. The sequence continues at coordinate 489 of JALWZG010000111.1, forward strand.
TCCGGGTTTTTCCTGACCTGTCTGTAATGCTCCCTTATCCACACCTCAAGCTTTTCCACCGGCGACCTGACCTTCAGAAGCTCTTCCCTTATCTCGTCCAGGGCCTTCCTTTTGATGTAAAGGAAGAGGTTGAGGATGAGGTCCTCCTTTGACTTGAAGTAAAAGTAGAAGTAGCTCTTGGTTTTGCCGAGGCTCCTCGCCAGATCCTCCATGCTCGTTTTGTCTATCCCCTTTTCAACGAAAACCTTCAGGGCGCCGAGCATTATCCTCTCCTTCCTCTCGTCCCTGCTAACCTTCATAACCCATCCTCCATATGAAGCCTATTCCAAGGGAGTAGGAGTAAATCTCCCCTGATATGAAGGGGATCTCGTATTCAACGTAGGGGAACTCAACCCTTCCGAAAGCCCTTGAAATCCTGGCGAAAAAACCGAACCCTTCGGATGAGTAAAACGCTCCCAACCACCACGAGGAGAGCAATCCGTCCTCAAACCTGATGTCCGCCCCCGCAAAGCCACCGTACTCCCTTCCCGCCATAAGCCTTGCGTAAAACCCGTCCTTTCCCACCCTCACCTCTCCACCGAAGACTTCCGATCCGTACCTCAGGACGAGGATGGGAGATGTGAACCCCCTGAGGTAGAAGTGTTTCCTTCCCTTAGAGGATCCATCACCCCAAACGACCTTCTCCGGCAAGAACTCCACGATGGAACTCCCCTTTACGTAAAGGGTATCGCCGTCCTTGGAGTACTCCGCCCTCAGGTCGTTGCTCTCAAACCCATCCCTCCTCCAGTCCCCCTCAAACCCCTCCACGAAGTCGTAGAGGAGTGAATCGTCAAAGGTGAAACGCACATCCTTCATGTGTACAAGTCCCAAGCCCAAGGTCAGGTTGCCGAACTCCCTCCCGGCCAACAGACCTATGCTGTAGAGTATCTCGGGTTGCATCTCAAAGGTGTAAACGTACCTGCCCACACGGTCCTCGCCTATCCTCGGCAAAAAGACGGCCTCATTCTTCAGGTTATCTCCTTCAAGTTTGAAATCCGACGTCATGATCTCATCGCTCTCGTAAAGGATTTCCCAACCGCCTTTTCCGGAAATACGTGCTACGTGGGTCGCCACCTCAAAGAAATACCCACCGAATCTCCTGCCGGCCAGCAGGCTTAAAGGAACGTAAGAAACGGAGGATTTGGACGAGACGGAGGGCAAGACCTTTACACTCCCCTTAACCCTCCACAATACGGGAGTTTTCGCCCTCAGGCCGTCCACCTCCACGGGTAGGAGCGTATCCTCAACGGTGAAATCAACATCTTTCCATAGGAGCGGTGCGGTGCCGCTGCTCAAGGAGCTGGTCCCCAGGGCCGGGGTTGAAGTGTGTATGTGGGGGAGGGAGAGGAAAACCTTCCAGCCGTCTTCCCAGAAGACGTGGGTCTTGAAGCGCATACCGTTTGAGAGCTTGAAGGCGACGGGAAAGGAGAAATCCCTGGGCAGGCCCTCAGGTGTTATGACCTTTTGGTAGTTGTCTATCTGGGCGAAGTTGAATCCCACGTATATGTGGGGCTTCTCAGCAGGAAAATCCCCGACAAAAAGGGGAGGTGGTGGCAAAAAGTAAAATATGCTGAACTCAACCATTACGCTTCAAGGTTTTCGGCCAGTATCTCGGCTATGTCCTTCACCATATCGGGCGGTTTTCCTTTGGCCTTCACACCGTCGGTGAGCATCGTGAGACAGAAGGGACAGGCCACGGCTATGCCCTCGGCCCCTGTGCGGAGCAGCTCCTCCGTCCTCTCGTGGTTTATCTTCTTACCCGTATGCTCTTCAAGCCACATCCTTCCACCCCCCGCCCCACAGCAGAAGGAATTCTGCTTTGTCCTTTCCGGCTCAACCGTTTTGACCACAACACCGAGAACCTCGCGGGGGGCCTCGTACTGCTTGTTGTGCCTTCCGAGATAACAGGGGTCGTGGAAGGTCAGAATTCTATCAATCTTTTTGGTTTTTATCTTCCCTTCCCTTACGAGCATCTGGAGGAATTCGCTGTGGTGGTAGACCTCCACGTTGGGGTCAAGGCCGAAGTCGGGGTACTCGTTCTTTATGGTGTGGTAGCAGTGTGGACAGGATGCCACTATCACCTTGGGCTTGTATCGGTTGAGCGTCTCAACGTTCTGGGTGGCGAGCATCTCAAAGAGCAGTTCGTTCCCGCCCCTGCGCGCGGTGTCCCCCGTGCATGTCTCCTCGTTCCCCAAAACGGCCACCTTCAAACCCGCCCTCTGCATGAGCTTTATAACGCTCAGGGCCACCTTGCTGTACCTCTGATCGTATGCGGCGGCGCATCCGGCCCAGTAAAGCACGTCAAACTCCTTTCCCTCCCTCGCCCTCATAACGTCCACACCTTCAAGCCACCTCTCCCTGTCCGTGGCGGGCATGTTCCACGGATTGCCCTGATTCTCCATACCCGTATAGGCCTGGGTTAGGCCGCCCGTCTCGCTCTCCATGAGGGTCTTACCCCTCCTTATCTCAAGGATGGTGTAGAGCTGCTCGTTCCCAACAGGGCATATCTCAACGCACGCACCGCACGTGGTGCAGGCCCAGAGCGCCTCATCGCTTATCGCGAACTCCGTGAGAGGTCTTACATCCCCTCCGGATGCAAAGGAGGATAGGTTGTGGTTGAGCTCGTACCTCATGTTTATTATCAGGGCTGAAGGGGAGAGGGGCTTTCCCGTCGTGTAGGCTGGACAGACGTCCTGACACCTGTTGCACATTATGCAGGCGTAGGCGTCCATGATCTGCGCCCAGGGGAGGTCCTGTATCTCCAGAGCTCCGAGCTTTATGTCCTCATCCCCCTCCATGCTCTCCATTTTCTCCATTATGTTCATGGGTGGGACGTAGGCGTAGGGTTTGTCCCGGCGGACGGACCACTTCACGGGTGCGAAGAAGAGATGCACGTGTTTTGAGTACGGAAAGTATGGGAAGAAGGCCAGTATGGCACCTATGCCTATCCACCAGAACACGTGGTGTAATACTTCATTTCCACCGACAAAGGGGAAGAACAGCGAGGCGAAGGGCATGTAGGGGTCGGGATTTTCCATACCGGCCGCAACGTGGAGCACCCTGAAAAAAACGTGCGTGAATATGAACGCGAGGACTATGGCGGAGTCTTTTTTTATGCCAGAAATCGCCCCCTCGTGCAACGGAACGTTTTCCCTGAAGGAGAGCCTTCTGTCCGCGATAACAAACCTGCGCACGGCAAAGTAAAGGACAGCAATAAGGGCAAGGAAGCTCAGGAGGTCTGTGGCGAGGTCAAAGATGTTCTGGAGTTGCGTTCGGCCAAAGAGCCTGAAGTCGGATATAAAGGCCGCCACAACGTCCTGCAGGTTTACAAGGGCGTATAGGAGGAAGGCGAGGAGGACAAACGAATGGAAAAAGGAGGTTATAAAACGGGCCTTAAATATGGGCCTTTGCAAAACCAACGCCTGAATCCCAAGCCAAAGGGTGAATTCCCTTTTTTCTTCTCTACCACGTTTTATAGCTCTTATCGCCAGGGAAAAGTTGCGGTAGGTGAAATAGGCGCTTACCGAAAGGAGAGCCAAGAAGATAAGCCTTTCCCATATGGACAGCATGGGAAGGGATTATAGCCGCGAAGAGGTCCAAATTTCACAAACCCCTCAGAGGTTTGTAGCCGAAGGCGATTACGTACGGTTTACACAGGACGATTGGAGGCCTTGGCCATTTTCTCCGCCCTTTTGTCAAGGTTTGTCAGAAACTCCTCGGCTTCTTCGGGTGTTTCAGGATAGGCTTCCTCCAGTAGGACTACCACCCTTGAAAAGGGAAGTGGAATTCTCATCCTATCCCAGCTGTTCACCTCCACCTTCCTTGAAAAACCCACACCCGCAAAGACCACTCTCGCACCGGAGCGTTTTACCACCTCAAGCGTACCCTTTTTAAACCTCAACGCCGGTCCCCTGGGGCCATCCGGGGTTATCGCAACGTTATGTCCTCCCCTCAGCATCCGCAAAACGCTTATAACCCCTTTAACGGGGGATTTGTACTGAGATGACCAGACGACGGAAAGTCCCTTTCTCAAAACTATCTCCCCTATCAACCTCCCATCCCTACTTGGGGAGACCATGACGTGTATGGGTTTGTTCCTGAAGATGTGTGGCAGTGGTATCAGGTTCCTGTGCCAGAAAAAGAACACACTCCCCCTCCCCTCGGAAAACAGCTCGCCGTGAACCTCACTGCGCAACGTCCTGACAAGGGACTCATAAAGCGTGAACACCAGCGAGATCCCTATACCGCCTTTCACTTAAGAACCGTTGAAGATTTCAGCTATATGCTCTTCAACGCCCCTGAGGACGTTCTCCTTTATCTCCCTCCACCTCTTACCGGTAAAGGATGCGATCTCCTTTTCGTATTGCTTGTACACGTTCTTGGTAAAGTCGGCGTACTCGTCGGGATAGGAGTTGGAGGGGTGGGCGAAGTTCAGGACCCTTTTGCTCGCCATGTTGAATATAACCTCCCCCACCAGTTTGCGGGATTCGGATATGAGCCTGTTGAACGTTTCCCTTATCTTGGGTATATCCCTGAAAGCGTACCTGAAAACCGGTGTAAACTCAACGACCGGGTAGGCGTCCACAAGTCTACCCCTCCTCTGGAACTCCTTGAGTAAACGGGAGGTTATCAGTGGGGGTACGGCTATCCTCATAACGAGGAGTATTTCGCTACCATCGGACACGATAACGATCCTATCCCCTACGCCAAAGGATTCAAGCACCCCTTCAAAAGTTCTGATCCTCTCCTCGTTCCAACTCCCCGCCGGTGTGTCTATGTACACCTTGCTCAGGTAAAAGTAGCCCGACATGTAGGGTACGAAATCACCTTCAAGGACGTGAAAGGTGGTCCTGTGCAGCCTGAGCTCCTTCAGCTTCTCCTCCAGGGAAAACTCCTCTCTCGCGGTTCTCAGGGCGACAAAGTCCCCCTCAACAAAGGCCATCATGGTGGTTTCCCCGTAAGTGTCGGGGAAGAAGGCCAGAGCCGTTTTCTTTTCCTCCTCCATCCTTACGAGTAGGTCGTAGAAATATGTTGAGACCTCGGCCGGCTTGAGGTTTTCGTAAACAACCTTCAGCCTCAACTTTTCCACCTCCGAAAGGGAAAAGGGAGAGGAGTTGGGGAGATCACCCTCATAAACGTGGGCCTCATAGGTTATCACGTCAAATGTCCGCAGGACTTCCAAAGCTTCCAATCCCGTCTTCCCACCGTACTCCGCGTGCAGGACCATGTCCCCCCTGATCAGAATCCTCCCCTCCTGCGCCCCCGCCTGAACCTTAAACTCCCAAACAAAATCCCCTCCGATGTTCGCCCCCGCCCTCAGGGCGAGCATCAGGGTTTCAAAATCTCCACGTTTTCTCATTCACCGATGATTTTAACGACGACGCGCTTGGGCCTCTGCCCATCGTACTCAAAGTAGAAGATCTCCTGCCAAGGGCCCAGGTCAAGATCCCCGTTCGTTATGGGTAGGACTACCTGGAGGTGCGTCAGGAGGTTTTTCAGGTGGGCGTCGGCGTTGTCCTCACCTGTCCTGTGATGTTTGTAATCCGGGCGGTAGGGTGCGAGTCTTTCAAGCCACTGCCACATATCCTCGTGGAGACCGGACTCGTTGTCCTGTATTAAAACGGAGGCCGTGAGGTGCATGGCCGATACCAGACAAAGTCCCTCTTTTACCCCGGACTCCCTCACGGCCTCCCTAACCTGCTCGGTTATATGCACCACAGCCCTGCGGGTGGGTGTGTTGAACCAGAGGTATTTGGTATAGGTCTTCATACCTCTACGTACTCCACCCAGCCGTACCTGTCCTTGACCTTTCCAAGCGCTATGGAGGTGTATATCAGGCGTAGGAGTAGGGTAATGGGACCGGGTATACCCTTTCCAACGGGTATGCCGTCAACCGTCCTTATGGGTGTGACTTCGGCTGCGGTTCCCACGAAGAACACCTCGTCGGCTATGTACAGCATCTCGCGGGGTATCATGGTCTCAACCAGCTCCACCTCCTCCAAGCCGTTGAGTAGGTCTTCAACCTCGTCTATCCTCTCATGGGGTATGGTGGAGGTATCCGGATGGTTCCTGTAGTGATCTATGGCCCTTTTCAGACTCCCGTCCGAGGCAAACCCCCGCAGGTCTTTTATGAGGGTTATTATTGAATCCCTCGTTATACCGGGTAGGATGGAGGAGTAAATGGGGGGTGTGTATATCACAACCCTTCTGGGATCGTCGTTTTTGTAAAACACCACGAACACGTTTTCTCCCGTTCCCTCCGCCACGTACCCCTCAGGCGTGAGTTGAACACTTTCAACGGGGAAGAGTATATCTCCGGGCTTCGGAGGAACGGCGTTTCTGGCCTTCTCCACGGCCGAGGGATCTTTAAAATAGGCCGAGAGGACGGCCTCCATCTTGGCGAGCTGGCCCGTGGCGTAGTTGGAGGCGGCTTTGGCCATGAAGGGGGTGGTGCTGGGGGCGTTTTTCGCCCACGCCGAGGTTATGACGTCCGCGCCCCTCTTTATGGCCGTTGTGCCGAGGTAGTCGTCCCATAGGAAGGTGGCGATGAACCACTCAACGGGGTTGTTCAGGGGGTTGACGCCCAAAGGCGCACCGAGAATGGGATCCTCCTTCTTTGACTCGTATCCCCGGTAGATCACAGGCCTTATATAAACGAAGGGGTTTTGCATATCCCTTCCCCGAACCCTTAAGGCCATTTGGTAGAGGTCGTTCTTCTTTATGAGTTTTTTCGTTATATCCATGAAATACGCTATGGCCTTGTTCATGGGGACGTATTCCACCCCTTGGGTGGTCTCGACGAGGTCGGGCAGGTAGTCCTTGGCGAACATGCGGTATATCTTGGCGGAGTTTATGAGCCTCCTGTAGTGGGCATCACCCCTGAATATGGCAACCCCACCTTCGGTTATGTACCCCCTGATCCCCTCAAAAACCGCGCTGCTGTAGTGTATGACGTGGGAGAGGACGTGGATTTTCGCGTCGTTCCAGCAGACGTATCCCTCTTCTCCTTTCCTGCGGAACATGTAGATGTATCTGATCATGCCTTAGTATTCTAAAGGTGCATCCCACACCCACACCGGCCTTAGAATTGGAAGCGTTGCTTAGGGAGATAAGGTTAAAGGATTTTTTGGTATTTAAAGATGTCAGCCTACGGCTGGGGGAGGGTTTAAACGTCCTGTCGGGGGAGACGGGAGCCGGGAAGTCGTTGATAGTGGACGCCATACTGACACTTTTGGGTAGGGAGGTGGATTGGAGCGCCCTCAGGGGGGAGTCCTACCTGCAAATGGTTTGGGAGGACGACGGAAGGCTTGGGGAAAAGCTGAGGGAGCTCGGAATACCCTATGAGGGTGAAGTGATCGTGCGCAAGGTTCTGAACGCCAGAACCAGAAGAAGCCGGACCTTCATAAACGATATGCGGGTGTCCGCAAAGGTGGTCAAGGAGGTGTTCTCGGACGAGATACTGATAGGAGAACAGTTCGCCCTGAGGAGATCCGTATCACCCCACTTCCAAACCCTGGTCTTTGACAGGGCCGCAGGTGTGGATTACGGGGGCTACGGTGAGGTATTCCAGACCTACAGAAAACTGAAGGCTTCCCTGTCGTCTTTGCAGAAGAAGCTTGACGAATTAAAGGAAAAGGAAGACTATTTGAGGTTTCAACTCGCCGAAATGGAAAAGCTGAATCTGCAGAGGGGGGAAGAGGAAAGACTCCTCAGCAGGAGAGCGGAAATAGAGGGGAAGTTGAGGGAAAGGGAATGGGCTGTGGGTTTTAAGTCCGTCTATCCCATCATAGAGGAAAACCTCTCCTCCCTTCTCAGAAACAGCCCCGAAAGGTTTAGGGAAACGCTTGAGGAGGTGTACGAGAAGTTGCGGGATATCCTGTACGCCGTTGATTACGGGGATTATGAAGAGCTGATGGAGGAGTTGGATTCCATAAACAGCAGGCTCTACCAGATCGACAGGTTAAAGGCCCGGTTCAGAACGGATTTTGAAGGCCTGCTGAGTTTGAGGGAGGAAATCTCTCAGAACCTCAACCTCTTACAAACCCTTGAAGGGGAGAAAAAGGCCTTGGAGGAAGAGTTAGAGAAGGTGGAGACGACCCTAAGGGAGATGTGTGAAGGTATAAACGCGCAGAGGAGAGCCGCCCTCGGGGATTTCAAGGAGAAGGTTGTGAGTCTTTTAAGGGATTTGGGATTTTCCTACGTCCTGCTTGACGTGGTGTTGAAGGAGAGGGAGTTTTACGCCTTGGGGAATTCCCAGGTGGAAATGCGTATTTCCACCATCCCATCCCTTCCACCACAGGATGTTTCCAACCTCTCGGGAGGGGAACTCGCCAGATTCTCACTCGTCCTGTTCTCCCTTGGGTCGGTCTCCTTGCCAACCGTCATACTTGACGAGATAGACATCGGCGTAAGTCCGGACGTCGCATCTCGGATAGGTCTTCTCCTGAAGGGGATTTCCCAAAGGTCTCAGGTGATCGTCATAACCCACAACGCTTTTACGGCCATGTACGCCGATCGGCATTTTACCGTGAAAAGGGTATCACCTGAAAAAACGCACGTCAAGGAGGTCAAGGGTGAGGAGAGGTGGGAGGAGCTGGCGAGGATGTTGGGTGTTAAGGATGCAAAGCAAATCCTGACCAAAAAAGTCAAGATTCCCCTTTAGAATACCGTCTATGGCACAGGAGGTTAAGAAGCCGGAGAAACCGGACCTTGAGTTTGACTACAGTAAGTACGGCTTTCGCGATGAGATAGAGTACAAGTACATCGGGAAGCCCGGTCTCTCCCGCCGGCTCATAGAGGAGATCTCCCACATAAAGGGGGAGCCGGACTGGATGCGGGAGATACGCCTTAAGGCGTACGAACACTTCATAAGGAGGCCCATGCCCACGTGGGGCCCCGACCTCTCCGAAGTGGAGAGGATGTTTGACAAGATCATATACTACGCCACACCTACGGATCCCAGTAAGAAGGCGCAGAGCTGGGACGACGTCCCCGAATACATCAAGAGGACGTTTGAGAGGCTGGGGGTACCGGAGGCGGAGAGGAAGTGGCTGGCGGGTTTAGGCGCCCAGTACGACAGCGAGGTCGTATATCACCGGATAAGGGAGGACCTTGAAAGGAAGGGCGTCATCTTCGTGGATATGGATACGGCCGTCCGCGAGTACCCCGACCTCGTCAAGGAGTACTTTGGCACCGTCGTACCCTACTCGGACAACAAGTTTGCTGCCCTCAATACGGCCGTGTGGTCGGGTGGCTCCTTCGTCTACGTACCCGCCGGGGTTGAGGTGGACTTCCCCCTTCAGGCCTACTTCCGGATAAACCTTGAGAACTTCGGCCAGTTTGAGAGAACACTTATAATCGTTGAGGAGGGGGCTAAGGTTCACTACGTGGAAGGGTGTACGGCCCCGGTTTACTCCTCCGGTTCCCTCCACTCCGCAGTCGTTGAGGTGATAGCCAAGCGAGGCTCCCATGTGCGTTATACCACCATCCAGAACTGGGCGAAGCACATATACAACCTCGTGACGAAGAGGGCCGTCGCCTACCGGGACGCCTTCGTGGAGTGGGTAAACGGTGAGTTGGGTTGCCTGACGGGGGACTCCTATATCTTCAAGAACAACGCCGTCGTCCCCATAAAGGACATAAACGTCGGAGACTACGTCTGGTCCCTGACCCCGGATATGAAGATAGTGCGGAGCCGGGTCGTCGCTAAGAAGGTGAATCCCCCGCGTCCCGTGTACAGGCTCCTCCTCCAGAACG
>JALWZG010000112.1 GCA_027002825.1 Caldifarciminota bacterium
CCCTTGAACTCCACCCCCACCTTTACGTCCCCGTGATGGGCGAGGTATCCCCTGTCCTGTACAAGAACCCTTTCACCCCTGAGTTGGACGTAGGCTATATCCCCCGGAACGTTCGGTGCAAGCCACACCTCCCCCTTTCCTCTGGACACAAACGTGTTCATGAACAGGCTCTCACCTCCGAGGGCCGCCCTAACTATGGACTTGAGAAAACCGCCGGACATGGAGGTCTTCATCTCCACGTCCTTCATCAGGACCATGGCCCCAGGCTCCGCCACCACGCTCTCCCCATCCTCTAAGAAGACCTTGAGGAGGGCGTAGGACGGTCCGTGTGCTATTTCGTATCTCATCCGTCCCTCCTTTTTGCCAGCTCCTTCAAACTCGGCCCTATCTTTACCAGGCCCAAATCGGTTATCTCCATGAAGTGGGTGTCGGTGTCGTGTCCACACATGCGACACCCGTCTATCCTGAAGAGGCGCACCATTTCCCCTATGGGTCTGCGGTATATACTCTCATCGTAGCGGGTTATTATGAGCTTCTTGGACATCACGACCGTGCAGTCCACGATGTGGGAGATGGCGTAGCCACCGGCGGCCTCGGCCGAAAGCTCCTCGTGTCCAGAGCGTTTTTGGGAGACGAACAGGGCTGTCTGGTACCACTTCTTCATGAAGTTGAAGAGCTGCCTTACCACAGACCTGGCCATCATCTCCTTGGCCTCGTAGAGGCCGGTTATTGAGTCTATGACGGTGTAATCGGCCTTGTAGGTCTTTATGGCGTAGGCCACGGTGTCCAAAAGTGTTTGCATGCTCTCGCGCAGGACGGTGTAGGAGGCGGCGTCTATGAGGACGATGTTCTCGTCTATGACGGACAGGTCCCCTACGCCCATCGCCTTCGCCCTCTCCTTCAGTGCCATGGCCACAAAGGGGGCGGGGGACTCAACGGTTATGAACACCACCCTCTCCCCCTCAACCGCCCTTTTAACGGAAAACTGCTCAACTAAGAGGGATTTTCCCGTGTCGGAAACACCGGTTATGTTTATCACGGCGTATTTGGGTATTCCACCGAGCGGAACCTTCCTGGCCTTCCCATCCTCTATAACGCTGGTGAAGAACATCTCGTCAAGACCGTCCACACCCGTAGGCACCCCCGTGAGCTCAGGGGCTTCCTTACCCGCCTCCCTTAACGTTTTCACACCCTTTAAAAAGGGTTTATGCTCGTATCTGCTTTCGTTTTCCGGCATCGTTTTGTATTATACGGTTGGTGGCTCTATCGCATTCCTCCGGCTCTTTCAAAATATTCCCTCGCCTTTTCCCGGTTTCCAAGTCCCTCGTAGGCCCTACCCATGTTCCTGTACACCTCGGCGATAAACCCACCCAACTCCCTGCGGTACTCCTCCGGAATACCCTCCAAAACCCTTTCATAAATTTCAGCAGCCCTTTCATAACACTCAACCGCCCTCCCGTAGTCCCCCCTGTCAAGGTACACGTTTCCCAGTCTTAGGTAAAGGTCTGCAGGCACATAGGACTCGGTCCTGCGGTAGATTTCCATGGCCTTTTTGTAGTGTTCAACCGCCCTCTCGTAATCCCCTTTGCCGTGATACGCCTCGCCCAAAGCGCTGTAAACGTTGACGGCGCGGTGTTCCCCGAAATTTTTGAGTGTTATCTCCAAAGCCTCCTTGTAGTGTTCAACGGCTCTCCCGTAGTCACCCATGTGTTTGTACACTTCTCCCAGACTTCTGTGGGCCTCGGCGAGTTTTTGAGGGTTTCCTCCCTGGGCGATGAGGAGGTCTAAATGCCTACCGTAATTTTCGGCGGCCCTTGCGTAATCCCCTTTCAACATGTAGGTCGTTCCGAGATTCCAGTACAGGGCGATCAGGGTGTTCGGGGGTACGTGGGAGGAGGTGGTGAGAACCTGCAGCGCCCTGTTGAAGTGGTAAACGGCAGCGTCGTAATCCTCCCCGATCACGTACGCGTTCCCCAAAAGGAGCAGGGTTTCGGCCAATTTGAAGCCGTGCCTGTCGGGATCCCTTTCGTACACATCCAACGCCCTGTTGAGAAGGGCAGCAGCCTTTTTGGAATGCCCCTTTTTCAGGAGATGGTAGCCCAACCTGTACAAAGCGTCCGCATAAAGCCGGGTCAAAACCTCCGTCAGGGGCATGGATACGTATATTTTAACACAGGACTCACCGTCTGTGCAAGTGGGGTGTTTTCAGCGGGCATACGGTCTTCACGAGCTCCCTCTTTAGGAGGTCCACACCCTCCCCCCTGAGGGCGCTGACGGGTACGTAGTCAAAGGGGAGGTCCGGCAAAACGCCGAGGAGGTCCACCTTGTTGAGGACTACAATGCGCGGTTTTTCCAAAAGGGAGGGGTCGTACCTGCCGATCTCCCGGAGGAGGGTGTTGTACTGCCACTGGGGATCCCTGCTGCCGTCAAGTACGAACATCAGGACCTTTACACGTGAGATGTGCCTGAGGAATTCAAGTCCAAGTCCCCTTCCCTCGCTCGCCCCCTCTATTATACCCGGTATATCACCCACGGTGATGTTGCAGTAGGGTGTGCGCAGTAGGCCGAGGTTGGGCGTTAGGGTTGTGAACTCCCAATCCCCCACGCGCGCCGTGGTCCCGCTCAGGGCGTTCAAAAGTGTGGTTTTCCCGGAGTTCGGAAAACCCACCAACCCCACGTCGGCTATCAGCTTCAGGTCAAGTCTTAGCCTCCTCCTCTCCCCCGGCTCTCCGGGTGTTCTTCTGGAGGGGGATCTGTCCGTCGGCGTTGCGAAGTGTCTGTTCCCCAACCCACCTTTTCCACCTCTCGCCACGAGGAGGGTCTGCCCGTGTTCCACCACCTCTCCGAGGACCTCGCCCGTATCCTCGTCTATCACCACCGTTCCGAGGGGAACCCTTATGTACAGGTCCTTTCCCTTCTTACCGTTCATGTCCCCCCTGGCGGGTTTGCCGTCCTCCGCCTTGTAGTGCCTTTTGTACCTCAGATCCAACAGGGAGTACAGGGACCTGTCCCCTACAAGATAGACGTTTCCACCC
>JALWZG010000113.1 GCA_027002825.1 Caldifarciminota bacterium
TTACTCTTATCTTTTTCCCTGCTTCTTCCATCTCATGAAGCATCAGAACTAACCACTTCATAGCCCTTTATTCTATACCTGTATCACACCATGCACGGAATACCCGGTATCCTTTTCCACCACCCTTTTTACCACCTTCACCGTATCGTAAACGGTATCCTTTCTGATAATCTCCACAGTCTTCACCTTCATGTTGGCCACGTTATATACGTCCATAGCATCGTATACCGAAGAGGAAACGCAACCCACCGTGGAAAGGGAAAAAGCGCCGGCCGTGAGGGGGTCAAACTCGGATCCGTCCTCGTAGAAATAGCTCGCCCCAAGCAACAGAGCGCAGGAAGCCGATTTCACACAGCAGGAAATCGCACCACCCTTGTAATCGTTGTACATGATACGGGATAGCGTGGTAGAACTCGCCAACAAAAACGCCCCCGAAAGCACCAAAAACCCTCCCAAATTGTAAGCGGGGGAGCCTTCGGAAGACGACAACAACATTACCGTCCCGGTCACAAACATACCCGCAGAAAGCCCCGAAGAGGTGAGCATAATGTAATAGGGGAGTTTGCTCGGTTTTTTTACATAAACACTGTCCGCGGCGACGAAAACCGCCAAGAGCATCACGTGGAAATTCTAAGGAAGTTCAACAGATTTTTCATATCATCCGGTAGCGGTGCTTCAAACTCCATCAACTTTCCGCTTTTCGGATGTCTTATGATAAGTCTGTAGGCGTGTAATGCCTGTCTGTTTATCAGGGACAGGACCTTTTCAACCGGTGCGTTCCTCCCCTTCAACACCCCCGTGATCTTCCCCATATCCCTACCGGAGTAAACCGGATCTCCTATCACCGGATGTCCCAGGTACTCCATATGAACCCTTATCTGGTGGGTTCTACCCGTCCTAAGGGAGATTTCAAGTAGGGTGGCATAGGAGAACACCTCAAGGGGTTTGTAATCCGTTATGGCGGATTTGGCGTTGATCAGCGTAATGGCCATCCTCTCACGGTAGATAGGATGTCTGCCTATAGGCGCCTCAACCGTTCCCGCCTTCTCCACCCTACCCCACACCACAGCCATGTATATCCTTTTCGCCTCCTTGGTCGCCATCTGCTTCGCCAGGTCCCTTACCGCCCTTTCCGACTTTCCTATCACCATAACACCGGAGGTGTCCTTGTCAAGGCGATGCACTATCCCCGGCCTCTTCCTCTCCGCACCCGGTGCGTTTAGGAGCCTGTTGTAGAGCAGGTTCACGATCGTTCCGGTTAAATGCCCCTTTGCCGGATGCACCACCGCCCCAGGGGGTTTGTTTATAACTATGATCTCCTCATCCTCGTATATCACGTCAACCTCACCCTCCTCCGGGAGTATCTCGGAAGGGGGATCGTAATACTCTATATCGGCCTCTATCAGATCTCCCGCCTTGACCCTATAGCTCGCCCTCGCAACCCTTGAATTCACAAGAACCCTACCCTCCTTTATGGCCCGTTGGATCTGGGTTCGGGAAACCCCCGCGCCGCTCACGTGTATGTACGTATCAAGCCTCATACCCGCGCTCTTCGGTGTCACCCTCCTCACAAACCTCTTTACCCTCTTACCCCCCTCCAAGGAACACCTCCTCTATCTTTGCGGCCACAACGGGATAGAAATCCTCGGGTTCAACCCTCTTACCGGTCTCCAGAAGAAGTGAGGTCATACTTGAAGACGGCATTCCACACGGATTTATGAGTGAAAAGTAGGAGAGGTCAACCGTTAAGTTCAGGGCAAAACCGTGGAGTGAAACCCCCCTTTTTATGGCCAGACCGACCGACGCCATTTTCCTCCCCCCCACCCAAACTCCGGGATGCGGTCCATCCTCAAATTCAAAGGGGTGTACCTCCAAGAGGGAGAGCTTGAGAACCCTTAGGATCCTCTCCACAAGCCCCTTACCGCCCTCGGTTCTGACTATGAAGTAGCCCACGAGTTGACCCGGTCCGTGAAAGGTGAAGTCCCCACCCCTCTCAACCCTGAAGATCTCAACGCCCAAGGAACTGAGCCTTTGCGGAGGGACGAGGAGGTTTTCGGGTTTGGCGGACTTTCCCATGGTGATCACGGGGGGGTGTTCCAACAGCAAAACCCTCTCCTCACCGCCCCGCACCACTTCCGCGTGGATCTCGTACTGCATCTTCAAAGCGCGGGCGTACGGAACGTTACCAAGCCAGTCTATCCTCATCTCCCCTACGCTTAGAAAAGTACTCCTCCAACATGCCTTTAACCTCGTCCCCAAACGGACCTTTCCTGACCTTTACCCTGTGGACCAGGCGGTTGTCAAGTGGTATCTGATAGAGGGAATAGCTTCCACCAAACCTGGGGTTTTCAAGGGCGAACACCACCTCATCTATACGGGCCAGGACTATAGCCCCACTGCACATCACACACGGCTCCATCGTAACGTAAAGGACGGCGCCCCGCAGCCGCGCAGGACTCACGGAGAGCATCGCCAAAATCTCCGCGTGGTTTAGGGGATGAACTCCCGTGGTGTTGTGGGATTTGGCGAGGAGCTCACCGTCCTTCACGAGGACCGCACCCACGGGCACCTCACCCTCCATCAACGATCTCCTCGCCTCACACAGCGCCAAAGCCATCCAAAACCTGTCCTCCTTCATTCGGCCTTCTGTTCCACCTCAACGATCCTGTACCTGTTGATAGGGGAGAACCTGACCGATTTGTCATAGGTTATCCAATAAAAGGTGTCCCCCTTTACGGCTCCGGCCAAAAACCTTTTATCCCCGAAATCCACCCTGTAGACGGGCTTCACACCCTTGAAAAACCTTATATCCTTCAGGGTTAGAACCCAGAACGTATCGCCTGCGGCTTTTCCCACAGCCATGATCCTGTTCATTATTACGGCGCGTCCACCACCGCGAGGGACCATCTGAGGCTCACCGAGACGGACACCCTCAACCAGCTCACCGGAGTTCAGATCGTACATCCAAAGGGAGTCCAACGCCTCCGATATTACCACAACCCTATCCCCCGGAAGGGTTAAAACGAACTTCCTGAAGTTGGGATTACCCGCCACCTTTTTGAAGGCCTCGTAGAACTCCTTCAGCGTCCTAAAAGGGGGAAAAGCCCTCTTTATGTTCCCGGTTCTATCGCATACCGTAAACTTGAGCGGAGGGGAGACGGGTTTTCCCACGAAATCGTTCCCCTCCAGCACAAACGAATACCAGTCCGTGTACATGGTATCCGGCAGGTCAACGGCCGCCACCTTCTCACCGTTTTTCACCTTTACCAGCTGAAAGTCCTTGAGTATTACCCTGCCCCTCCTCTTGTACCCTTCAACAAAGACCCAAACACCCCCGTCGGGATCGGGATGGATATCCCTCACGATCCTGTCCCCAAAGGAATACTCCCAGAGCTTCTGACCCACCGGCATGGATATGGCGAGGAGTCTCACCTCTTTTAACCTACCGCTTGAGAGCAGGATGACCATCTCGTTGGTTTGCCTCTCGTCAAAAACGACCTCAAGTGGGAAGTACCCCCTCATGTACTCCGCGGGTTCCGGTATATGGACGAGGTCTCCGCTCGGCTGCGGCGCGCATTGAACCCCAACAAAAACCAGCACCAAACCGATAAACCTTCGGTACATATCAGGTATTTTAAAGCCGAGAGAGGAGCAGCCCCCAAAACCCATCCGTCCCTTTAAAATAGCGGCGGGAAGGTCTACCTTCCCCTTGTGTTTCCCCAAATTCGCACGTGCAACCTGTCGGAATATCGCCAGGAGTTCCTGAGGGCCATTTCAACCGTCTCCCTTGCCAGAGGGAGGGAGGGGGTGATACCCTCCGGCATCACGAAAACGTAAAGCCTGGCCAACTCCCCGTCAACCCTCAGGGCGCTGAGCAGCTCCTTTATCTCCGACTCGTCCCTCTTGGGATCGGAGATGACAAACTTGAAGGACGCTTTTCCCTTTCCGATGAGGAGGGCGAACTCCCTCAGGACGGTTAGGTCCAAGGCATTCCGGTTTCCGGAGCTTGAAAGCTTGGGAGATACGACGTAGTACACGTTTTCCGCCACAAGCGGTGGGGGGAGTGTGCCGTTCGTCTCAAACTGGAAAAAGGCCCCGGACACCCTCGGTATCCAATCCCTCCACACGTCGGAGTAGAGGAGGGGTTCTCCACCCGTCAGGACGATGAAGCCGTACTTCCCGCTGTCCCTTTTGAAATCCCCGAAGGTGTAGGGAAAACCCCTGTCCATCCCACCGTCTCCGTATCTGCTCACACCCTTCGCGTCCCAGGTATAAGGTGAATCGCACCAACGGCATTCAAGGTTGCAACCCATAACCCTCAGAAAGAGAGAGGGAACACCGGAAAAGGGACCTTCACCCTGAACGCTGTAAAACCTCTCGGACAGTATCACCTTCTTCTCCTTCTCCATCTCCGTCCCCTCTCCTTTATGACAAAAGCCCGAAACCCCTCTTCCATCTGGACGATGAGTGTATCCCCCACCAGCGCGAAATCCCTTACACCCCATAAAACCTCATGGGTTTTCCTACCGTGGAACACCAGGACATCCCCATCAAGGAGTACAAGATAACCCCTCCCGTAAGGTCTAACACGCCTTATCCCCACAAGGCTGTCAAATCTCAGAGGGAGAAGGGTATCCCCTTCCCCTTTCAGGAGGAGATCTCCAAGCAGGACGAAAAGGGTTTCACCCCGGAAGAACACATCCCTTATACCACCCCTGAGGTTGAACATCTCAAACGGGGCCTTACCGGGTGTTATTTTGTAAACCGTGCTATCGTCATAGGTGTAAACCGTATCTCCCCTGCAGGTCAGGTCCCCCAACTCCGAGGGAAGTCTGTAGACCCCCGTGAGGTTTCCACCTTTGAACACCTTGATCTTTGAGAAGTACACAACGCCAAGGGTGGACGTATCACCTATGCAGAAAAACCTCGCACCGGGCCCTGCGTTCAAAACCGTATCCGTCAGTGTGTCCGGCGCCTTGAAGTTCAGGATGTACCCCCTCGTGTGGAGGGCGTAGAGGTTGCCCTCCCTGTAGCAAAAATCAACAGCCCGAAAGTCCAGGTTCAGGTTGAACAAGGGGTAAAGGTACGGCATTACACCTTAAGGAGTAGGTGCCCCAACTTCTCCTTCTTGGTCTTGAGGTACCTCCTGTTGTAGCGGTTGGGTTCAACCTCTATCGGTATCCTCTCGACCACCTCTATCCCAAACCCACTGAGATCCCAAACCTTCTCGGGGTTGTTCGTCATCAACCTAACCCTCCGTACGCCCAAGCGTTTCAGGATAGCACCGGCCGTGTGGTACCTCCTCTCATCGCTTTCAAATCCGAGCTGGTGGTTGGCCTGGACGGTATCGTACCCCTCGTCCTGGAGGGCGTAGGCGTTTATCTTGTTGAAAAGTCCGATCCCCCTACCCTCCTGCCTGAGGTATACGAGGATACCCCCCTCCTCCGCTATCCTCTTCATGGCGGAGTGCAGCTGCTCTCCGCAATCACACCTGAGGGACCCCAAGACATCACCGGTGAAACACTCGGAGTGTATTCGCAGTAGGACAGGCTCCTCCAACGGCTCTTTTAGCAGGACGATGTGTTCCTTATCCCCCTCCCTCACGGACATCACGTAAAACTCCCCGTACTCCGTGGGTAAAACGGCCTTCCTGCTGAACTCCATTACCTGTAAGGACCGAGGTTGAAGGTCATCCCCGTCGTCTTCTCAACCTTCTTGGCGAGCTCTAGTATCCCGTATATGAGACTCTCAGGTCTGGGAGGGCATCCGGGTACGTAGACGTCTACGGGGACTATCTGGTCAACACCCTGAAGGACAGCGTAGTTGTGGTATTTCCCACCCGTGTTGGCGCACGTCCCCATGGATATAACCCATTTCGGCTCGCTCATCTGGTCGTAGACCTGTCTGAGAACCGGGGCCATCTTCATGGTAACCGTACCCGCCACTATCATGAGATCGGCCTGCCTTGGGGAGGCTCGGAACACCTCATACCCCAGCCTCGCTATATCGTACCTCGGTTGGGCGACGGCCATCATCTCTATGGCGCAGCACGCGAGTCCGAAGGTGGCCGGCCAAATGGAGTGTTTCCTCCCCCAGTTGACCGCCCATTCAACCGCCCTTTCAAGGGTGGTGAAGAGGACGGTTCTCTCAATCTGCGCCCTGATGATTTTCTCCTCCTCCGGTGAAAGCTTTACCTCGTAGAGTATTTTGCTCATAGAGGCAAGGATTTTAAGGGGGAACTTTCCACGGAATCAAGAGCATCAGGCCGAAAGGAGTATGGCCAGGGTTATGAGGAGAAGGCCAAAGGATTCGGTTGGACTTAGGCTCTCCTTGAGGAAAAGCGTGGACGTCATAGCACCGAAAAGGACGGTTGAAAGGACGAGGACGGAGGAAGAGATCGCGCTCTTTCCGCTTATTCCGTAAGCGTACAGGAGATAGCCGAGAACGCTTGGGATCAGTACAAGCCAGAGGACCGAGAACACGGCGGTTGATGTGAGCTCCACCCGAAAGAAGACGGGCAGATAGGTCAGGGCGAAGAGTGATGAGACAAGACCAGAGGTTATCACGAAGTCCAAAATCCCGACGCGTTCCAACGCCTTTTTGGAAACCACCATGTAAAACGCGTAAAGAAGGGCCGCCATCACGTTCATCACATCCCCTGGGTTCACACCTTTCAAATCGGACAGATTACCCACCAAGGTTATACCACCCACACCGAGGACTACGGAGAGAACCTGTCGGGGTGTGGGCCTCTCGGAGAGTATAAAAGGGGAGAGGGCTACGGTGAAAATCGGGAAGGTGTTTGAGAGGACGGCCACCTTTGTGGCGGTGGTGAACTGCTGACCTATGAACTGGAGACCGAAGGCGAAAGCGTTGAAAACACCTGCGGCGACGGAGTGTCGCTCAAAGTGAGGTCGCCTGCGGAAGAGGAGAAAGAGGAGGAGTGTGCCGAGTGAAAAGCGCAAAAAGACCACAACCCCGGCGGAAACGTCCCGCAGGGCCACCTCTGTGATGGGAAAAGATGTCCCCCAACACAGGGAGGCGAGCAGAAGGGAGACGGAGTGTCGGGAGATCACCACGAGAGCTTGCCGAGCCTTTCCCGGATCTCCTCCTTCAGGTCCCCATCCACCATGGACTCCAGGTTTATCTTCACGTTCTCAACCGCTCCTTTAAAGGCCGCTTCCGCCTGATAGCGGGAGACGTAAACGTCGCTTATCGCGGACTTCGGGGCGATACTCTCAAGCTCCTCGGAAAGCCCTTTAACCTCAAGTGAGAGCTCCGCCACCTCAAGCGGTACAACGGCTGCGTTGTAAAGCGCCCTTTGGATTTCCCCTTCCCTCTCAGGGGATTCCTTTGGAAGTTTGTAGGCTTTCATAACCCCCTCAAACGCCTTACTGTCCTCAAGGACGAGGTCCTTGGCCCTCTTGAGGATGGCCTTGGCCCTGTCCCTTATCTCCTGGAACTTCTCCCAGTTCTCCCTGTACTTCTTCCTCTTCAGGCCTATCCCGGCCACCATGGAGAGGAGGGCGGCAGCCTGGGCGAGGGAGAGGGCGGAGGCAGAACCACCGCCGGGGACGGCCTCGGAGGAGGCGAGGTCGGAGAGGTAGAGGTCCAGGGTCCAGCCCTCGTATATCCTACTCTCAATTATCTGGTCCTCCTTGAAGTCGTTGAGTTTCAGGTAGAACTTGGCCACCTCTACCAACGCCTTGAGGGGGACGAGGCCCACTATCTCGCTCTCGTACACCGGCTGGGAGTACCTATCCGCCCAGAGTTTGACGTACTCGTAGGCGGCATGGATGGGCGTCCTCTCGTAATCTACGAGGTTCATTGAGACCTGGACCATGTCCTTCGTGGGGAGGTCAAAGCCGAGGGCCTTAACGAAGGCGAGGCCCCCCGTCTTGGCCCTTACCCTGCGGGCTATCCTCTTGGCGGCCTTCAGGTCCCGGCTGTTCAGGTTGACGTTGTACGCGACCAGTATCTTACGCGCACCTACAACGGTGGCCCCGGCCGTCGGGTGGGGGGTGTCCGGGCCGTAGTCGGGCTTCCAGTTGGGGTCCTTCATCTTCTCGGCGAGGCCCTCGTACTGCCCCTTGCGGATGTTGGCGAGGTCGTACCTGTCGGGCTTCTGGGCGGCCTCACCGTAGAGGTACACGGGTAGGTTCAGCTCCTCGGCCACCCTCTTGGCGAGTTTGTGGGCGAGTTGAACGGCCTCCTCCATCGTGGAGCCAAAGAGAGGGACGAAGGGGACGACGTCCGCCGCCCCTATCCGTGGGTGCGCCCCCTCGTGCTTGTTCATGTCTATCCGCTCAACGGCCACCTTTATGGCCCGGAAGGCGGCGTCCAAAACCCCCTCGGCCGTCCCTACGAAGGTGAAGACGCTCCGGTTGTGATCCGGGTCCCTCTCCACGTCCAAGAGCTTTACGTCCGGCACGGACTCTATGGCCTCCCTGATGGCGTTTATGGTCTCCTCGTTCCTGCCCTCGGAGAAGTTGGGTACGCACTCGTAGAGCTTCATAGGTTGGGATTCTATTCCTGAATCCGTCTCGCCTTGGGTATCTGGTTCTTAATAAACCTGCCGTCGTAAAGACCCGATCCTATCACGTCCTCCCCACAGAGGACTATCACCTGTCCAGGGGACACACCCTCAACCTCTCCCACCTCCACATCCCTGCCCCGCAGGTATTCCCTCAGGACATCCCCCCTGAGGTCAACGGTGTTCCTCTTGGCGTACCTGCCGAAGATCTGAAGGACGGCCGTTGTGAGCTTGGGCTTTTTCATCCCACCCCTTGAGAACCTGAGTCCCGCCCTGTTGACGTATCTGAGCTCGGGAACATCCTCGGATACGATCCAAACGTCCCTCCCCTTTACGAAAAAGCGAAAACCCTTAAAAACCTCCCTCCCTATTCCGAACCTCTCCTCGGCGTATCTCAAGGCGGCCTCTATCACTTTCCCAGTTGGTTTCTGACCCTCTCCAACGCCCTGCGAGCCTTTTCGTGTTTGGGGTTGTACCTGAGGGCGGCCTCAAAGTGTTTCAAGGCCCTTTCCAAGTCCCCCTCGGCGTAGGCCTGCAGACCCCTCTTGTACTCCCTATCCGCAGCCTCCTCATCCACTTTTTGCTCGCGTTGCTTGGGAGGGCTTTTGTCCGTGCTACCGGTCCTTCGGGTGGTTTTCTTAGCGGTTGTGGGACGTTTTTTCCTCTCCACATTTACGACATTCTCCTTTGTCCCTTCTCCGGATACGGGAACCCTCCTCTCCACAACCTCCTCCACAGTCCCCTTCTCCTCCGGTGGGGAGTGCACGATGTGGAGGGAAACGGAAAGACTCGGATGTGCCTGCGATGCCGAGACCACGACAAGCCCAGGTGAAACATCCGCCCCCAACATCAGGGGACTTTTGGGATCACCTCTGAAAAAACCCCCGATCGGTATCCTTATCCCCACACCCATCCCCTTCCCGATCCTGAACCCCATAACCCCTTCAACACCCACGAAGGTTTTCAGGTTTCCCACGGGCTTCACGAAGGAAACCCCCATCCACCCCTGCATGTTGAGATAGGATACGACCCCCCCCACACCCAATCCTCCCCTCAAGAGGAAACCCTCCCCGCGGTAGAAGACGTTGAGGCCGGTGGGATCTCCTACCTGCAGACCGTAGAGGAAAGTGAACATAGACACACCTACCATTTTAAGG